>JAFXZT010000061.1 GCA_017541145.1 Bacteroidales bacterium | reverse complement strand
GGTTTTGTTGTGTTGCCGTTGGAGTCGATGTGGAAAAAGTAAGGCTTGCCGTACAATCCGTCGTCGCGTTTGCTTGCAAAAACTACCCATCGCGAGTTGGACGAAAATGTGTGGTAAGTATCGCTGTTTTTTGAATTTACGGCTTTTAATGAATCCGTTGTCATTGTCTGCAAATCAATCATTCGTAATTCCGCCTCGCGATGCCAAATCGGGAATGTTCCATAGTCAGATTCTGTGTAAATCAAATATTTGCCGTCGGGCGAAACTGTTGGCAAACAGACAGATACAGGACTTTCGCCAGCGGTTGACTTGACGATAGTGTCGGTATGATTGCCGATTTTGCCGTCCTGAAAATCGATGCTTATCAAATCGTAATGGACGTTTTGGATGTTGTTGACATTATCCTTTAAAATAGGCGCGGAACAGTAGAAAATTTTTCTGCCGTCTGCCGAAAAACATGGAAAAGTTTCCGCCCGGGAGGTATCGCAAAGCAACGGACTCGAAATTATTTTATTAGTCTCAAAATCAGCTACATAAATATCAGATTTTGTATCGAAAACTTCCATCCGTTTTCCCGGTTCGGAATGAAAACCCGGAATTATGATATTTGTAGAAAATACAAAATATCTGCCGTCATTTGAAAGATGTCCGTACACCGAACTTGACGCCATTCCGTCGGTCTTGATATTGAGTTTTCGCAAAACACCGTTTCTATTAAAAATCGCTCCGCCATTTTCGCCACGCACATAAAACAGCGAAACAGCAGGATTGTTGTTGGCAAACGTGTGACAATTCATGCATGAATTGTTGGTAATCTTATCGTTGCAAATATCTTTCGTTTCAAAATTTTCAAGATTTCGCTGTTCGATTTTCAAACGCGAATACACCTCGTAATCAGGCTCTATCAGTCTGTAAGTCAGATACGAATCAATAGAATCGCTTTCAACATGGATGTCAAAACTTTTGTATTGATAAAAAATTTCGTCAGATTTTTCCTCATAAACCGTAATTTTGATATCGCTATCAACAGCGGCGGAAATCAATTTTTTCCAGTCGTCAATTTCAAAACTAACTTGATTATTATTACACGAAACTTTAATTTGTTTATCGCTGCAAGACGCTACAACATAAACTGATTTACAACTGTCACGCACCAAGAAATTCAAAGGCGCGATATTTGGAGGAATGCTAACTTCTTTATAATCAGGATAAATTTCAGGGAAACAGTCGATTTGTTTTATCTCTTTAGGTTCCGATTTACAAGAAATAAGCAAAATCAGAAACAAGAAAATATATAGATGTTTTAAAGTATTCATTTTGAAAGTGCGTCAATATATATTTGATTCAAACGTTGTAAATTATTTTTAGTACAGAATTTATAATAATCGGCTTTGAAAGTGCTAATTTGCCCTAAAACGAGATCCGTACAAAGCAAATAATCAAGCGCAACAATATTTTCGGGATTGCTTTCCAAAAGTTCAATCAAAATTTGCCGGCAATTATCGTTGACTCGGATTGTCTCTTTTTTGTTACAAAATTTACGTTTTTCTAAAATTTCGAGCTCAATATCTTTGTCAAGAAAATAAGGATGATGTTTTTTTGCCCAATTTTTATAAAGCAAAGTTTTCTCCAAAATTCTAACATATTTCAACGCAACCGCCGTATCGCCTGTAACGAGATTGATTTCACATAACCGCTTTATCATCTTGACGTTACGATTGTTAGGCGAAAAAACTTGGGCTTGAATTGCTGCTCGTTCTGACATCGCCATATCGCCGATTAAATAATAAAAATCGTTCATCAGATTTATCGCCTCAAGTGGTGAATGTTCGTCGATATGAATCAATGTACCAAGCTCCGGAATTGCCTGATTTTTAATCATATCCGGCAAAACGCCTCTTTGTGCCTGAATCATATTGTAATAAATTCCGGATTGTGCCGTCATTGTATCTTGTTGTAATACAATCTGTTCTACTTTGTTGAAATGTTTGAAATAGTATTCTGTAGAAACTGAGTAAGAAAACTCGTTGTAAGTATCAGGAAATGAGGGCGCATAAAATTTTGGAGCGAATAAATTATCAAAATAAGTTGTTTGAAAAATTTGTTGCCCGAAAATCGGAATTACAAAAACCGAAGTCAAAACACAAGTCAACTCGATGTAACTTTTTTGCTTTAACTTTTTGATTGTATAAACTGTAGCAAAAATTATCGTAGCAAATCCGCCAACGTAATAGAGCAAAACAATAGAAATCAACGCCATCCAAAATTTTTCTTTCTTGAACAAAAATGAATAGATGTTGTAAAATAAAATTCCCAAATATATTGAAATCAAACTGTCTATTCTAAATTGATTGTTGAATACTGTAAAAATCAACAAAACTTCAATCGAAATTGAAATAAGCAGAATTATAAAATTGTTTATTGTTCGAGCAAAACTTCTATTGATTTCTATAGTTATCAGAAAAATCAATACTGCGGCAACTGCCGGTCCGACAAAAAGATAGTAAAAAAATTGAGTAACGAAATCCCCAAAAAATCGTGACAAAAAACCGTTTTGAGAGAAATATTCAAAAAAATATTGTTTGGAATAAATAAAAATTTGGTTTTGCTCTTGTATAAAAAAATGATATTTGTAACAAAAATGAAATATCAAAAATGCTACAAATGCAAAAACAAGATAAATGAAATTATGATGTTTAACAATCTTTTTTAGGTAACTGATTTTCATTGAACATGATATTTTATTCAGCGTCAAAGATAATACAAATAAAGTCAAAATAAAAAAAAACCTGCAAAGAGTTAAAAATTTGCAGGTTTTGTAAATAAAGTTTAATTATGGGAATTATGTTGAGTCAGTTTTTTTATTACTTTCTTTTACGTAAAAACTTCAACAAAGTTCAGTTAAAAACTTCTTTTTATAAATTATTAACAAAACCATTTTTTAATGTCAAAATCAAAATTACGGGCTTTAAACCCCATTTTTTGAATTTTTGTTACATCAAAGAAACATTTTGATACAAATACGTAAATTAATTTTGAAAGAATTTTATTAATTTAGCTCAACTTTTTTTTTAATCAAAACACATAAAAAAATTTGAAATGAAAAGAACATTGTTGTTTACATTGATGTTTTTATTTGCGATGTTAGCAAAAGCACAACAACCGGATTTTCACGCAGGATTCCACAACGTAATCCCAGCAGTAGAACCGGATTTCAAAGACGTAAATTATGCCGGCGACGATTTGGAAGCTCACCGGTTGGACATCTATCTTCCAAAAACGGGGCAAAAATCTTACAAAGCCGTAATCGCAATTTACGGTTCGGCATGGTTTTCCAACAACATGAAAGCAATTACTTATTTCTCGCTCGGAAAACCTCTTATTGACGCCGGTTTTGCTGTAATTTGTATCAATCACCGCGCAAGCACCGATGCAAAATTTCCTGCACAAATTCAAGATGTAAAAGGCGTAATCCGTTTTATCAGAGCCAACAAGGAGAAATTTAAAATCGATGATTCTTTCATCGGAATTACAGGTTTTTCTTCCGGCGGACATCTTTCAGCAATGGCAGGTGTTACCAACGGAATGAAAACTTTCAAAGGCGTTGATATTGAAGGCAATGTTGGCGGCAACGAGAATTTTTCAAGCCGTGTAGATGCTGTTGTTGATTGGTTTGGTCCGGTTGATATGGCTCACATGGAAAATTGTACCGAACCCAAAGACGACAAATCTCCGGAAGCTGTCCTCATCGGCGGAGATCCTCGTGTTATGACAGATATGGTTAAGGTAATCAGTCCGGTATATTACATGAAAAACAAGAAAAATATGCCGCAATTTGTTGTAATTCATGGAGATGCTGACGACGTAGTACCTTATTGCCAAAGCAAAACATTATCTGAAGCACTCCAAAAGATTGGTAAACTTACTGAATTTGTAACTGTTCCTAACGGCAAACACGGTCCTGTTACTTTCAACGAACAGACTTACAAAACTATGGTGGATTTTTTCAAGAAATTTTAAATTAAAGAAATAATAAATCTCAGGCTGTGACTGCATAAAAAATGGTAGTTACAGCCATTTTTTTTCAAAACATATTCTGAGATTTGTAATACGCCACCCAAATCTTTTGAGTTTTATATTTTTTAAGAATATTTCCCCTGTGAAATTTTATATCTTGTTTTGTTTTTTTTAGAATTTCCGAAATTTCGTCAATGCTTCTTCCCTGAACAGAAAGCCGTAAAATCATCCTTTCTATTTCCGACAAAAAGACTTGTTCGGTTTCGTTCCATTGCGAAGTTTCAAAATCGAAAATCCATTTTTTTTGATTTGCAGTGCAGACAATTTCGGCACATCCCGGTTCTGTTTCAAGCGAATACGAAATTTCAAACAGAGCGAGCCAAATTTTCCCCTCCGGCGTAAGTCTCAAAGGCTTTTTTTTGGCGTTCAAAAGCCATTTCTGCCCATTGTGTATTATATTGAAATTACATGACAAAATAGTTTCCGTACGAAGATTTTCCGGCAGATTTTCTACAAACTCGATATTGGAACGAGTTAAATCCGTCAGCATTTTATGCTCTTGGGGCGGAATCATCGAAAAGAAAAAATCATAACCGCGATTTTTTATTTCATGCAATGTAATGTCAAAGTCTAACAAATGAGTATCAGACAGATAAATAATATCATGCTTTGCATAATCCATAATATAAAAAGTTTTGCCGTCGAGTTTTGACACTGCATCCAAAACCTCAAAAACCGGTTTGATTCCGTCATAAATATCCTCGTAAACTGTTTCTTTCAGACCGTTATTTACGACGATGTTTTTTAAGGCTCTGACTGTTTTCTGAGTGTTGTTTTCCGGAATGAGGGTTTCGGGAACAAGTGCGCGTTTACAAATTAGGCTTTGCAGAATGGAGAAAACATATTTCTCACATTCCTGACGGCAGTCTTTTAAAACTTCTTCCTCAAAAATTTCTTTCATATTTTCAAATATCTCGGTTGCCGTCATAGGTTTTTGCAAAAGTTCCAAAATATGTTTTTCTTCTTCATTGATGTCGTAGATTATACACCCGAAAAACGCGTCGGGAATTACCAGATTGTAATATGTACCTTTTTTTCTGACATCCAATTTGTTGTAATAATCAACTCCGCAGCGGGCTTTTTTGGCAAGAATCCCGCCATAATTATACGAAGTTGTTATTATGTTTATTCCCAAAATTCTGGTTAACAATATATTGCGAGGATTGCATGACTTAAAAATTGAAAAAAGATTCTGAAATTCAAGACTTTTACCATAAAGATAGAATTCCGAGATTTTAAACGTGTTTTCAAGAGACAGCAAAGCCGTTTTGAAATTCTCGAAATCCTCATTTAGTGATTCAGGCAGTTTGTCGCTAAAAATTTCTGTTACAAAATCTTCCAATTTTTGTATTACATGTTTTCGAGTCCTTTTTTTTAATACGGCAGAATCTTTTTCCAAATATACATTTTTGAAAAAAGCAAACCACGACTTTTCTGTTAAAACTGCAATATCTGCTTTTGTATCAACATTTTTACTGTTATAAAACTCTGTAAAAATTTCAATTTTTTTCTTCTTGAACAGATTAATTATTTTGTAATAATATTCGGGGTAAAGTTCGCACAGTTTTGCTGCCATTGCAAGACAAGTAGGAAGGTCTTTTTTGGTTTCTGTGGACAAATGAAGATATCCTTGAGTTGTTCCATTAAAATCTGCGGAGTTTTTTTCTGGATCGTTCAATAGATTGTCGGCATAAAGGTAAGCGGCATCGTGATTTTTTTTGAAAAATCTGTAACTATGCCCGCCTGCCATTCCCGGATTTTCGAGAATTAACTTGTATTCCAAAAGATACGGCGGAAATTTTGAGAAAACAAAAACATCGTTGTCGATATTCAAAAATGGCATAGTCTGATTTGAACATGTAAAAACTTTCGGTAAAATTTTTAGTTTGTCATCGGGAATCGACAGATTATTTAAATCTGTATTTATTTCGTTATAAGGGAGTTGCAAATCATCTAAAAGTAAATCCGCCGCTGCATCGTTGCAAAATAAATCGATATTGCCATAGATTCTTTTCAACTGCAAACAACTCAAAGCCCAACTCATCAGATGAAACTCAGGAGCAACCCAGCCGCAACTGTCTTTGTACGGGTTAGTTTTTTCATTCAAATACAGCGTTTGGATAAATTTAAATGGTTTCTTTCTCATAAAAAAGCAGTTTTAACGCCGCAAAATTACTGCAAAACGTCAAAACTGCCAAGTTTTTTTACATTTATTAATTAGCACTATCATGGTCATTTGCCTGGCTTTTGGTTGTACCGCCGTCGGATTTTGTTTTTACATGTTGCTGTTGTCCGGCTTTAATTTGTCTCATTTCTTGGATTTCCATTTTCTTTTCCAAGTCCAATTTAGAGATTTTTTTCATAATCCATAAATTTAGAAAATTAAAATAAAAAATGCGGAAATTTCTAAGGCCTCCCGCTTTACCTTTTTATTTTTTTACATCCTATTTTTGCCTTCTACTTTTAAGAATTTATTTACATCTTTTACTGATTGTTTTCCAAACTTGTAACTGAGCGAAACTCCAAAATATTTTGAAAACGCCCAATAAGTGCTTTTTATCTCATAGTCTTTGTAACGGGTTGTTGCGCGGGAAAAATTTTGATTGAAAATATCCATCGCGAAAACTGAGACACTAAATTTATCGTTAGGAGAATCATACGCTAATGAAAAACACGTAAGTGTGCTGTTTTCTTCTTTAGCGCCGTTAAAAACCGATGTGCGGTGTGTAATAAATAACATAAACTTCAGCCGAGAGCGTTTGAGACGGATTAAGATAAAAATCAATTGTTGATTCAAACTCACCGCCCCAGCCTTCCGAGTGTTCTATTTTGAATTCTTTTTTACAGCCATCGAAAGAACGATACTTTGCATTTGCAGAAAGCGAGATTTCCAACCAATCGGCTGGATAAAGCATATAATCAGCACCCGCTCCCCATTGTTTTTCGTTGACACCGTTTTCTAACTTAGACTCTGCCAATCCCTCTGGAGTTATGCGCTCTACGGTAATAATCTTGTCGTTTGAAAACATCAACCAAGAGTGAACATATAAGTCATTGAATGTGTAGCTTACTTCAAAATTGTGAAAAAACTGAGGTTGGATTTCCGGATTTCCGACGCTGTACGATGTCGCGTTTTTGTATACCCTAAACGGATTGAGTGCCGGAAATCCCGGACGGCTGATTCTTTTGGCGTAACTCAGCGTGAAAGAGTTGTCGTCATTGGGCTGGAACGCAAAATTAACTGTCGGGAAAAAGTTTGAGAATTTGTTGTCGAATGTTACGTCGTAGTCTTTTATTTTGCCGTTAATATCAGCAGTCTCGTATCTTAAACCAAGTTTCACACTTACTTTTTCACCCAACTTGCGAGATGCCGAAACGTATGCCGCGTAAGTCTGCTCAGTGTAATTGAAATCCTCGCTTGAAACATCGCTGACGTTGTTGTCATTGTTTATAAAAAGACCCGAAACACCGGTCTCGATAGCCGTCTTGCCAAAAGGCAGATAAAAATCAAGCATAGGATTGCCGACACGGTATTTGTTGAGCCATGAGATTTTGTTGTCTGACAAATTGCCGCTTTTGTCGGAATTCATGCCCATTTTCTCGTCCATATCTTTTTGCGTAAAGTTATAAGTAAGCGAAACTTTTTTACCGTCACTTGAAAAATTATAATCAGCATACGCAGAAAAGTTCAATATTTTGGTAATTATTGAGTATTTTGAAACCGAGTTTTCTATAAAGTCGTTTTTGGAGCCGCTCATAGACGAAACCCTACGGTCTGTCATATCAACATCCGATTTGTAGTAGTCGAAAACCACGCCTGTTTCCACTTTATCATTAGGTCGGAATTTTATAATTTCATGTGTTGAAAAATCTTTGTCAGGACCTGAATAATATCCTGAGGTTTTGAAAAGCGAGTCCGTGTAGCGGTATTCTGAAACAGACTCGTTTGTGATATTATCGAACTCCGGCTCTATTCCCACCTTAATTTCTAATTTTTTGCTTCGGTAGTTGAGAGTTAGTCCTCCGCATACATCGTATTCGCTGTTAATAAAATCATATTCAAGATCGGCGTTTCCACTAAATCCGTAGTTTTTACTATTTTTGGTAACAATATTTATCATTCCGTAATTCTCAGACGCAGAATATTTTGACGGCGGAATAGGAATTACTTCGATACTTTCGATATCTTCGGCTCTTAGGTTTTGGATGATGTCTCGTGCTGTTGCGTCTTCTTGAAGTCTTCCGTCAAGAAGAATTTTCACTCCGTTTCTGCCTGACATCGAAATTGTTTTCTGCTGTTTGTTGACAGTGATTCTTGGAGCTCGCGCTATTGCCTCCAAAGCGGAACGACCTTCCGTGAATTTATCGTTTGCGACATTGTAAACCATTCTGTCGGCTTTTTGAGTAATAATATTTTTGCGTTCTGAGATCGTAATTTCGTCCAACTCTTTTGAAGTGTTGATAGCGATTTTGCCCAAATCGATATTTCTATCAACCGAAATTAAAGTATCAAGTCCGACGGTCTCAAAAAATCCGATTTGAAACTTGTAAATTCCGGATTCCAAATCAAGAGAAAATAATCCGGCTTTTTCGGAATAGACTCTGCTAATTAATACAGAATCGTTGAATACATTTACAAAAGCCAAATCTACAGGCTCGTTGTTTTGGTCATAAATTGTACCTTTAATTGTGTTTTGTGCAAATAATTTTGTTACTGAAAAACAAAAAATTAATAAAATTATCTTTTTCATCTGCTTATTTTATTTTTATTTTTATACCGCAAAAATATTTTACCAGATTAATTTAACTATTAAACCAAAGTATAAAAATAAAACAAAAATAAAATCAACTTTCACCAAAAAAAAGATTATACACGAACAAAGGGTATCCTAAAAAAGAATACCCTTTGTTTTTATCAAATTTCATAAAAAAATTAAACATTTTTCAACAGACAGGCAATTGCCAAAATTACAAAGCCTACTGCCAAAATTGCAAATGCATACTGCGATACATACGGTATCGCTACAAATTTTCCGAGAATGCCGAGTACACCAAGTACTACAGCAACTATCCATACAGAATTCTTAGGTGCTGATAGTTTCATAATATATAAATTTTTGGATTAGAAAATAAAGTGTTTCAAAGAAAACAAAAAATTAATGACAAAAAAAATAATTTTAGCATTTTTTTTAATTAACTTTTTTAAAATATCTCAATTACGGAAAACTCAAAAAAAATAAAAAATCCGAATATTTTTCATCTGATTATTTACGTCAATACGTTTTTTACGGATTTGTAACAAAAAAAAACATGTCATGTTACATCCCGATAATACTTTGTAACAAAAACGTAAGTGGAATCTCAATGCAAAAATCTAATTTTACGCAAAATTTTTTAACCTATGAGACAATTTTTACCATTATTATTTTTACCGCTAACACTTCATGCGCAAAATCCAATAATTCATAATCAATTTTGCGCCGACCCTACTGCAAGGGTCTTCAACGGTAAAGTTTATCTTTATCCGTCCCATGACATCAATCCTCCAAAACCGTTGCCCGAAGGCGTGAGGGAAGACTGGTTTTGCATGGAAGATTATCATGTTTTTTCATCTGAAAATTTAACTGATTGGAAAGACCACGGCGTAATTATCAATCAAAAAGATGTACCCTGGGGCAATCCCGGAGCTTACAGCATGTGGGCTCCCGATTGTGTGGAACGCAACGGAAAATACTATTTCTATTTTCCTGATGCACCCAAAGACGGACACGGTTTTACAATTGGTGTAGCAATTGCTGACAAACCCGAAGGCCCGTTTACTCCGGTGAAAACCAATATCCAAGGTGTAGGCGGCATCGATCCTTGCGTGCTGCTTGCAAGCGACGGCAATGCCTACTTGTTTTGGGGACCGGGACGATGTGCAAAACTCAAGGACAATATGATTGAAATTGAGGACGACACCCCTGTTGAAACCATTAAATTCGGTGAAAGAGAATTTCAGATGAGCGGCGTCAACTGCTTGAAAGATTTGCCCTCGCGACAAGCCGAAGGTCCGTTTGCTTTTGAATACAACGGAAATTTCTATCTTACATATCCTTACGTAAGAGAAAACACCGAAGTACTCGGATATGCAATGAGCAAACATCCGATGGGACCATACGAATACAAAGGTTTGATAATGAAAGAACATGCCAACGGCTGTTGGACAAATCATCATTCCATCGTAAATTTCAAAGGTCAATGGTATTTGTTTTATCATCAAAACGACTACTCTCCCAACGATGACAAACGCCGCAGCGTAAGAATCGAGAAACTCTATTTCAATCCCGACGGCACAATCAAAGAAGTAACTCCGACACTTCGCGGCGTAGGTATTGTGGACGCTCTTTCCAAAATCGAAGTTGACAGATACAGCTCAGCCTCATCCGATGTAAAAATCGAATTCTTGGACGAGGAAGACAAATTTCAAGGCTGGTCGGCTCGTTTAGAAAAGAAAGGAAGTTATTTAACATTCAACGATGTTGACTTTTCTAAATTTGAAAACGGTTATGTAACAGCCAATGTTAAAGCCGACAAAAATACAAGTTTCATAATCCGCGACAAAAACGCAAAAGGCAAAATAATTGCCCAATTCAAAGTGGTTTGTATCACCGAAGGTCAGTTTAAACGCGATTACAGCGGTCAGTGGCTTACCGTTACTGCGCCCGTAAATTATCTGCCTAAAAATATTACCGACCTTTATATTTCAACAGAGGAAGGAGGCTTAAATATCGACAATATACAATTTAAAAACTCTGAGAAGTATTTTTCCAAGCCTTCTTCCACTTTTTTGCAGCCTGACAACGACGGCTTTATCAAACGCTGGCATATCCTTGAGCCGATAAACATGGATCTTTTTACAAATGCCATTTTTACCGATTCGTATCTTGACAGCGTATTCTGCAACAGCAATTATACAAAATTGTTTGCAACACAACCCTCTGACAATCAAAAAGTAAAATATAATAATCAGAATCTTGTTTGGCACAAAACCGACAGCGAAAGATTCAATGTAAAACTATTCAGATTTTCAGAGATGTATTCAAAAAAATACTACGGTGTATTGTATTCTGCCGTTACAGTAATTAATTGCGATGAAGATATCGAAAATGTAAGACTTGCAGTAGGCAGCAACTCAGCATCTTGCTGGTGGCTCAACGACGAAAAAATCCTGCTTATGCAGGGCGACCGCCGTATGGTAAAAGATGATTGTGTATCAAAATCCGTTACACTCAAAAAAGGCCGCAACGTGTTGAGAGGCGCAGTAATCAACGGTCCGGGCATGAGCGATTTTTGTGTACGTTTTATCGACAAAAATCTTAATCCCGTAAGAAATATCAGAATAGAATAAAAAATCAATCACCAAAAAAATTGCTCAATTTACCTGATATTCCCAACTGCAAAAATAATTGATGTTAACAAAAAGATGTCAGGTAATTGCAGCAATAACCAAAAATCAGAATAAAAATGGCAAAGAAATTTGTATCTACAATACTGACTGTGTTTTCAGCCGGAGTACTCTGTGCGCAAACCGGTCAACCCTACATCCATGATCCGTCAACATTGGCAGAATGTGATGGAAAATATTACACATTTGGCACCGGCAGCGGCGGTTTGATATCCGAAGACGGCGGCTGGACTTGGAAAGGCGGTGCTGAGCGTCCCGGCGGCGGTGCGGCTCCCGATGTTGTAAAAATCAAAGACAGATACCTCGTGGCATACAGCGCAACAGGCGGCGGACTTGGCGGCGGTCACTACGGTAGAATTCTCACGATGTGGAACAAAACCTTAGACCCAAAATCGCCTGATTTCAAATACTCCAAACCGATTGAGGTAGCGATGTCAGACGGTATGGAAGATTGCGATGCTATCGATGCCGGACTTTTGTATATTCCTGAGCAAAACCGTCTTTGGGTAAGTTACGGAACATATTTCGGAAATATCCGCATGGTGGAACTCGATCCCGAAACAGGAAAACGTCTTGAAGGCTATGAACCGATAGATATCGCAATAGACTGCGAGGCTACAGATTTACTTTATCGCGACGGTTGGTTTTATCTTCTTGGCACTCACGGTACATGCTGCGACGGTGTAAATTCTACTTATAACATCGTAGTAGGCCGCTCAAAGGATGTAAAAGGTCCGTACCTCGACAATGTAAACCGCGATATGAAACAAGGCGGCGGCAAAATGGTAGTAGCAACCGGCGACAGAGCTGTCGGCGCAGGACATTTCGGCCGTTTTGTTGTTGACGAAGGTATTGAAGTGATGTCGTGTCACTGGGAAGCAGATTTCAATCAAGGCGGTCGCAGTGTTTTGGCAATATTACCGTTAACATGGAAAAACGGTTGGCCCAAAGCCGGCGAAAAAATTAAACCGGGAGTTTATGAAATTCAATCAGAACGCCGCGGTTACGCTTTGGAAATTGCTACTGATTTTGTACGCATACCGCAAGACCGTCAGGCTTGGTGGAAAATCGATCCTAAACAAAAAGTTGATACCCTTAAATTTCAACAACTTTCTGATGTAGAAAAGAATTGGAAAAAAGGAGATATTGAAGTACGTTTGAGCGATTTTATGTTCCGTCCGAATCAAAATTGGAAGATTGAAGCCGTAACCGACAAAGGCGGCTACCTCGGAAATCCATATTTCAAAATCACAATCGAAGGTACCGACAGAGCATTAACAGCGGCAGAAAATTTTGAAGTAAAAGCCACCGAAAAATACTCCGGACTTGATACCCAACTCTGGCGCATAGAACAAACCATCGACGGCAATTACAGAATTATGCCGAAACGTCTTGCCGGAGAAAATTCCGACAACACCAAATTTGTACTATACTCTATCGGCGACAGCACTCCTATTCTAAAAGAATGGGACTACAATACCGACAATTCCAAATGGAATATCGTAAAACACGATAAATAATAATTTTTACAACGGAAAACGCAAATAAAATATCTGTGTTTTCCGTTGTTAATAAATATAATCTGACTTTTTACCAAATAAAATAAATACAGACAAATCATTAATTAAATAATTTGCAGCGTACATATTTTGTATTTTATTTTACCAATTCACTATATATACGCTCATCACAAATCAAAAAATTCAATAAAATGAATAGAAAACACTATTTATTCTTTGCCTTATTGGCATTATGCTGCATTTTGGTATCTTGCGGTACTACAAGTAATTCCAATCAACAGGAAACACCTGCAACAAAAGAAGGTTTCAAAATAAAACGCGGCACAAACCTCAGTCACTGGCTGTCCCAAAGCACTGAGCGCGGCGAACAACGCCGTCTCCACATCCAAGAAGACGACTTTGCAAGGCTTGACAGTCTGGGTTTTGACCACGTAAGAATTCCAATCGATGAGGAACAATTTTGGGACGAAAACGGCAACAAACTTCCTGAAGCTTGGGCTTTGCTGAAAAACGCTCTTAATCTTGCCCGTAAACACAATATCCGCGCTATTGTTGACCTTCATATTATTCGTGCGCACTACTTCAACGCAGAAAACGAAGGCGGCAAAAACACACTTTTTACCGACGAAAAAGCACAACAAGGTATTATCAATTTGTGGAATCAGTTGGAAGATTCGCTGATTAACTACAGTACCGATTGGGTGGCTTACGAGTTTATGAACGAACCCGTTGCCGAAGAGCACGACCAGTGGAACAATCTTATTGCAAAAGTTCACAAGGCAATACGCGCACGCGAACCCGAACGCACTTTGGTAATAGGTTCCAACCGTTGGCAAGGTGTAGAAACATTCAAATTCTTGAAAGTTCCTGAAAATGACAAAAATATCATTCTAAGTTTCCATTTCTACAACCCAATGATTGTAACACATTACGGCGCGCCATGGACACCTATCAAAGACTACAAAGGCAAAGTAACATATCCCGGCATAGCGATTTCGGCAGAAGATTTTGCAGCCACTCCCGACAGTGTAAAACCTTTTGTAGAACAATACACCAAGGTAGAATGGAATCGTCAAATGATTTACAATCAGATGAAAGAAGCGATCGACGTAGCAGCGAAATACGGACTTCAGCTTTTCTGCGGAGAATGGGGTGTTTATTGTCCCGTTGACAGAGAGATTGCCTACGCATGGACCAAAGACATGCTTTCTGTTTTCGACGAATTCAACATTGCATGGACAACATGGTGTTACGATGCTGACTTTGGCTTTTGGGATCAGGAAAAACATACGTTCAAAGACAAACAACTCGCCGAACTTTTAGGCGGTAAGAAATAAATCAGTCATCAAATTTTCATAACAATTTCCCCGATTTTTATAAGAATAGAAATTAAATCAAAGGGGAAATTGTTATGATTTTTTTTTACTACTTCACGACTTAACTTGCCAATAATTTTTCAACTTTCTCTACTGAAATATTCAGATTCTTAGCAATCTGTTCGTTGGGAATACCAGCAGAGGCAAGCATTTTGATTGACGCAGATAACAATGCGTCCGCTTCAGCTAACTGTCTTTTGTTTTGAGCCAATTCCTGCTCTTTTGCCAAAAGAATTGCATTCTGTTCGGCAAGTTTTTCTTTCTGTTCGGCAAGTTTTTCTTTCTGCTCGGCAAGTTGTTTTTTGGCTGCAATGTGTTCAAGATGCTCCTGATACTCTTCGTTTTCAGCAATCATCAACTCGGTAGTATGGTCGTCGGTGAATACCATTGAAAGTCGGTTTACAATTTTTTGCATTTCGCTGTCACCCTCGGTCAAAGAATCGTCAAACTGCATTTTGAAACCTTTTTTGTTTACCGAAAATTTTTGATTGAACACTTGCAGAATTTTTTCGGCACGATTACGGATTTTATCAGACAATAACGGAACTTGTACGATTATACAATCATGAGACAAGCTTTCACCAAATTTATCAGGAACTCCGGTTTTAAGCTCGTTGCCGTCGTAATCCATATATTTGCGATTGAGATAAGTAACAGGTTCAGTAAGATTTCCAACCCGGTGATTGAGAATATAAACGGCAATAATTGGCAATCCATAATCACGGTCGTCATTTGTGTCATGAAAAATATTTTCTGACGCAATATAGTTGTGACCTAAATAACGACGAAACCGAGGAACTTCATAATTAACCCACGCTTTTTGTAATTCAATGATTATCAAACGGTCAACTTCGTTACCTTCGTCATCATGAGTAAGAATATGAGCACCAAAATCGATACGCATTACAGAAATTTCACCATCATCGCCTTTTTGCGTAAATTCGTTTTTGCGCGTTTCGAGTTTCGTAACTTTCTTTTTTATAAGTGCCGACAATAGTATTCTTGCGGCGGTATCGTCAGCCAAGAAAAATTTAAAAACCGAATCAAAAATTGGATTACCGATTGTTATCATTGCCTTACAACGTGTTTGTTATTAATTGGTACAAAAGTAAATTCTTTTTGGGAGTTATCCAAAAGAAATTCAATTCATAAGACAGAAGGGAAAACATTTTTTATTCCAATCCGTCTACCATAATAAACGCCGCCCAATATTTCGGGTCGGACTTTTTGGATTTAACGTAATTGGAAGCCGCAAGAAACGCCTCTCTTTTGCTTTTTCCGCTTGTCAACCCTTTGAAAAATTCTGTCATCAAAAGTCTTGTAGCATAATCGTCAACTTCCCAAAGGCTCATAACAATTGTCTGCGCTCCGGCCTTCTTGAAACCGCGTTGAAGTCCGAAAACGCCTTCGCCCGTAACTTTGCCTAAACCCGTCTGACACGCCGACAAAACCACCAAATCCAAACCTTTGAAATCAAGTCTTGAAATCTCTTTTGCCGTTAAAATTCCGTCATCGCCTTCGGGAATAGCGTTTCGAGTGTCAATATCAAGAGCAAAATTAGCACCGGCAAAAAGCAATCCGCTACAACTCAGGGCTTTGTCTTCTTCACTTTGTTGATTATTGTTAGAAAAGAAACTGAACCCTGCTTTTTCCAAGTCGCTTTGAGAATAATAAAAACCGTGTGTGCCAATATGCAAAATTTTCAAATTCGTTCCTGACAGCTTTTTGAAACTTTCTTCGGTAGCAATAATATCACTTAACGCAATAACTTCGTAATCTACTGATTGTAAAAGTTTTGCAACGGTGTCGGATTCTATTTTTGAACCTTTGAGATAAGTTGCAATGCCACGTTTTTTGCCGGTTTTGTCTGAATTGTCATATTTTATACCGCCGTAAGTTGCCGCTTTTTTATTCTGATTTACGGAATGTTCCAAAGCAAGTTCGCGCGTTGATGACAAACGGTAAGAAGCATATTTTTCTGAGAAAAAATTGTCGTTTTCGTCCGGCAGATATTCAATGCCTATTGTGTGAAACAATCCGGCAGGTGAAAAATAAACGTTCTTAACACCTTGCAGATATTTCTCTAACGGTTTCCAAACAATGTTATAAAGTTTGGCTGATTTATAATATTCGCTTGACGGTATGTCATAAAATTCGTCTGAGGCAAAAAGTTTTACAAGTTCCGGATATTTCATGCCATTTTTCAAAACAAGGGCGGCATAGATTTGCTGGTTTTCGTTTTCGAGTCTAAAATTTACAAATTCTATTGCGATGTCGGTATCTTTCAATTTTTTATAAATTTCTTTCCAGTCAATAGAAAGATTACCGACATAATCACCGAGTTCCTTGGTTAGGGATATTAATTGATGCTCTTCATCATGAATCGCCTTAGAAAGCGAATCCGTATTGATAGTTCTTAAATCTGCTGAAATAGACAAAAGACTGTCAAGCATTGACTGATTCTTTTTTATTGTATAATAACGATTTACCAAAACAGAATTGCCTTTTTGTTCAATTATATTCTGAATTTCAAGTTCTGAATTTAGCAAAAATCCTTTTGAAAACACTGCTCCGTTATAAGCCAAGGCAGCAATTTCATTGTTTTTACTTTTGTACACTGCAAAAGGCAAATCTTTATTGAAAAAATCAGAATAAGAATACCCCTCATTCCACTTTCTTGCGCGGTCTTCATTAGATAAGAAAGCAAAGTCTCTCGACATGTCAGAAATTTTTGCATCGTAAATATTTTTGTATATTTCTATGCCTTTGTCATATTCTCCGGCAGAAAGATGATAATCGGCAAGTCGCTTAAATTCGTAATCAGGTGCATTCTCTCCGCGATATTCATTCTCGTGTTCAATACATAAAGTTTGGTATTTTACTGCTTCGGTGTAATTGCCGCTTAAATCATAATACATCGCAAGATTACGCAACGCCCCTCCATATTGTGAAGACCAACGAAACAAAGTATCTTGTTTTTCATCTTCAACCGCGTTTTTTCCCAATATATCTACTGCTTTTTTTTGTAATCTGATTGCCTCCGCATAACTTCCTCCTCGTCCCATATATGCGGCTCGTGCATAAAAATTGGCAATATCAGACAACGACAAAGCATATTCGGATTTTTCTTCACCGAATATTTTTTTGTTGATTTCTAATGCTGTTGTGCTGAGTCTGATTGCTGTAGTATCGTTGCCAATCCAAGAGTTCGCAAAAGCAAGATTATTCAATGCCGATGCGTATTCCGCACTTTCATTTCCATAAACTTTTTTTGAAAGATCCGTCGCAAGATTTCTAAGTTTTATAGCCTCGGTATAATCATCAATTATTTCATAATCCATAGCAAGTCGATCAAGTTGTTTTATGTATTTTTGATGTTCCTCGCCATAAACTTTTTTTATAAGTTCTAACGCAACATTGCGTAGTCTAAACGCTTCGGCATTGTCGCCACTTTTTTGATAAGAATATGCAAGGTTTCCTAATGCACTAATGTAGGAATCGTGTTCTTCTCCGTATTTTTTCTTAATGCTTTCTAAAATAATTTTGTCGATTTTGATACATTCGTCATATTTATTAATTAAATAATAACAATATTCGAGATATTGTAATGCATCTATATATTGGTCACTAACATCACCGTATACTTTTTTGTAAATTTCTACGGCTTGTTTGCGGTAGTTAGCCGCCTCATAGTAATCTCTTCGCTTATAATAGTAATTTGACAAAAGCCAATAACATTCAGCAATAGAAAGTTCAGAACGGTAATACTCCTCTGATGAAGGTTCTAATGTTGCTTTTTCGATTGAATCGCTTCTTTGAAAATATGCTATTGCGTTATACGGTTGATAATCTATGATTTCTCTACCTTTATTATAAAAATCATTTGCACCGGCTTTTGGGTTCAAAAACAAACGGTAATTATCAAGATCTTCTTTTGCATCAATGTAATCTGAGTGTTTTTTTCCGTAAACTTTTTTCAATATTTGTACAACAAGTGTCTGATGTTCAACAGCTCCTGAATAATTATTGTTTCTTGAAAAATAGATAGCCCACCCTTTATAAATGTCGGCGATTACCAAATCAGCACGATAATAATTAGGTGAGGATTTTTTGTTTTGGGCTTTGTCTAGTTCGCTGCATTTTTCTAAATATGGAAGTGCCAAATGTCCTTGCATTGTTTTATTAAGGCTTAAACCGATATTGTAATATTCGTCTGCGCTGAGGTTTGTGGAAAGTAAAGAACGGTATCTGTCAAGTTTTTCCTGTGCTTCAACATAATCGGGATTTTTTTCACCCAAAATCTTTTTACGGGTTTCAACTACAAGAGTTTGCAACCGGATTGTTTCGACGGTGTCCTTGATGCCGTAATAATAATTAGCAAGGGCGTCCCAACACTTTGCAAGCATAAGTTCCGAACGGTAATAATTAGGCGAGTTTTTTTTCAATTCTTTTTTCTCCAAAGAATCGCTTTTTTCGAAATAAGGAATTGCCAAATGCGCTTGTTTGGATTCGTGCAATTTTATACCCTTATTATAATATTCGTCAGCCTCTTTGCTTTGCCCGAAAGACATCATCGGCAAAAGCAAAATCAAAAATATAAAAAAATGTTTCATATTATCTGAATTTTCGAGTTAATAATCGTGTTTTTTTAGTTGTATCGATGTCAATAACAACTTGCCAAAAGTAACAATAAAAAAGCAACTTAACAACTTATTTCAATCTTTTTTGTACAATGCTTCTGCCCTACCCTATTAATATAAAGATGTCAAAATAAAAGCAGACAAAATCATTTATAAAAGGTCATTTTGACATGTTATTGTCAGCATGACAAATTAAAATAATGAAATTTTGTCAGTATAACATGTCAAAACAGTCAAAAAAATCCTTTGGCACAAAATGTGATTTTCGGCATATCGGTTGCGCAAAAGTGAAGACAACAATAAAAAAGCAACCTCAACATAAATTTGAAATTAAACAATATAAAGTATAACTTTAAAAAACATCTAAAAAATGGCATTGAACATCAAACCTCTTGGCACAAGAGTAGTAGTAAAAGTGCAAGAAGCTGAAACTAAAACAAAATCAGGAATTTATATTCCGGATTCAGCTAAAGAAAAACCACAACGCGGTGAAGTAGTAGCTGTAGGCAACGGTACTAAAGACGAAGCTATGGAATTGAAAGCCGGTGATGTTGTTCTTTACGGCAAATATGCAGGTACAACTATCGAACTCGATGGCGTTGAATACCTTATCATGAATCAATCTGATATCATGGCAATCGTTTCTTAATTTTTGTAATAAGAAACAGTTTTTTTAATTATTCAATCTAATTAAATTTTTTAATTAAACACAAAAAAATGGCTAAAGAAATAAAATATAATACCGAAGCAAGAGACTTGCTCAAAAAAGGCGTTGACGAATTGGCTAACGCAGTAAAAACAACTTTGGGACCTAAGGGTCGCAACGTAGTTATCGAAAAGAAATTTGGTGCACCTCAAATCACAAAAGACGGTGTAACAGTAGCAAAAGAAATCGAATTGGACGACCCGTTCATGAATATGGGTGCTCAATTGGTAAAAGAAGTTGCATCTAAAACCAACGATTTGGCAGGTGACGGTACAACAACAGCTACAGTTTTGGCTCAAGCTATCGTTAGCGTAGGTTTGAAAAACGTAACAGCAGGTGCAAATCCAACCGATTTGAAACGCGGTATCGACAAGGCAGTTGCAAAAGTTGTTGAAAACTTGAAAGCTAATTCAGAAGAAGTTGGCGACGACAACAGCAAAATCGAAGCTGTAGCACGTATTTCTGCTAACAACGATCCTGAAATCGGTAAATTGATTGCTGACGCCATGGCTAAAGTTAAAAAAGAAGGCGTTATCACAATCGAAGAAGCTAAAGTTGCTGAAACTTCTGTTGACGTAGTAGAAGGTATGCAGTTTGACCGCGGATACATCTCTCCATATTTCATCACCGATACCGAAAAGATGGAAGGCGTTTTCGATCATCCTTACATCTTGATTCACGATGAAAAGATTTCTATGATGAAAGATTTGATGCCAATCCTCGAACCGGTTGTAAGTCAAGGTCATTCATTGGTAATCATCGCTGAAGATGTAGCTGACGAAGCTCTCGCAACATTGGTTGTTAACAGATTGAGAAACCCATCGTTCAAAGTTGCAGCAGTAAAAGCTCCGGGCTTTGGCGACAGAAGAAAAGAAATGCTTCAGGATATCGCTATTTTGACAGGCGGTACAGTAATTTCTAAAGAAACAGGTCTCAAACTTGAAAACGCAACTATCGATATGTTAGGTTCTTGCGAAAAAGTTACAATCAGCAAAGAAAACACTACTATCGTTAACGGTTCAGGCGACAAGGCTGCTATCCAAGAAAGAGTTGCTCAAATCAAAGCTCAGATTGAAAAATCTACTTCTGATTACGACAAAGAAAAATTGCACGAAAGACTTGCTAAATTGGCAGGCGGCGTAGCAGTTATCTATGTTGGTGCAGCTTCTGAAGTTGAAATGAAAGAAAAGAAAGACCGTGTAGAAGATGCTTTGAGCGCAACACGTGCAGCTGTTGAAGAAGGTATCGTACCGGGCGGCGGTGTAAGCTATATCAGAGCTATCGAAGCTTTGAAAGACCTCAAGGGTGACAACGAAGACCAAAACACCGGTATCGCTATCATCAAGAGAGCTTTGGAAGAACCATTGCGTCAGATTATCGCTAATGCCGGCGAAGAAGGTTCTGTAGTAGTACAGAGAGTAAAAGACGGCAAAGGCTCATTCGGTTACAACGCATTCTCAGGCGTTTACGAAGATTTGAAACAAGCAGGCGTAATCGATCCTACCAAAGTTTCAAGAGTAGCTATCGAAAATGCGGCTTCTGTTGCAGGCACATTGCTTACTACAGAATGTGTAATCGCAGAAAAGAAAGAAGACAAACCGGCTCCTGCTCCAATGCCAAATCCTGGTATGGGCGGAATGTACTAAAATATTGATCTTTAAAATTATAATTGAATCCTGCGCGGGCATGCCTGTCGCAGGATTTTTTTTATCTTTTATTAAAAAATCATAACAAAACAATACTATTAGAAAAAAATGTGTTATATTTGCAATTATAAATCAAATATATGAACACAAAAAAGATCTTATCAGTAATTTTGATTGCATGTGCAGCAATCAACACAACAGCTCAAAACGTCAACGACAAATGGTTTGACAAAAACGGAAAAATCCTACCACAATATCTCGATGACAAAGGACTGTTGGCAGATGAATTTCTGCCTGATGCTTACGAATATACATCGCTCGACCAAGCACTTACTTCGCCGGAAAAAGTAATAAAATTAAACCTCTCGGAACAAAATCTTACTGAAATTCCGCCCGAAGTTTTCCATTTTCCAAACCTTCAGATTCTTGACCTTTGGCAAAATAATATTACTGAAATTCCGGACGGAATATCCGGACTTACAAACCTTCAGTATTTAGCTCTCAACAACAACAAAGTCAGCAAGATAACCAACGAAATCGGTCATCTCAAAAACCTTTTGATGCTCGATTTGGAACAAAACGCCCTTACTGAATTGCCCGAGGAAATTTCTGAATTGGAAAACCTTCAGGACCTCGTAATCGGTGACAATCAGATAAAAGCGTTACCTCAAAATATTGAAAATCTTAGAACACTTGCCAACCTTTCGGCGTCTAACAACAAATTGGTTTCATTACCCGAAGGATTAGGCAAATTACCTGAACTTCAGAGCATTGATATTTCTAACAACGAAATTACAAATCTTCCCGCCTCGATGGGCAACCTTCAGGCACTCATGATTTTTGACGCTCACAACAATAAAATCACCGAAATTCCGGAAGAGATGTGCAAATTGTCACAACTGCCGTATCTTAATCTGAATCATAATGAATTGCAATCTTTACCGAAAAATATCGGCAAGATGTCGTTTTTACAGATGTTTGACATTAGTAAAAACAAACTGACATCGCTACCTGTATCAATCGGCGAAATAAAAATGATGCAAGATTTAAATGTGTCAGAAAATATGTTGACATCGTTACCAAAAACAATCAGCAATTTTACATATATCACTTCATTGAATATCAGCGACAACAGCATCGCACAATTACCGGAAATCGGTTCGATGAACAATTTGAAAGAATTGCTCATGGACGGTAACGACCTCGAAAAACTGCCGTCATCAATATCAAAACTCAGCGGTCTTGAGAAAATTTCGGTTTCTACCAACAAACTCAACACTCTGCCCGATGATATTGGCAAAATGGTAAATTTACAAGTTATAAATCTGAGTTACAACAATATAACAACAATACCGGAATCGATGTCAAGATTGAGCAATCTCATAGAATTGAATCTTGCAAAAAATTCGCTCACAAATTTTCCGACATCTATGAGTCATGTTGATGCTCTCAGCAATCTTGATTTAACAGGTAATCAATTTGACGAAAATACAAAAACACAGATAAAAAATACTTTTCCATTTGCTAAACTATAATAACAAAATGAAAATCAGAACAGGATTCGGTTACGACGTACACAAGTTGGCAGACAATCTGCCATTTTGGCTTGGCGGAATTAAAATAGAACATTCCAAAGGCGCAGTAGGACACTCAGACGCTGATTGTCTGATACATGCAATTTGTGATGCACTGCTTGGAGCTGCCAACAAAAGAGATATCGGATATTGGTTTCCCGATACAAGCGACGAATTCAAAGGTATCGATTCCAAAATTTTGCTCAAAAAAACTTGCGATATCATCAGAAAAAATAATTACGAAATTTCAAATATTGACAGTACAATCTGTCTTCAGAAACCCAAAATAAAAGATTTCATTCCAAAAATGCAAGAATGTCTTGCACAAGTAATGAATATTGATATCGATGATATTTCAATAAAAGCAACAACCGAAGAAAAACTAGGTTTTACAGGTCGCGAAGAAGGTATAGCTTGCTATGCAACCTGCCTGATTTACCGAGAATAAATCAAAAAGTAAAATAAAATCAACATGATGAAGTATAACAAAAAAAATGAAAAACAAAAATTTTTAAAAGATTTTATTTATATTTGCAAGAGAAAAAAAAGTGTAAAATTTCACTTTAAGGCATAAAATATGCTGTAAAAATGAAAAACAAAAATAGCTACACTAAAAAAGTAAAATGAGTTCACTAAAATACATATTCACAATAGTCTTCGTAATTATTTTTGCTAACGCCAATGCAAAGGTTAACATTGATAATCAGATAGATAGTTTGGACGCGAAACTCCAAAAAAACTATGAAATTGGCGCGAGTGCAAAAGAAAATCTTGAATTGATAAGAAAATTATACGAACTAACCAAAATTTCAGAACCGTATCTTGCATTGGAATATGCAGGACAGGCTTTGCAATTGGGTGTTACAGAAGACAA
The DNA here is from genome assembly GCA_017541145.1 of Bacteroidales bacterium. Lineage (GTDB taxonomy): Bacteria > Bacteroidota > Bacteroidia > Bacteroidales > UBA3824 > UBA3824. The sequence continues at coordinate 17,940 of JAFXZT010000061.1, read as the reverse complement.
CAAAACAATTCAAGCAGAATGGTCGGAAGCAATTGCTGATATCTACTTTGAACAAAAAGTATATTATCTTGCAATGGAAGACTATTTTAATGCTTATTCACTGTATTTAAGCGACGGTGAAAAAGAAAAATGTGCGTATGCCCTTCTGAAATATGGTGACACTTATTTCATTCAAAATGTGGAAGATGTAGCGATGTCCAATTATGTAAAAGCCGACAGCCTTTTTATGGATGTAAAAAGTCAGGAAGGTCACGCTGCCGCAATGGACAGAATCGGACAAGTGGAATTGGAACGTTATCAATACGACAAAGCGATGTCGTTTTTCAACGATGCGCTTACAATCAGTCAAAATATCAAAAATCAAAAACTCGTAGCCGAAACATACAGATACATGGCCTCGGTATATGATCAAAACGAGGATTTTGACAACGAAGAAAAATATCTTAACAATGCAATCACCAAGTTCAGACTTGCCGGCGACAAATTTGAAATGGCAAAAACATACTACATGCTTGGCGAAATGCACTACAAAAACGAAGAATACGACAAAGCATATATGATGTTTATGCGTGCTTGCAACATTTTCCAAGATTTTGGAATGATAACAAATGTAGCAGCCGTAAACAACAAACTCGGACGTCTAAGCTTCTTACAAGGCGATTTTGGTGTAGCTGAAAGACAAGCTAAAGAAGCACTTACGATGTCGGATCTCAATCAGTGGCTCACAGAAAAAACCGAAGCATTGTTGCTTTTGGCTGACATCAACAACAAACTTGGCCGCACCGACAGCGCATATATTTTCTTGTCGAGATTTACAATTGCAAACGACTCGCTCTACGAACAGAAACGTGCTGAAAACTTTTCAGAACTTCAAGTTTCAATCTCTACAAAGGATAAAGAAAAAGAGCTTGCAATTGCAGAACAATCTCTTCAGAAAAACAAAATTATAACATTAATTATCATCGGAATAGCCGGTTTAATCGTATTGTTTATGATATATGCGATTGTCAACTCAGCAAAAATTAAAAAGGTAAACAGTCAGCTCGCTACCAAAAACGATGAAATCAACAAGCAAAAAGACGAAATACTTCATCAAAAAGAGATTGTGGACAATGTTAACGCCGAAATCCGCTTGAGAAACGATGAAATTGAAGAAATCAATCAATCAATTACTTCGTCTATCAACTATGCTGCGAGAATTCAGAAAGCGATGTTACCGCACTTGGATTTTATCAAAACACATTTTGCTGACGGTTTTGTATACTTTTATCCGAGAGAAGTTGTCAGCGGTGACTTTTATTGGTTCTCAGAAGTAAAAACACAACGCCCGCCGTCACTTTTCAGACGCAAAGATGCCGAAGAAGATGATTCCAACAAATTGATTGTTGCAACAATAGACTGTACAGGTCACGGTGTGCCCGGTGCATTTATGAGTATGTTGGGCGATGCATTTCTCAATCAAATTGTAAATGTACAAAAAATTGTAGAACCAGACTTGATTCTCAACGAGTTGCACAAACTTGTAAGAACCACTTTGCAACAGGAAACCACAGAAAACAACGACGGTATGGATGCTGCTATCTGTGTAATTGATAAGGCTAATCACAAACTAACATACGCCGGAGCTAAAAATCCGCTTATTTATATACAAGACGACAAAATTGAAAAAATCAACGGCGACCTGAAATCTATCGGCGGTATGCAGAAGGAAGATCAACGTGTATTTACACGTCATGAAATTGATATTGAAAAATCTACAATATTCTATATCTACTCCGATGGCTATCAAGACCAGTTTGGAGGAAAAGAAGGACGAAAATATATGGCTAAACGATTTAGGGACAAATTAACGGAAAATTACAAGAGACCGTTTAGCGAGCAAAAAGAATTATTGCACAACCATTTTGTAGAATGGCGGGGCAATCGGATTCAGATGGACGATACTACAATTATAGGTATCAAGATAAATTAGAAACAATTATGAAAAAAGCACTAACAAAAAACAAAAAAACTAAAATTATTAATTTATTGATTGAGCATCTGCGGGAAAATAACACCGACAGATGCTGGAACGAAGTAGTAAAAGAATACTTCTTAAAAGAGTTTGACATCCCGAAATTGCAAGAAGATGACAATTTTGATCTGGAAGATTTTGAAAGGGGATTTATTAAGTACGGTTATTCAGGGGACAGAATTAATGAGTTTGACGGTTTTTACCAACGGGGATTAATGACGACTAACTATTCTGCTGATGCTCCTCTTTCGGAATTTGAGATTGATTTAAACAATTTCAAAGTTCAAATCTCTAAACAAACAAAATGTATTAACACAGGCATTTACAAGGATTTCATCTATCTGAAATTTCCGGATGTACCTTCGTACAAACGCGAAATTCAAAACACATTTCCAAGCGAATTAGCGAAATTGATGAAAGTAATGGATCAAAACATCACAAATTTTAAGGACAACAATTGGGAAGATATTACCAAAGACGCTCGAAAAACTTTGAAATCCAGAGAGATAACTCTAAATACCATTAAATCTGTTTTGTCGGAAAATATTACTAATCCCAAAATTCAATGGCAATTGGAAACCAGCGATGATTTAGAAAAAGTAAAACTTTCGATCATCGCTGAAAAAGACAAAAATAAATTGTATAAATTTAATTTGGATGATTTTAAAACTAAGTTTAAAACCATCCTTCCAATTATCAAATCACTATCTTGAACTCAACTCTTCTGTTGCGGGCTTTTCCGTCTTCAGTAGTATTGGAAACAATAGGCTTTTCTGAACCATAACCAACAGATTTCAAGGCAGTTTCACTGCAACCGATAGAAATCAGATATTTTTTTACGGATTCTGCACGCTTCTGCGACAACTGTTTGTTATGGTCAGGACTGCCAACATTATCTGTATGTCCCGAAATTTCGAGAACGGCTCCTTGATGCGATTTTATGAACGATGCAAGGCGTTTCAATTCCGGGTAAGATTCCGGTTTCAACTCAAATTTGTCAGTATCGAAAAATATATTTGACAATGTTACCGAAACATCGCCTTTCATAATATCCTCGATGGAATACATCACAATATTGTGTTCGATATTTTTACCTTCTTTCAGTTTGTCGGTATTAAGATGCCCTGAAACCGGGTAATATCCTTCAAAATCAACAAAATAGCCGTAATTTCTACCGGCAGGCAATGTTATAAAATATGTACCGCTGACAGGGTCACACTGCAAATCACCAAGAAGTTTTCCGGTTTCAAGGTCTTCCCATTTGATTTTTGCTGCCAAAATTTTGCCGTCATCATCTGTAACTTTTCCGAAAACCGATGCAATTACTTCCGGTCGCATTGATTCCGGCAAATCGATTGAACAGATGTTTGAACCCGAAGAACCTATCTTGCTGAAATATGCGGAAACGCCATCAGTAGAAATCACATAATTGTAATCGTCGTTGGCAGTATTGATTTCTTTACCGAGATTCACCGGCTCGCTCCATTGTGTCCAACTTGTATCTGAAAGTCGGGTTGACTTAAATACGTCAAGATGTCCCAAACCGTAATGACCGTCGGAACTGAAATACAAAGTTTTCATGTCGGAAGCCAAAACCGGACTGCGCTCACAAAACGGCGTGTTGATTACATCGCCAAGATTAATAGGTTCGTCCCACTCGCCGTCGCTGTTTTTTACACAAACATAAATATCAGTGTTGCCTTGGTATGAACCATGAAACAATTTCTCGTGCGGATGGTATCTTCCGACGTTGCCTTTACGGTCAGAGATAAAAAATATCGCGTTGCCGTCGTTGGAAAACCACGCATCGGCTTCCCAAGATTTGTCGGTATTCAGGGCTGACATCTTTTTCAACGGCGACCATCCGCGCAATGTTTTTTCAGTATAATAAATATTAGAATCCTTGTAAATCAACAACATATTTCCGTCGGGAGAAACTGCAAGTGGTGCTTCGTTGCCCAATGCAGTGTTGAATTGTCCGAAAATTACAGCCTGTTGCCATTGACCGTTAACTTTTTTTGCTACAAAAATATCTTCGTTACCAATATTATCTTCGCGAGCATTTCCACAGAAATACAAAGTGTTGCCGTCAGGAGTTATCACCGGAGCATACTCCCAATTTTTGGTATTAATGGTATTCGGAAAAGGTGTTGAAGCTAATTTTTTTGTCGGAGATTTTAGAATCGCAATCAATTTATCGATATCAGAAGTTTTGTTCGGAAACTTATTTTTATAACTTTCCAACATCTGAGCAGCCTCCACAAAACGTCCCCAATCGAGATACGGCGAAATTATACGTTGCAATGCTACCCACGCATTTTCACTTGGAGCAGCTTTGTCGATAAACGAAGTATAAAACGACTCGTATGTTTGATTGTATTTCATTGCCATTTTCAGCTTTTCACACTCTTGAGCCAAACTGTAAGCATCCTTGTTTTCTTGTGTATAAAACGGATAATTAGGATATTGCAGAGCAAAAATCTGCATTTGAGAAAGTTCGCCTTCAGAATAAAAATCGTCACACACCGATTTCCACGAACTTTGAAATCTTGTTTTGGCTTCTTCGGCAAACTCCGAATTAGGAAATTTGTCATAAAAATCCTTGTAAGCTCTAAATGTTCCGATATTACAAGTAGTAGTCCAAACCAATTTTGCCTCCAAAGCTAATGCTTCTTGTACCTGAGAATCAGCACCTTCAAATGTTGTAACAAACCATTCGTAATCTTCTACAGTATTTTTTTTCTTGATTTTTTCCAATTCAGATTGAGCCACCGCACACATCTTTTCATGTATAGTATTAAAGTTGAAACCATAAATATCCGTACAAGCAGATTTATTTTTCAAACTCATTGTATTGAACCTGTCGTTGGCATTTCTAATAAATCGGAATCCCTTGATATAATTTGGGTTAGAATACTCAGGATTGCAAAGTACGCACCCCAAACCGTACATCGCGGCAACAGTTTCTGTGCCCTTGTCCATAGCTTTGGAAAAAACTTTAACAGCATCATCAAATTTGTTGTTGTTCAAACTCTGAAAACCCGATTTCAAAGCCTGAGCAAAAACATCGAAGGAAAACAAAATTCCTAAAATTAAGAAAATTACTTTTTTCATAAGAATTAAGAGATGAAATTTTAACTGAGCAAAAATATAAAATTATTTTAAAAATTTTGGTATTCTGTAAGATTTATATTATTATTGCAGAGGAATTTGAACGATTATGCCCAAACTTACAGAAATAATAGAAGAAATAGAAAAACATTTTCCACCGAGGCTTCAAGAAAGCTACGACAATGCCGGAATACAAGTATTTTCAGGCGACGAAAATATTACCAAATGTCTTGTATCACTGGATGTTACAGAGCAAGTAGTAGACGAAGCAATCCAAAACGGTTGCAACTTGATATTGGCACATCATCCGCTGATTTTTGGTAGCGGACTAAAGAGATTGACTTATCAAACGCCAGTAGAACGCACTATTCAGAAAGCAATAAAAAATTCGGTTTCAATATATTGTGCGCATACCAACTGCGATGCAATGCCCGAAGGAACTTCCAAAGTGATGTTTTCGAAAATCGGTATCAACAATTACGAGATGTTGTTACCAAACCCAAACGAAAATTTTGAATGCGGCTCCGGTGCGATTGGAGAATTGCCTCAAAAAATGGAAACATTAAAATTTCTTCAATTATTGAAAGATGTATTCAATTGCGGCTCAATACGTTATACAGAAATCATAAAACCCGAAGTAAAAAAAATAGCAATATGTTCCGGCTCAGGAAGTTTCTTATTGAAAGAAGCCATACGCCAAGGAGCAGACGTATTTGTATCGGGAGATTTTACGTATCACAAATATTTTGAAGCCGACGGCAAAATAATCATAGCCGATTTGGGACATTTTGAGACAGAAATTGGAATAAAACAGATTTTTAATGATATACTTACAAAAAAATTTGTTAATTTTGCAGTTCGAATTTCAGACACAAACACGAATCCTATAAAATATTTATAAAATAATGACAACAGCTACTCAACAGAAAGCAGAAACAGCCGAAGTAACCATCGAAGAAAAACTTCGCGCATTGTACTCTTTGCAGACAATCGATTCCAAGACAGACGAAATCCATCGTCTCTGCGGCGAGCTTCCATTGGAGGTTCAAGATCTTGAAGATGAATTGGTTGGTTTGGAAACAAGAATCGCAAAAATCGAAAGCGAAATTACAACTTACGAGGCTGACATCGTTAAGAGAAAAAACGATATCCTTGTAGCAAAAGAAGCGATAAAAAAATACCAAGCACAGCAAATGCAGGTTCGCAACAACAGAGAATTTGATTCAATCAGCAAAGAAATCGAGTTCCAAAACCTCGAAATCAACCTTTGCGAAAAGAAAATCAAAGAAGCTGAAGCTCAGTTGATTAATAAAAAAGCTATGATTGCTGAATCTAAAGAACGTCACGAAGACAGAACCAAAGATTTGGAACGCAGCAAGTCAGAACTCGAATCTATCATTTCAGACACTCAGAAAGACGAAGAAGCTTTGAAAGAAAAACGCGTAAAATACGCAGAAAAAATCGAAGAACGTCTTCTCAATGCATACAACAGAATCAGAAACGGTGCTAAAAACGGTTTGGCAATCGTTCCTGTACAAAGAGACGCTTGCGGCGGATGCTTCAACAAAATACCGCCTCAAAGACAATTGGACGTAGCTTCTCACAAAAAAATTATCGTTTGCGAATACTGCGGCAGAATCCTTATCGACGAAGCTTTGGCTGCTGAAGTAGTAGAAGCTATGAAATAATTTTTCTTTCCAAAATAAAGTTTAATATTTTACCCGCTAAAATATTAAACTTTATTTGTTTTTTTTCGTATAACAAAATAAAAAAACGGCAAATATGGAAAAAGAAAACAATATATTTCATAAATTTTCATGCGTAACAGATGATGATGAAGACTTCGAAATCGGAGAATTGGAAAATTTCAATCTCGATATGATCGCCGTAAAACCGAAAAAAAACTTCGAAGTTTGTCTTGAAGAATTTTCTGAGGAAAGTCTTCTGGAAAACAGTGATAACAACTTCAATATCAACGAAGAACACGATCTGAAATCAATTTTCAAGCATTTCGAAAACTAAAAATATAACTTTTAAATAAAACACTAATTAATTCCAACTAAAATGAAAAAAAACATCTTTAAAATTTTATTGCTGTTAGTATTGCTCTCTCCTGTCATGATGTTGACATCGTGCGAAGAAGATGCGCCAACCTACACTTATTCAGCCGAAGACCTCGAAGGTGCGTGGACTTGGACAACAGAAACCGGCGACATCGCTGATTATTTTGAAGTTTCGATTTCAAAAGTTGACGAAACTCAATTCAAAATCAGCAATTTCCAAAGTTTAGGTGATATCACTTGCACTATGACCGGCAGTACAACTTTCTCATTCTCAGGAGATCTCAAAAGCTGTACAATCAAAAACGGTAAAGGTACAATCACATCCGGTTATCAAAAGATGTCAATGAATTACACAATTGTTGACGAAGACGACAACGAAGAACAAATAAGTGTAAACCTTTCAAAAGGCGGTGCAATTACAAAAAAATAATTAACCGAAAATAATCAGAAAAAAAATTGTTATAAGTTTTCATAATTTTTTAGTTTTAGCCTGTCTTTAATCCTCGTGATTATTAGACAGGTTTTTTATTTGTTAATACGGATTTGTAAAAGAAGAACTCAACGATTTGAAAACTGATTTTGCACTATCCGAAAGTTTCACAAAACGATTGTAATCTTCCTTGTTGGCAGCCGGAACTGTTGTGCCGTTATATTCTTGTACGAAATTTGTTCCTCCCAATTTATCAACTTTCATGATAATTTTTATCAAACTGTTTTTACTAAAATACGCACGCATTTCACGAGCACAATTGTCATTGTAATCATAATAACGGGCATAAAGAAAAATCAAATTGCCGGATTCATCATAAAGATTTTCTTCATAATACTTTTTCTCAGCAATTGTGTAAGATCTTGATGCAAACTTAATTACGTATTCAAAAGAATCGCCGCCTGATTCAAAATCATCTTTGAGATCAAACCAAAAATCAACCGTGGAATTAAGCTGTCCCGAACCCGGATAATTAACTTTTTGGTTGACAGAAAAACAATTCACCGGACGCTCACCGTTCAAAGATTGCTTCTTAATAGTCTGAAAATCAGAATAAGCTTTACGAACGTCGTCAAAAGTTTGCGCCGATAGTTTGCCCGCCGCAAGGATAAAAGATGTCAACAAAAGTAACATCGAAAACTTAGAAATTTTGTTCATAATTGAATAGATTTTGATTTGTTGTTACTAAAATTTGTAATAAAATAATGCTCAAAAATAAGTTTTTCTGTGAAAAAACAACAAAAATTTCAGAAAAATAAGGAAAATAAAAAAATATCATAATTAACAACAAATACAATATTTTTGTCAACAAAATAATTTGAACAAAATAGCTAAAAAAGTTATTTATTTGTTGGGGGGCGTAAAGAAATTTATATTATATTTGCAATATTGATATCAAAATCCAAAATCTATGATACAGCTAAAGGCGGGATATTTCACGAATGCCATCGAAACGCTAAAAACTAACGACTCGATGAAAAAGAAAGTTGATTCACTTACCGAGCAACTTTCTTATTTTGAACTGGATAGCAATATCGATATAAAAGACGATTGCGAAGACGCTTCGGTTGCACTTATTTATAATATGGTGTCACGAGGCACGCCGGCGTATGTTTCTCAATTTGTGGAAGACATCTTGTCTACTACAATTGGCAAAACACAAAAGAAAATTTCCGACAATGGCACAATCTCTCGTGAAATCGCTAAGCGTGAAGTCAAAGAAATGGTTTTCAAGGCGTTGCATATTATCGACCCAAGAGTGAAAGCCAAAAGAGTAATTTCTGTACACAGCAAGGAACAGCAAGTTTATGATTTTATCAAAAACGGTGCAGTTCCGGTTTTGGGTGATTATATTTTCCAACTCGCTGAAACTAAGAGAGATTTTGATAAGATTTTTGAATTTTCCAAGAATTTTCACCGCCGTCTCGACGTACTGAAAAACAATCCTAACTACATGTTTCTCAACGAGAAATGCGATTTGTGTTTTAGTGCGCCGTATTCAGAAAATACCAAGGATTGCGTAACTTTTGCTTTCAATTACGATGACGGCGAAGTTGATACAACTGATTATATTACAGAGGATTGTATCAAAGAATTACTAAATTCGATAAATGTTGACGGAAGAGTAATTGTAAGAAAAAACGACAATCCTTACGACAAAACCGAGGAACTTTCGTATTTCTCGCAAAGTCCGTATTTTGATATTATTCGCGACAATTATAATTCTCCGCTTTACAATTCAGAAGACGGAATTGAAGCGTTGCAAATTGCACTCACGCCGCTTGCAATTGCCAGAATTCAAAAAGTTTTGCTTGAGGCAATCAATTCCGGTGCATTGAAATTGAGCGACAAAATTTGGAAAATCGGTGTTATTGAGCGCGATGTACCATGCGGTTTTCTCGCAATTGAGGATTTGAAACAGCATTTCAACAACTTTTTTCAACTTGAAAATTGCGACCGAAAATTCCCGACTGTAAAACTTGATATTTTTTATACCGAAGAATTTGCCGAAACAGAACTCAACTTGCTGTATCAAGGTAACCGTGAGGACGTTACGGAATTCGATTCGGAAAAACAATACGATTTGCTTATTGATATTTCTGTTTTGAAACGTGTAAGTTTTGAGAACGAAGTACCAAATACCAAAGCAAAAAAATACGCAGTAATCAGATCCGCAAAATCACCGAGAACAAACACTAAACTGCTGTTCAACAATTACATCCATTACGATATTGACCTTAAAAAAGAAGACGAAGAAGATTTTAACGAGCAAGAAGAATCGTTGAGATATTTCTTGAAAAACTTGTTTGCGAAAAACGAATTTCTGAAAGGTCAGGCGGAGAGCATCAGTCAACTGCTAAACGGCAACAATATTTTGCAAGTTTCGGCACCGGGTACAGGTAAAACTTTAGTAACATTGTTTACAGCTCTCATGAAACCGGGCTATAGTTTTGTACTCTCTCCTACCCTCGCCGTAATGGACATGCAATTCGACACGCTGCGACACAGAAATATTGATATTGATTATTATATCAATCCGGCATTGCAAAATTCTCTTGACAGATATTTGGCAGTTCAGGACGTGATAAACGGTAGAAGTATCATCACATTCTTGTCGCCGTCGTTGATACACGATCCGTATATCCGCAACGTTTTCAAGCAGATAGACAATAAAAATATTCCGATTTATTTCATCATGCTCGACGAGGCGCAAAGAATTTCGCTGCAAACTTCGGAATACAGAGCTTACTATCAAGATATCAAAAATATCATCGCGAAAAACTTCAACGATGAGTATATCAATACGTTACGAATTGGAGCATTTACTTCGGTACAAGAAACAAATATTCAAAACGAAATTGCCGAAAAACTCCAAATCGACAATATCATGGTTGTAAAATCGGATGTTGTAAGAAAAATTAACCTTACAGTTCACGAAATTACAATGAACAATGCCGGCAACTCCGACCTGACTTCTTATTCTCGAAAGATGAAACAGGTGGAAGCCGAAAAAATAATCACAAACGAAAAAACTAAAGATTTTACACCAAAAACAATAATTTTCTCGGCACAAAGTCCGTTCGACAAACAGACTCCGGAAAGCGACAATTATATGATTGCCGGTCTTGAATCGGATTACTATCTTGGTGATATTGTGGAACTTGACCGTCCGATTACAGCATCGGAAGCAGTAAGCAGCATGAAAGCCACCAAGAATTTTTGCAACGACAAATCTTACATTTTGTCAGCAACACAAAATGCCGGAATTGGTATACATGTAAACAATTTGTCAAATATTATACATTTTGAGCCGCCATTGTCTTTGGATGCGTTTTGCAGAATGAACGGTAGAGGTGCTACCACAAGTTCAAATCCGAAAATCGATTTGTTTATCAACACTGTAGAAAAAGATTTTTCGGGTTATGAATCGGTTCGCGATGAAAAAGGCAATCTTAAAACTGCTGAAAATGTTATAATTACAAATTTTGATACTGCAAACAATCTTCAACGGTTGCTCAATCAGAATCCGGGACCTGACAAGGAAAAAATCATAATCAACGAAATTCTCAACGGTGTGATTTTCCCGCAATATTCTGACAGACAGACAGTAATAGACGCAGTTTACAACGAATTTAATATCGAAATTGATACTGATACCGAACCGAGTTACAACCCGTATCAATTATATATTTACACTCAACAACGCAACAAAAGTTTAGGTTTTATCAACTTCAAAACCAACGAACTTAATATGCCTGAAATGCAGTACGACAAAGAGTTAGCACTAAAAATTCAGACATTTATTTTCGATTTGATAAACGACAACACGGAAAATCCGCTTGAATTTCTTTCAACAATGGAAACCGAACGAATTTCGGAAGAAAACGACGGAATTCAAACCGCGTTGGACGCTATCATGGAAGGAAATTCGGCAAATGTAACAGTTCCGTTTTATAACAACAGTTTTTACGAGGCTACAGAACTGATTAACAATCAATTGAATGCAAATATTACAGTTTCGCAAATCAGACGTTGTTATAATCACACAACGGATTTTACAAGTTTTGAAAAGCTGTTGGCAAAAGAATATGAAGTAAGAACCAAAAATTTGAGCGACAAAAAGCACATCGAGTTAATAGAACATTACACAAAATTCCGTAATCAAAAAGATACTCTACGCGCGATAACAAGGCTCAAAGAAATTGACATCATAGACGATTACCAAACGAACTCGGCAAAGGGCGAAGTGATTGTTTCGTTGACAAAACACAACAAGGATTTCTACAAGATGAAATTGCTGCCGATTTTGCAACGAAATCTTACAAAAGAGAAAACTTTGCTGTACATCTCAAGTATCGAAGAAGAAAAATTCTTGAATATCGAAAAATACTCAAATGTACTCATAGATTTCTTTTACACAGAGATTTATCCGCTTTACGAGAGAGCAGCCAAGGATTCAAGCAAGTTTTTTGAGACAATACTCAAGAAACAAAAAGACGGAACTTTGTCGCAAGATATGATTCAAAAAAATCTTCAAAACTATTTTGTTTCAAGATACAAATGCAAATTTGTTTGCGACGAAATTCCTGACAACACAGCAAATGTAAGCGGTATAATCGGCATAATCAACAGGGCAGGCAGCAATATCAACGAACTCGCCAGCCTTCAGGATTCGATGGAACAATCAATACCGGAAAATCGCACGCCGTCCAACAAAATTATTTACGGATATTGCAAGATTTTCACCGGAAATACTTTGGACGAAGAAAACCGTTACAATGCATATGAAATTATCAGTGAAGGACTTTCAGAACTTCGACAAAAAGAATCAATCAAAGATTTTCTCGAAAATATGGAAAATATCACCGAAAAAATTTGCGATGAAAATTACGATTTGAAAGACGAATCTGAAGAAATTTTGACAATGAAAGTTCAACACCAATGGCTAAAATGGTTTAATTCTAACGTTTTGAAAACCGAAGAATTAAACACAAGTCAAAACAAATAAATAGCGAAAAAATTTCATAATAAGAGAAAATTCTAATAATTTTATAGTCATAAAAAATAATTCTTAGAAAGGAAATGAAAGAATTGATTAACAACGAATTAGCACAATTGCAGAAAGACTTGGAAAATCTTCAGTCTGCTGCAAAAATGATTTCTGAGGCTGGAACTGCATCCAACTCGGTAATCGAAGAAACAAAATCAATACATGCTGAGTTTTCGAAAAATATTGATAAACTCACCGACCTTTATACCAAATTTTTGAACGAAGCCAACAAACAATCGTCCGACAAACAGCAGGAAATGATTAATCATCTGAAATCTGCCGTTTCGGAACAATCAAAAGTGTTTGACAATTATACAAAATTGGTAGAAACCGCAAATCAAAATACTTCAACACTTTTGAACAAATCGATTTCAAGTCAAGAAAGTTCAATTTCAAAACTTGTAACCGAGGCAGAGAAAAAATTTGATGATCAAAACAATCTTTTAAAATCAAACGCCGAAAAAGCTACGAAAAAAATTGAAGAAGTTTCTGCAACTTATATCAAACAATCAGCCGAAACCGACAAACTTTTGAATTCGTATCTTGAATTGGCGCAAAGTACAGAAGTTCTCAGCAACAAGATTTCAAGCATAGATTTTCCGGCACGATTGGAACGTTTAAACACTCTAATTGAGAATTTTACAACAGAACAATCTGCTACAAATCAGAAACTTGATGAAATTACCAAAACACTTGCTAAAAACGAAACTTTGATTCAAGCCAAGAAAAACAACAGTTCGCTTAAAACATTAAAATTTTTGGTTTGGATAATATTTTTACTTGCAATTGTAGCCACCGGAGCAATCGTTTATCTTGCTATAAAATGGCCGCACATTACAGAGATGTTATTCAAGTAAAACACTGAATGTTAATCAATTCCACAGATATACGCCGGAACATGAAGAAATTTTTCAAGTTCCGGCTTTTTTATTGACTGAAAATAAAAAAGAGATTGCCTAAAAAAGACAATCTCTTACATTATGTAAAAATCAAAATTAATATCTATTTATCTTCTTTTTGGAAAAGTCCTTTGTAAAGCAAACCTGCCAATGCAGCACCGACTAACGGAGCAACGATAAACAACCAAAGTTGACTCATTGCCAAGCTGTTTTCTGAAAACAATGCTTGAGAAATAGAACGAGCCGGATTAACACTTGTATTTGTCAACGGAATGCTTACTAAGTGAATGAGTACCAATGTTAAACCGATAGCAAGACCGGCGTTGATACCTGCACCGCCAAATTTATCAGTAGAACCAAGAATTACAATCAAGAAAATGAAAGTTAAAACCATTTCGGTAATAAACGCGCCTACAAGTGAGCAATTTTGATAACCTGTTGCATTTGAATAGAATTCAGAACCGAATCCGTTAGCTGCAAATGTATCAATTTTCATTGAAGACTGTGTAGCAACGATGTAAAGAATTGCTGCTGCGATAATTGCACCAATAATCTGAGCCAAAGAGTACAAGCCGAATTCCTTGCCTGACATCCTACCGCTTACAAAGCATCCAAACGAAACTGCCGGATTGAGGTGAGCCCCGGAAATATGTCCGATTCCGTAAGCCATCGCAACTACGGTAAGACCAAATGCAATAGCTACACCCAAAAATCCAACTGATCCACCGGCAAATATCGCTGTACCGCAACCGCCTAATACTAAAGTGAATGTTCCTACACATTCAGCTACTAATTTTTTAGTTAATGCGTCCATTTTTTTATTATTGTTAATGAAATTATTAAACAAAAAGTTATCTGTATTTTTAGTATCGAAAGATAGAAAGAATATTTTTAATTAAGAAATTATTTAACAATTATTTTTAAATCTTTTTCAAAGCAAATAGATAAAATACTGAATATCAATTTACAAAAAATCCCGATTTTCTTACATCATTTTGCAAGGAAATCGGGAATATTAAAGAAAAATTCTTAAATACAAATTAAAATTAGTAAGCTCTTGCGAAAACAACGCGCTGTTTAGAAGGCTTGCCAGTAAGCATATCCACGCCGTCTTCAAGCGGATTGTTCAAAGGAATACAACGGATTGTAGCCTTTGTTTCTTCCTTGATACGAGCCTCAGTTTCAGCAGTTCCATCCCATGGAGCAAGTACAAAACCGCCTTTATCAAGAGCAGCTTTGAATTCTTCGTAAGTATCAGCTTTGTAAGTGTGTGACTCTCTGTAATTCAATGCTTTCTGATAGATATTCTTCTGAATTTCGTCCATAAGCTTGTAAACATATTCGTCAACACCGTCGATATTTACAGTCTGTTTTTCCATAGTATCGCGACGGAAAACTTCGATTGTGCCATTTGACAAATCTCTTGCACCAATTGCCAAACGAACAGGTACACCTTGCAATTCGTATTGAGCAAATTTCCAACCCGGTTTTTGATTGTCAGAATCATCAAATTTTACAGTCAAACCTTTAGCTTTCAACGAATCGATAATTGGTTTTACTCTTTCGTAAATCTTATCAACTTCTTCTAACTTTCTGAAAATAGGAACGATAACTACGTGAAGAGGAGCAACTTTTGGAGGCAATACCAAACCGTTGTCATCAGAGTGAGTCATAATAAGTGCACCCATCAAACGTGTAGAAACACCCCAAGAAGTAGCCCAAACAGTTTCCTGTTTACCTTCTTTGTTGAGGAATTTTACATCAAAAGCCTTTGCAAAATTCTGTCCCAAGAAGTGAGAAGTACCGGCTTGAAGTGCCTTTCCGTCTTGCATCATAGCTTCAATACAGAAAGTTTCCAACGCACCGGCAAATCTTTCAGTAGGAGTTTTCACACCTTTCAAAACCGGAATTGCCAACACATTTTCTGCAAAATCTGCATAAACGTCAAGCATCTTTTGAGCCTCATCCAAAGCTTCTTCCTTGGTAGCATGAGCCGTGTGACCTTCCTGCCAAAGAAATTCAGCAGTACGCAAAAACAATCTTGTACGCATTTCCCAACGTACAACATTAGCCCACTGATTGATAAGAATCGGAAGATCACGATATGAGTGAATCCAATTTTTGTATGTATTCCAAATAATAGTTTCAGAAGTAGGACGAACAATCAACTCTTCTTCGAGTTTAGCATTTTCGTCAACCACGATATCCTTTCCGTCGTCAGAAGTTCTTAAACGATAATGTGTTACAACAGCACATTCCTTAGCAAAACCTTTTACGTGCTCTGCTTCACGACTAAAAAAAGATTTCGGAATAAAAATAGGAAAATATGCATTATGATGACCGGTTTCCTTGAATCTTCTGTCAAGTTCGTGTTGCATTGTTTCCCAAATAGAATATCCGTAAGGTTTGATTACCATACAGCCTCTGACAGCTGAATTTTCAGCCAAATCAGCGGAAGTAACGAGATCGGTGTACCATTTTGAGTAATCTTCCGATCTTTTAGTTATAAAATCAGCCATTTGTATGTAATGTATAAACTTAATTTTCAGAATGCAAAGGAAACAATTTTTTTTGAGAAATTAGAATTTTTCGGGTATTTTTTTCTAACATCAATATGTATTAACAGTTCCAGTCCACAGATTCCATATTTTTGTCACGCGCAAAACGATAAAGACTTGCCCAAACCTCACGATCGGCATCCTTGAGACTGCGCAAAATACCACGGCAATTTCCTTTAAAATCGAAGTTAAGCTCAGTAGGAACGGATTGTGTTGACTTATACCAATTTTCGTTCAAAATCGCGGAAATATAGGTCGGAATCGCAGAATCTGTTGATTTTTTGCAATCCACAAACTTCTCAAAATAATATTTCGCAACATCGAGATTACCGTTTACCTTCAGAACAAAAGCAGTATCAAGAAAAATTCCCGGCACCAAATCGCCGTCAAAATTTTCAGCACAATCCAAAGACATCAACAAACACGAATATTTGTCAATAAACCGTGAATTTGGAAACGTTTTGGACAAATAATACCACGCAAAAGGATTTTTATAATACTCAATCACAAAAGGCCGCAAGACGCGCTGAATAAGGTTAAAACAAATTCCCAATTTCAAAAACAGACGAGCGATATAAAAATTAGAATACAACGAAAAATTGTGTTTTTGGGAATTTTCAATAAAAAGCATCGTGAGCCGCGCCAAATCTTCTTTAAACTGAGTATTCATAACACGCTGAGTAAAAGTAATCAACGCAGATTCAGCAAGTGAACATCCATCGATTCCGGGTTCGTCGTTAACAATTGTTACATAATCTGTGTTGCTAAAATTTGAGAATTTCCACCATCGGCAAAACTCCTTGTAACCTTTCCAAATCGTACGAAAAGGATGAATAGCTTTCAACAGTTGCGAATACTCTTCAGAAGGTTTATTCAACACCAATTCTCGCATCATAAAAAACACATCATCAAGCAATTCCGGTTTATTTTTGATTTTAGAAGAAGCATTAAGAGTCAAAATAGGAAAAAGGAAAGCAATTGAATTAGAAATATCAGGAAATTGATCAAAAATTTTGAGATCGCGAATTTTATTAAAATTATTTTCGAAATTAACTAAATCCCCCAAATCAGCGAAAACCGAGCAAACATCAATAAAAGCATAAGCTAATTTTTTTCGTGACGACAAAGAATCTTCACGACGAAAACTCTCATAACAACGCAAAATTCTTTCATTCAATTCCTCAATATCAATCATAAACTCAAATTATTAAAATTCACTACAAACATGTTACAAAGCAAAATAAACTGCAACAATACTAGAAACAAAAATATAAAAACTTTTAGAAAAACAAATAAAATCCCCCAAAAATTTCTTAACAGATTGAAAACAACAGCACAACCTCTAATCGCTAAGCTATAAAACTATCAGAAATTTCGTTAGTTACAAAAACAAAATACGCAAGTTAAATAATAAAAAACTTTCAATAACAAACTAATAATTTAAATACTCAAACCAACATATACCGACACAAACCCACCACATACCAACACAAAAAAGCGAAACCATTATTTCTAACGATTTCGCTTTGTAAAAGGTGGCGGTTACCTACTCTCCCAGTTCGTATCTCAGTACCATCGGCGCAAGCGAGCTTAACTTCTCTGTTCGGAATGGGTAGAGGTGGAACCTCGCCGCTATCACCGCCTTAATATCTTAAAAAAATGACACAACTTAAAAGTTAGTAACAAATCAATCGCGTAAGACTTTTCATAAGAAAGCTTTCGGGCTATTAGTACTGCTCGGCTGAAAACGTTGCC
>JAFXZT010000060.1 GCA_017541145.1 Bacteroidales bacterium | reverse complement strand
TCAACTTTTATAATTGGCAGAATACCAGTCATATACACCAATAAGAAAACATCATCGGCAGTATTTGATTTGAACATTGAGCGGAGGAAATTGACATATTTTGTCTGCGTTTTTTCATCAATTTCGCGCACCAACCTATCCCACTCGTCAATGATAAAGACAAAACGGTCGCCGGTTTTTTGGTGGATTTCGTCAAGTGCTCTGCTCAACAATTCTTTTTCTTCCAAAAAAGGATAAGACTCTTTTAAGTCTTTAATCACTTCTTTTTGAGCCTCTTCCACAACACTCTGATTGTCTAATTGCGAAAACTTGTTCCAATCAATATAAATCGTCGGATATTTATTAAGGTGCTTTTTGTAACTTGGCAGTTTTGCAATTTCCAAATCATCAAACAGCGGAGCGGAATCAGATTTTCTATCGTAATAAGCATAAATCATCTTTGCGGCTACGGACTTACCAAAACGCCGTGGACGCGACACACACATATAACGATGCGAAGTATCGATACTTTCGTTTAAAATACTTAATAACCCCGACTTGTCAATAAAGGCGGAATTTCTGATGCCATTGAAGGCAATGTTGCCCTTGTCGATGAATATGCCCATAAACTTATAAGTTTAGTTTTTGGCAAAGATATGTTTTTTTTTTTAAAAAAGCAATTTTTTCTTCTGACACTTGTAACCTTTCCCCCATTTCTGTCACTAAGGGTATAATTAAACAAATTGTTTCATCATTAAAATTTTAAAACCATGAAAAAGAACATATTATTAGCGGTAATAATCGCAGTGTTTGCAAATATCTGCACCGCGCAGGAATTCAAAGACAAGGTTTATTTCGACGAGGATTGGAATATCACCGACGATGCGTCGAAGGCATCATACTACCGCCTTTACAACGCAAACGACAAATCATCAGGACTGAAACCGTATCAGGATTACTACATTAACGGCATTTTGCAGGGCGATGGGTATTATTCAAGAATTGTCTACGTTGATGGAGAAATCAATTTTATAGAGGAAGGCGAACAGAAAAACTACTACGATAACGGAAAACTCCGCGAAAAATGGTACAAAAAAAACGGAGAAATGCACGGCGAAGATATAATGTACTACGAAAACGGTAACCCAAAATATCAAGCATATTATGATAATGGCATCCCAAATGGAAAATACACTATGTATGATTCCACAGGCAGAATTGACCGTATTTTAAACTACAAAAACGGATTTTTGGATGGCAAACAAGTTCAGTATTCACCCGCAAACAGATCTGAAATATGGAAAGTGGAATATTTCAAAAATGGTCTTATGGAAAAAGAAATTGGTTATATTGATGGTAAAGTTCGAAAAGAATTTACTCTTATCAGCCTTAATGAAGATTCATTTGTAGCCAACGAAACTTGGTTTTTAAGAGAAGACGAGGACTCTTCAATCGGGAAAAGATCAGTTGATTTCCTTTACGATTTTGACCCGAATATTTGGAAATACGCCTTCCAAATGTTCTATGTAGAAACGGCTAATTTCAACGGTGAAATTTCCAAAAAACACGGTAAGTGTCAGTCGTTTGACCGTAACGGACGCATCGTTGAAGACGGCAATTATTCATTCGACAATAAGATAGGAAAATGGACTACTTATCTATACTCGCAAAAATGCTATTACGTTGAGGATTACGATGAAGATACCCCAACAAAATACTTCACACTCGACCACAAACCGTTTTCAGGACCATTAACTATTACACGACCTGACGGCGCGGAAATATTTTTCAATATCAAAAACGGCATTAGAGTTGGCAAATATACTGTAAATCATTACGATAAAAATGGCAAATTGTATGTAAAATACTTTGGCAATTTCGATGAAAACGGTGAACTTGATGGCTATACTCATTCTGAAATTGAGGTGGACGGCAAATGGCAAACCGCCGATTTCAACAATTACAAACACGGCGAAAAACACGGCGAATGGCGTGAAATTAAAGGAGATTCAATTATTTATTGCACCTACAACAACGATCTTCTCGAAGGCCGTTACGAAATCAGAAAAGTTCACTCGTATAATGATTTTGTCAAAGAAAAAGACAACCTCAGAGATTTGATAGTTGTGGGATATTTCAAAGACGATATGCCTCACGGCACTTTTGAATGGTACGACGACGAAGGCAGAATCACTACCAAAGGGAACTACACAAACGGCAACAAATCAGGCATTTGGACTTATTATTTTTTCAACGAAAAACTATACTACATAGCAAACTTCGACAACAATGAGCCACACAAGTTTTACACTTTGGACGGTAAACCCTTCTCGGGCAAACATACCGCGTATTACGAAAAAGAGGAGGACGATGATCCCGATACGGTGGAAATGACAATTAAAAATTCACTTATTCAGCAAGTTGACTTCATAGATTCTGTCACAGGCAAAGTATTGCAAACAAACCGATACAAAAATGGTTTGCCTATAAATAAGTAAAAAATTCTGAACCAAAAATATATTGTGAATTCAAACAGCATAATTCAAAAATTTACGTTTAACAAATTAAAATTCACTATTATGAAAAAGATAATTATAACATCACTTTTGATTTTGGTGGGTTGGGTTGCAGAGGCACAAACTTATTATTCAATTCATTACTGCAAAGAGGGTTATCGTTTGCGAATGTACGAAACCATTTTGCCGTCGTTGTGGCATATCGTCAACACTGCCATTTGCGACAGTGCTCACATCTGGGATTATTATGAAGCGGGGGATGTGCTTTGTAATATCTACACCGATTATTATAAAAATCCCGAACAGTCGGTAAAAATTATGGAAGAGGTCTATCGAACAATTGCCTTAAACACCGACAGTTCGCATCATTCGCCGTTGCGATTTGCGGCTATCAATTTGGCAGAAAGATATCTAATTGTAAATCAATTTGAAAAGGCTAAAAACTTTATTGAAAAATCAGACAAACTTTATAAATATGCTGGATGTAATTGCGAATTGATAATGGAATTACAAATGGCTCATCTTCACTTTTATTGTGCTACAAACAACAACGCTAAATTATTGACAGAAAGTAAAATAGCCATTGAAATGTACAATTCATTTTGGGGCAACGTTATGAATGGCAAAGATTATACTGCGTTTGACATTATCAACAATTTGGCTACTGCATATTACCAATCAGGAGATACTGCAAAAGCTGAATCATATTGGCATCATATAATTGAAAACAATAAATCACAAGAGCCGCAGTTAAATTCGCTGTTTAACAGAGTGATAAATACATTGGCTCTCATAAAAATGCGGCAACATCAATGGCAAGAGGCTATGAATTTGTATGATAAGGTTAAGATGTTCAACGATTTGTACGATATGATTTATTATAGAAACTACCTTACTTGTGCGCTGTTTGTAAATAGATTAGATAAGGTTAACAAATTTTACAAACTGTTTAGCAACGATATGGTAGAAAACAAGTCGCGCATATTCTTTAATTCTACCGAAGAAAATCATTACAACGAATGGCTTTCGCGTGTGCAAGATATTGAGTATTATAATTTTGCAGCGTTTAACTCTCGTTCCACACAAGTGATTTCTGATGCGTTTGTTAGCACTTTGTTTTTCAAAACTGTTTCGTTAGAGAGCAATACTCTTATCTCAGAATTTGTTAATAATTCTGACGACAAACATCTAAAAAATATCTATGAAAAATGCCGTCAGATTAAACACAACCTGCTGTTTTCAAACGAAAGTTTAGATGCAAAAAACCGATACCAATCTGAATACGAACAGTTGTACGACACCTTAATTACACACACTATCAATCTGAGTAGCAAAATGTTGAAGCAAAATAAAACCATTGCCGACATTCAACGTGCCCTATACTACAACGAATACGCAATTGAATTTTGCGTTATTCCCGATTATACTCAATATCCAAAACATACCGATTATTTTGGTGCATATATAATTGGCAAAAACTATTCATCGCCAAAACTTGTAAAACTTGCCGAGGTTTCAACCGTTGAAAAACTCTTGAACCATACTTCCGAAGATCCATTGTTTTATTCTGATTTTTATTCAGGCGAAAAAATCAAACAGTTATACAAATTGATTTTCAAACCGTTAGAACCATTTTTTAATAATGCAGGTTCGATTTTTTATTCGCTTTACGGCAATCTTGCAACTTTGAATTTTGATTATTTGAAAGATGAATCGGGCGCACCGCTTTGTCAAAAATACAAATTAATCAGAGTATCTTCCACATCGTATATACCCAAAGTTCGTCAGCCTTGCTACCTAAATACCGCAGCACTTTTTGGAAACATCAATTATTCCACCTCTCCCGATGCTATGCAAAAGGCTGAAAATAAATCAAATACACGCAGCAATTTGTTTGCGTCGATTGGTGCCACAAAACGAGAAATTGATTCAATTGCTAAGATTATGAAATTTCATAACATCGACACCAAAACATACGAAAACGATGATGCCAATGAAAAAGTTTTTAAATTAATGTCGCGCAATTCGCCTGATATTCTGCATTTTGCAACTCACGGATTCTGCCTCGATTCAGATGATAAAATTCAAAAAACAGCATTTGCCCAAACTATCAAAACCAATTCGCAAAAAGAGTCGTCGATGGCACGTTCAGGTCTCGCCCTTTCTGGTGCAAATAATGTTTGGAAAGGCAAGAACGCACTTCCAAACAATGTTGAAGACGGCATTCTCACCGCCTACGAAATTTCTCAACTCGACCTCTCAAACACAAAACTCGTTGTACTCTCTGCCTGCGAAACTGCAAGGGGAAAGATTTTTCCTGTGGATGGCGTTTTTGGACTTCAACGCGCTTTTAAACAGGCTGGTGCAGGGGCGATTTTGATGTCGCTGTGGAAGGTTGACGACGGCGTAACGGCTATCTTTATGGAGCATTTTTACAAATTTCTCTTTGAAACCAACGACCGCCACAAGGCTCTCAAACTTGCCCAAGACGAGGTTAAAAAACAATTTCCCGACCCGTATTATTGGGCTGC
>JAFXZT010000059.1 GCA_017541145.1 Bacteroidales bacterium | reverse complement strand
TTTACGGGCGGTATGCTGTCAACCAACTGCGCGTAATACGGAAACGGATTTATTTTTTCGTCGTTTTGATTGTAAACCGACAGAAAATAATAATTGTCATTCATCGGCGATTTGTCGGTGAAACTCCTTTGCAACGGGTCTGAACCGCTGAAAATCAACGACTTCTTTTTTTTCGGACTTTCAGAACGGTAAATCTTGAAACCTGAAATTTCGGCTTCTGACTCAAAATTCCACGTCATTTTTACTGAATTATTGTTAACAGTTTCAATATCAGCGAATTGCGGTATGGTTTCAATCGGCAGAATCATTTTTACTGCTACCGGCTGCGAGGCCGGCGAGACTTCCCCGAATGAATCTATGCCCAAAATTCGGTAAAGATAATTTGCGCTGTTTTCGGTTAAAGTATCGGTGTAAAACATTCTTTCTGAACCGGTTACGGCAATTGGGTTTTGAGAAATCCGCGTAAAAGTTTTGCCGTTGTCAGTGGATTTTTCAACATAATAACTGTTGAATTTTTGCGGTGAAAAAGTCTGCCACCAAAGTGTTACGCCGCTTTTCGAGCAATAAAAATACGGTTTCTGAGGTGCGTAAAGCGGTTGATATTCAGACATTCCCGTAAAAGTTGAGACAGTATCATGAATCAGAGAATCGTAATTTGCGAAATATATTTTGTAAAGATATTTTTCGTTTGGTTTGGCGGTTTCGTCCTTGAAATACAGACCTGACAATTTAGCTGCAACAATTGACATATCTGCGCTAAACAACGCAAAACCGAATCTGCGCCCTTCGTCCTGACGTTTTTTGTAGGCTTTGAGCGGCAGAAAATTCGTTTCAACGTCCTCGTACTCTCCAAAAATACATTCGCCGGCAACCATGGCGTAATTATCGTTTTCGTATTTTGACCATTCTGACTTGTCTGCAACCTTTATCAGATTGGATGTCAGGGTTTTACGCTCAACGGGTTCTAACACTTTCCCGTTTCGGAGCACAGCCACCCGTTCAATCATATAACCGCCGGTGAGTCCGAGTTGCCATGCCTCGTAACTCATTGGCGACCACCGCAATTCAATCCCCGCCTTTCCCGGCTTGGAAAGAGCCGCAAGGTACGGCTGGGCTTGCAACGAGGAGGTTGCAAGGAGCAACAACATGGAAAGGATTAATAAGTTAGTTTTCATTTTATGTTTAATCTATTTTATCATTTCCTATAAGTGCTTTAATACAAAAAATTATTAATGTTAATATTGGAATAGAAATACAAATAAATCCCTTCCATGATATATTTTTATCATAAGGCATAATAATTTCTTTATCCAAAACAATCTGTTGAATAATAGGATAAAGTAT
Organism: Bacteroidales bacterium; assembly: GCA_017541145.1. Lineage (GTDB taxonomy): Bacteria > Bacteroidota > Bacteroidia > Bacteroidales > UBA3824 > UBA3824. Next base: position 3,601 of record JAFXZT010000059.1, on the reverse strand, counting down.
TTCTGGAAAATTTTTACGCGATTTACCTGGTTTCGCATACCATATTTCTATAATATGATTAGGTTTCTTACAACTTTTTTTTAATTTTATAAATACCTCCGAATCTCTAACTTCAAAAATTAAATAATTTTCATTTGTTGCCAAAGAATGAATATTAACTGATGAATCTTTTACAACCCAAACTTTATTGTTAGAATCAACCTTTGCCACATACCCTTTAATATATATATAATCTTCTAACGTTCTGTTACTCAATTCTTCACAAACAATAAAAATTTTTATAATAATAATAATTCCAACAACAATAACTGTCAGCATATACATTGTTTCGTTACCTTTCATTTTCTAATTCCAAATTTAATTCAGTTATATAAGATAATTCATCAATCATATTGTCAATATATTTTTTTATTTCCTCATCCTCTTCTGAATTTCTAAAATTAATAAAATAGTCTTGCTTAAAAATTGCCCATCCTATTTTAAATTCATCTAAATCACTTTTTAAACTTTTATAATTAAATGCTTTGATTGAAAAAATATTTCGTATATCATTAAAATTAATAAGAGATTCCCATATTAACTTAAAACGATTTGCATTATCTTTGAAAACAAGTTCAAATTTTTCTAATACCCACTTATTTATTTTTGAATTCTTGGTACAAATCGAATATCCATCCATTGTTAAGCCCACAAAAGCCATAATTTTCTGACCTTTGGACAACGTATGGAGTGCCTTTAATTCACCAACGCCCCATACAAAAGATGCTACGGTTATAACTAAATCTATTCCATTTATCCAAGTATCAATATTTGTCTTATCAATTATTGACTGAAACAAAAATGCAGGAATTATTATGTCACCCCCTTGTAACAATTTATCGGCATTAGATATATTGCTGAAAAAGAAATCTGGTATCGTACGAAGTTTTAAAATTATAACTTCATCATAATTATAGTTCTTCTGTGATTGTTCTGTATATGTCATACGAATTACTTCATTACCAGCAATTTCAGGATAATGGCATGTAAAGGTTATTGAAATACGATTGTCATTAATCGACGTTGAATAATCAATTTCGTATAAATCTACATCACTCCATATAAAATAGTTATCCAAATATTTTGTGAAATTTTTTTGGACTTTCTGTATTTCTGAATTATGAACAAAATTCCACTTCTCACATAACGCAATTAAATAAAATAAATAATTATCACCATCTATTCCGGATTTGAAATTTTCAAAATAATTTTTTGATTGACCATTATCACAAAAAAGAAAATCCAACAATTGTTTTGCATCATTATCAGGTATATATTTAATTAGATTTACTACTATTTTTTCATCATCAACAGAACTTACATAAGCCTGTGTTAAAAAACAATTAGAAAATCTCTTCAAAATATTTAATCGAAGTTCTAAAGGAATACTAAGATATTTATCTTCGTCAAACTTCGATAATATACCAAACAAAATTTTTTCTCTAATATTAGAATCAATTAGGATAGATAACATTTCTGCAATATCATCTTTAGATGTTCCAACAAAGACGATATCACCAATTACCTTCGCATCTTCCTCAGAAAATTCAAAAAATTTCAATGAATAATACTTTAACAATTTTTTTCTTGCTTCAATACTCATAAACCTCTTAAGGCGCTCCTTAGCCAAGAAGGAGGTCATAGCATAATAAGGGGTATTATCATTAAATTGTTTAAAAACCTCAAATTTTTCATTTGCTTTACTGTTGTATTCCAAAATTTTAATCATCAAATCTGAAAAACATGGTATTAATTCCCAATCAGAAAATTTTGTTAACACCAAATCAAATAGACATTTTGAATCACCAACATTTGATTTTATAATATCCTCATCTTCTACATATATCATGTCTATAAATTTAGCATAATCATCTTTCTTTATATTATTTAAAATCAAACTAATATTATCATTTTTAATAAAACATGATATTTTCAATAAATAACAAATGATTTCAACTTTTGTACTATTAGAATATTCCGACAAAATTTGATCTAAAGATTGATTAAAACCAAATAATCCTATTACTTTATTATCTTCAATTGAAGAACTTAACAATAATGATTCTTTATGAGTATAGGAATTAACATAATATTCCAAATACTTTCTCAATTTTGAACAATCATTTACAGACCATTCATCTTCCAAGTAATTATAATTCGTAAGAATGTTATCTATAAAAGATTCAAGTTGTAATACTGCATTAGGATTTTCTAATAAAAAATTATCAATTTCAGCAGAAATTCTGTGAATTTTACTATTATAAATTGACTCTTTTTCATGTAAAGCGATTTTGCTAACTTCATTGGCATAAAATGCTTTTGCTAAATCCGTTTTGAGGAAACAAGCTTCAGTATCAGAAATTGTAGTTAAATGATTCATCCCCAATATTTCATAAGGAATATTACTAAGTTTTACCTCACCGTCACCCAATTTTTTAATCTTAGCAAAAGCAGGAATGATTTTATTATAATCCATAGAAAGTAACTCTATATGACAATCATAATTATATCCTAAAATTACATTTCCTGGATTATTATCAGTATTATCATTCTCAAAATATTTGTCTTTTAAAGGAGAATGAATGTAACCCATAAATTTTGTTTCATCATCTTTACCATTAACTATATAATGAGCGACATAAGTATCATTTCCGACGCTAAATTTGGTCAATGCACCATCAGGGCAATCATCAACAACTGATACAAAAGAAACCTGACTAAGAGTTGACGGCAAAGTAATAGGATATCCCGCAGGAGTAAGAAATGTTAATGAACCTTCATATTTTATCGTATAACTTTTAGCAATTGCATCAGTTATTTCTTTTGCATTAAACCACTCTCCCTCACTTTCATCCTTATTCCATTTCATCCAAACCCTACTCGGGTCTTGAATTTCATCCCACTGGAAATGCCAAAGTTCTTCGCCGGAAGAATAATCCATCAAGTTGTTGGTTTTGCCGCTGGATTTTGAATTTTCAAACACGTGTTCCAAGCCAGCAATTCCGTGTCCTAACTCGTGGGCAATAGTGTGCGGCGAACCTTTGTCGTAAATGAATCCCGCGTTGTAACCTCTTGGCATATAACCCGATACAAGTGTTCCGTTACCGTCCTTTTTGTCGGTAACATTATCAATGAAAAACAAGTAATAAACACCGTCTTTCATATTTTTGTCGTAGGCACGGAGAACACGTTTTTGATCGTCGTTGTAAACTGAATTCCAAGGACTTCCGCCATGCGAAAAACTTAATAGTTCAGGGAAATAGAAATAAGCCGTGTCTATCTCGATACTATCAACGCTTTGTCTATAAACTTTACCCAAATACTTTTCCAATTCATTTATATCCGGCAAAGTTGCCTTGTTTACCCTTACCAAAACAACTTTGTAAGACTTTTTCTTATAAGTATTTACAGAAAGTTTACCGATTTTTTCATCGCCTCGGTAGGCGTAAATATAATTTGTGTCAGCATCGGTTACGCCGCTGAAATTCAAGATATTACCTTTTGAAACTTTGAGTTTTACGCCCCATTTGTCTTTGAAAACAACTGAATCCCTTTCAGGATA
>JAFXZT010000058.1 GCA_017541145.1 Bacteroidales bacterium | reverse complement strand
TCTGTCCGAAATATTTTGTAATTTTGCCCATGGTAACATGTTTTTGTTTAGCAACTGAAAGTTACCAAAAAAAAACGGGCTGCCTATTATGGCAGCCCTATTTTTATTCGATTTTTTATTTTTCTCGGACACCAATAATATTTTTTTGAATATTTTTTTTCCTTAATAGAACTTATTTATAAAAATCCCCGACAAAACAATTTTATCAGGGATTTTTTTTTGACTTATCTTTGTTCGTGAGGAGTTTTTACGTAAGTTGTCTCGAAAACTACGTAATCATAAACCGCAAAAAAGCCAAGACAAATTTTGCCTTCAACCGAAGTTGTGAAATATTGTTTAGGATTCGTTTTGGTTTGATTGTATTCCGCAAGATAGTTGTAAACATCCTCATCGATAGAGCGGAATTCCAACTTGAGATTGTCACCGTCATTAAGAATCATTTCGGGATCATTTTCCATGTCAGAATCGTAATATAATCCGATGTCAAAAGGGAAATTGCCTTTGCAACTGCCGGCATCTGAGAAATATATCTTGCCATTGCGATAAATTCGAGCCCAACAGTAAACTTGCAAATTGTCCGGCACATTTGTAGTTTCAAATTCCAAAACTTGCATCCAATCCATAAAATATGTCCAAAGAAATTCCGGTTCTGAAATTTCGATTTTCGGCTGCAAAGTAGATTCTCCGGTGTATTCCACGCCATCGATTGTAACTTTCAATTTGTAAGTGTTACCCGTTACAAGATTTATTTTTTTAGAATCCAAACGGTAATATCCGTCACTCTGAAAATCCATCTGAAATTCTTCGCCGTCGGGAAGAATAATTCTAACATCGTCAACTTTGATTCCCTCTGTTTTTACAGAATCGTTCATATTACGGGTCTTTGTGATTATAACTTCCGCAGTATCAGGAGTTAAATGACCTTCTATCACGGGAATTGGTTCGATATCGTTGTAATCGAGTTCAATTTCTTTTGTACAACTGCACATCAGGAAAAATAAAACTGCAAAGTATATTAATTTCTTCATTTTTAATTACAAATAATTATAAAACAAGTTAAAACTTAATTGTATATGTAACCGACGGAATAATTCCAAAGAGCGAAACTTGCTCAGTTTTTGTGCCGGTAACTTTTTCGTCGTCGTTCTCAAATGTTATCAAATACGGATTGTAATGATTGTAAAGATTGTAAATACCAAACGACCAAATTCTTGTGTATTTTGCACGCTCTTTTGTATTGTTGATTCCGACATCAAGACGATGATAAGCCGGAGCGCGATAACCATTGTGTTCGGCATAATAATAATGTGTCCAACCGTCGATATCGTATTTTGCACTCGGAGCTGTAAGTGCCTGTCCTGAAGTATAAACCCATGTTGCAGAAAGATCCCATTTGTGATTGAGTTTGTACATCGCTACAATCGAAATATCATGACGTCTATCGTTGGATGCGGTATACCACTGATTGTTGTTGATACCGTCAACTTTGTTTTCTGACCATGAAAGCGTGTAAGAAAACCATCCCGAAAAGTCACCGATATTTTTCTTTGCATAAAATTCCACACCGTATGCCCGACCTTTACCATGCGACAACAAACTCTCCATCTCAACTGCCGAAGCAAGATTTTTGCCGTCTTTGTAATCGTAAACATTATCGATATTCTTGTAATAAGCCTCAACCGACAATTCATACTTTTTATTCTGAGTTTCAGCCATATAGCCGACACTTACTTGGTCAGCAATCTGCGGTTTTATGATATTGCTTGATAATACAGTACGACCTATAGGCGACGACATCCCGTTGTTCAAGATATTCTGAATATGTTGCGAAGTACGACAATAACCGGCTTTTATACTTTGATTGTCAGATAGTTGATATTTAGCACTAAAACGAGGTTCTATTCCGAAGAAACGTTTTACAAGTTTGCCTTTCGCATAAAACAATGTATCAGCAATCAAACCGTCGGAATCAAAATTGTAATACGGATTTCCGCCCAAAGCATTAAAAATCACACCACGAACTCCGGCAGAAAATTCAAGTCCGAAATCAGTTTTAACTTCCTCCCCTACCCAAAAAGAAATTTCGTCACCGTCGCGTAATTCTTTATTTACAAGTCCGTTGCTCTTTACAAATTCGCCGGATTTCAGATTGATATGGTCGAATTGAAAACCGAGATTAATTTTCTGATTTTCAGTAGGATTGATTGCAATATCTTCTCTTACGGCATGATGTTTTAAAAATCCGTCAAAACTTTCTTTAATTTTCATTACATCCATCGATTCTACAAAATCGTAATTGCTGTAAACAAGCGAAGTTTTTGAACTGAAAGTACTTCCAAAACTATGTTTGTAATCAATTGCGGCTGCGGTATTTCCCCAGTGAATTTCCGCGATATGATTATCCATTTCCATATTATCACGACCACGGAAAAACATCAGATTCAAAGTACCGTTTTTGGAAGGTTTAACAGAAATTTTAGAGTTAACATCGTAAAAATTAATGACTTTGTCGCTGTATTTTTTGGTAGGTTTCAGGAAAACTTCAAAATAAGTACGACGTGCAGCAAGGAAAAACGAAGCCTTGTTTTTTACAATCGGACCGTCAACCGAAAATTTTGACGACAGCAAACCGATTGAAGCATTCAAACCATAATTTTCCATATCTCCGGCACGAGTTTTTATATCGAAAACCGACGAAGCAGCATCGCCGAACTGAGCCGGAATTGCACCTTTATATAATGACGCATTTGTAAGAGCATCATCGTTGAAAGTAGAAAAAACACCCATCAAATGACCTGCATTGTAAATCACAGCGTTGTCAAGAAGAATGATATTTTGAGCAGCAGTACCGCCGCGAACCTGAAAACCGCATGAGCCGTCGCCCTCGCTCTTGATTCCAGGCAAAAGTTGAATTGATTTTATAACATCTCTTTCGCCCATCAGAGCCGGAACTTTTGCCATTTCGGACATCCGGATATTTTCTACACCAATCAAAACATTATCAGTACGACTGCGACCTTGTTTGGCAGTTACTTGAACTTCAGAGATTTCTGCAAGGTCTTCCTCAAGAGTTACATCCAACTTCTGATTGTTGGAAGTGACATTAACTTCTACAGTTTTGAATCCCAAGCAATTAAAACATAGAGTAACGGGCAATTGTTTAACTTTCAAAATAAAATTACCCTCAGAGTCAGAAATAGTTCCATTTGTAGTACCCTTTTCGGAAACAGAAACAAAAGGAACAGGTAAGTTATCAACACCGGAAACTACACCGGAAATTTTGGCAGATTGTGCCGACGCAATTAACGTGAATAGCGTAAAAATAAATGCGAATAAGGTTTTCATTTTTGATTTTAATTATTTAAAATTCGGCACAAAAGTATGAATAGAATTTTGCATAAGTTTACAAATATCGGATTTTTTTTTGATATTTTTACACAAAAGGGAATTAACTAAAAGAAAAGTAAAAACTTAAATCATTGAAAATTTGTAATTTCAGAATAAATCATTACTTCTGTTTTGATGTATAAAAAAAGGAAAAATCATGTTTAGATGTGAGGTAAAATGCAGAACAGAACCCCCAATCCGACTTGTTTTGCCATCAGCATGCGATATAAAAGACAATCCCGATACAATCTTTACCAATACAGCTACAGAGAAAGATCATTGTCAGTTGATACACCGTTTAACGAATAATTTCAGGACAAATTTCACTACCGGATTATAACATTTTTTAGGAGTTTGTAACAAAAATTGACGGTCTTGTAAAAACAACCAACATGCGAAAATCTGTATTTAAAATAAAAGATTTCGTAGATAAAGAAACATTTTTTTGTTTAAATTTCACAAGACATTTAGAGTGCATATCATTGTATTACAAATAATTACAAACAGACAAAAACAAAACCCGAATTTATAACAAGTACAAGTTAACGTACATTTTTGTCAATTATGACCTTAAATTTGTGTTAAAAATGAATACCGCCTTTAGCTTTTATTAATAAAATTTCTTGTTATTATTTACGATAAGATAAAATGCTATTTATCTTTAAATAGCCTATGAGCTATACATTTGCAATGTAAAAACTATACATCACATTTTAAATAAATAAAAATAGTAGAAATATTTTCCTAAAAAATAATTTGAGGACATTCCAATGAAAAAATTCATTCTTATCTTAGCAGCAGTTTTGACTTTCTCGTCAGTGACCAAAGCAGACGAGGGCATGTGGATTCTATCTCTCATCGGAAAGAATTACAACGAGATGAAACAACTTGGTTTCAAGTTGACTCCGGAAGATATCTACAGTGTAAATCACAGTTGTATAAAAGACGCTATCATAAGTCTCAACAACGGGAACTGCACCGCAGAATTTGTATCAGCCAAAGGACTTTTGCTCACAAATCATCACTGCGCAATGACCTCTATTGCCAATCATGATGTACTTTCAGGCTATTGGGCAAAATCGATGGACGAAGAACTTCCGAATCCCGGTTTCACAGCATCTCAACTTATTGATATGACTGATGTTACAGAAAGAATTCTTGCAAATCTCCCTGATGACGACAGCAAAGAAGATATAATTTCTGACCGTAAGAAGATGATTCAAAAGGAATTGTCTGACAACGGAAAATATGTAGTAAAAGTAACCAACTTTTTTGACGGAAACTATTATTACGCATTCAAATATTTGATTTACAAAGATGTACGTCTTGTAGCAGCACCTCCTCAAACTATCGGTGGTTTCGGCGGCGATACCGACAACTGGATGTGGCCTCGTCATACTGTTGATTTCTCGATGTTTAGAGTATATGTTGCTCCCGACGGAAGTCCTGCTGACTACAACAAAGATAATGTTCCTCTTAATACAAAAAAATTCTTGACAATCAGTCTTGACGGCTACAAGGAAAATGATTTTGCAATGACAATCGGTTATCCGAGCAGAAGCAACAGATACACCAATTCATCAGGTTTGCGCCGTATTATCGACAATCAAAACAGCGCAGCAATCAAAACCGGTCAAAAGAAATTGCAAACTATCAAACATTTTTCATCTGACCCGTTTACAAGAGCTCAGTACGCTGACGATTGGGCAAGCTGCTCTAATCACTACAAATATTGCGTAATTCAAAACAGAGCTCTCGAAGCTTACGATATTATCGGCGAAAGAATTAATGAAGAATTAAATCTTTTGAAATGGATAAAAGCAGATCCTTCACGCAACGCAAAATACGGTTCTGTTTTAACTGATATCAGAAAATATTACGCTTCAAGCAACAACGTTCACAAAGCTGTATATTACTTTTACAGAGGACCTTATGCAAGTCCGAAACTCATGAAGTTTGTTCTCAAACATCGCAAACTCAACGAATATCTCAAAAACGGAGATATGGCAAAAGCAGAAGCTGAAAAGATAGCTTTGAAAGCTGAAGCTACCAACTTTTTCAAAGATTACAACAGCGAAATTGATTTGAAAATTATGAACGATGTAAGCAATATCTACAAAGAAAATGTTGAATCAAAATATTATCCGAGCTTTTTCAACGGTACAACATTGCTTACAACATTAACAAACGCTTACAACAATACAATTTTCAACAATCAAGACAGCTATTTGGCTTTTATTGAAGCTCCGTCAAAAGAGGCTATGGAAAACGATCCGTTCTTCAAAATAGCTAACGAATGGATGCAAATCTATCAGACAGCTTACAACGATTGTTACAAAGACAATTCAGTATTGCTTACAGATATGAAACTTTGGACAGAAGCTTATCTCGAAAAAAATGCTGACAAAAACCTCTATCCGGATGCAAACGGTACAATGCGTCTTTCTTACGGCAGCATCAAGGGTTATGCAAACAACGGATTGAGTTATACATATTACACCGATTTTGACGGCATGGTTGCCAAAGCAGATACCAAAAACAAAGATTTTGCTTTTGACAAAAAACTTATGAAATTCTCAGAAACCAGAGATTTCGGCAAATATGCTGTAAAAGGTTCATTGCCAATCTGTTTCTTAACCAACAACGATGTTGTAGGCGGAAATTCAGGAAGTCCTTGTTTGAACGGTAACGGCGAAATTATCGGTATTGTTTTCGACGGCAACGAAGAATCTGTACTTGGTGATATTAAATTTGACAAAACAGTACAACGTACAATTTGCGTTGATATCAGAATGGTACTTTTCATGCTCGATAAATACGCTGATTGTCAAAATATCATGAAAGAATTGGTAATAAGCACCCAACCATCCAACAACGGCGAAGTAGCTTACTAAGAACCACACTTTTTAGTTTCTAAAATACAAATATAAAAAATCCTCAGTGCAAATTTGCAGTGAGGATTTTTTTTTTAACATCTTATTGTATCACGCGCATCTCCACGCGGCGGTTTTTCTGACGACCTTCAGGAGTATTGTTGCCGGCAATCGGCTTTTTCTCGCCGTAACCTACTGTTGTAAGTTTTTCATCAGGATAGCCAAGCTTTACAAGATATTCTTTAACAGCGTTTGCACGATTTTCAGAAAGAGTCTGATTGTAAGAATCATCACTACGAGAATCAGTATGACCCGAAATTTCTACTTTTAAATTTCTTTCTACAAGAATTTTGTATACACGTCGCAATTCAGCCTGAGATTCCGGCAGCAACTCCCATTCAGCGGTATTAAAAAACAAGTTGTTGAGCACAATCGGAATTTGTTTTTCAATCATTTCGTCGATTGTAACAAGTTCGATATTTTTTTCAATAGCAATCAATTCGTCCTTTTTTCTCAAATCAATATTGCTTGAAGTCGGAAAATAATTTTTGTCATCGATAAAATAACCGTAATTTTTACCTTCGGGCAAAACAATGAAAAATTCGCCGTTTTGAGGGTTAGTTTCCGATTCACCAATCAAATCCTGAGTTTCCAAATCTTCCCACGAAATTTTGGCACTTACAGGCTCTCCGCTAATGTTTGTTAAACGTCCGGAAATTGTAGCAACCGGATTTGGTCTTACACGTTCAGGAATTGAAATCGAAACCAAATCATATTTATCACCGTGAGTTTGCGAAAAATAAGCAGTTTTGCCATCTGTCGAAATTTTCATAAACGATTCATCATCTCCGGTATTGATTTCACAACCGATATTTACCGGTTCCGACCATTCCGTCCAAGAATCATCACGCAGACGTTTTGACATAAAAAAATCATAACCGCCAAGCGAACCGTGACCATTAGAACCAAAATACAAAGTTTTCATATCGGGATGCAAAATCGGCATTCTGTCATTAAAAGGAGTATTGATATTTTTACCGATATCAAAAGCCGGTCCCCATTCTCCGTTTTCATCTTTTATCGAAACAAAGATGTTCAACGATTCATTCAGTTCGTAATCGTTTTTGGCTTTAGCCGCAAAAATCATAACCTTACCGTCGCTCGAAAAAGTCGGGTCAGCCTGCCATGATGCGAAATTGATATTGTCATTCATATATTCAGGTTCTGACCAACCGGTTTTAGTTTTGTTAGAATACAATAATTTTCCGCTTTTGAAAAGTAATAATTGGTTACCTGAAGTGGAAAGTACCTCCGGCGCTTCATTAAAAAAAACGGTGTTCAAATCCTTGATAAGAGTAGCTTTTTGCCAAGTTCCATTCTTGAAATTCGACACAAAAATATCCTCTCCTCCGAGATTATCCTTTCGGGAACGACCACAAAAAAGCAAAGTTTTGTTGTCAGCAGAAATACACGGAGCATATTCGCTACCTTCTACCGTATTAATTGCAGAAGGCATAACTTTGGGATTAATCATTTGATTTAATGGTTGTTGTAAAACAGTTAACAACATCCTATAATTTTTATCATCACCAAAATACGGACGATATTTTTCTACAGTTTGCAACACCGCAGTAAAATTCTTTGCTTTCAAATCATCTTCAATTAAATTCTGCAAAGCCCTGAAAGCACAATAATAAGGAGCAGCAGTTTTGATAAAATCATCGCTTGAAGATAACGAATACGCAGAAGAAATTTCATCATCTTTAGTACGAATATCTGGCAAAACATCGTAAGAATAATTTGCCCAAAAACTTGAAAAATATTTTTCTCCGGCATCCACATATTTATCGTGCATCAAAAGTACCATCTTGTTCTTGAAATTATCAATCGTAAGATTTCTGTAAGCATACTCCACATCATCAAGTTTCGGGTCACGCGAAATAATGTTACAAACAGAATCTTCAGCCGCCTCCACAAGTTCCAAATTATCATACTTGTCTTGAATATAATTGAAATAAGATTGCCAATTTCCGCGTGTAACTTTTTGATCCAAAAGTAAATAATCCAAACGCTTTTTAACGATTTCAGTGTATTGAGTATTCGGATATTTGCTCAAAAATTCACGGTAAGAATTTTCAGAATCAGCCTTACGAACACGGTTGAATTCCAACGTATAAATATTTTCCCACGCCTCAGACACTTGCACGGCATCGGGATAAGTTGCGATAAAATTTTGATAAGCCGAAACTGTATTTTCTTGAGTTACAAATTGATAAGCGATTTTGTTTCTATTAGTTACAGCAGTTTGTTTTTGCTCATCAGAAGCGAGAAGATATGTTTTCAAAAAGAAATTATAACTGTCAATAGAATTTTGTTCCTCGGCAACCGAAAGAGCCGAAGCGCACAAAATACGAATTTCAGAACTGAAATTTTCAACAGAAAAACCATTTTTTGCAAGTTTTTCAGCAGGCTTTGCTGGTGCGGTTACAAAACTTTTTTTACTGATTATCAAATGATTGTAAGCAGTTGACAAATCATATTTCTCATAAACAGGATTTGCAAAAAGTTTGTAAGCAGCGAAATTATAACCAACATTCATTTCATCCTTTGAAAGATTTTTTTTGATATCTTCAGCTGCCTTTTCAAATTTAACAGATTCAATAAGTTTTTTGTCCGGATAATCCGGCTCGATTTGCGCAAAACAATTGCAAGCATATCCCAATAATAGGACCGCCAATAATTTTTTTTTCATATTACTATTTTAATTTTCCAAATTAAACAACAAAAGTAGTAAAAAAATTTATTAGCGTCCCCCCAAAAAAATGTATGAATATTTACAATTTTTCGATTTCTTCTGCGGAAAGACCGGTAACCATAGCGATATAATCAATATCGTCGCCATGATTTTTCATTGCACGAGCAATGGCAAAAGCTTTTTGTTTCTCGCCTTCTGCACGTCCTTGCACAAGTCCTTTTTCAAGTCCTTTTTCAAGTCCTATTTTCTCGCCTTTTTCAAGTCCCGCATCCAAACCGTCTTTGTATTTGCCCGATGCAAGTGTTTTGGCTGTGCTGATGGCATCCCAATAACGATCGTATCCCAATAATTCCTCTTGCGTTAAATACGTACAAATATCTAACGCTTTTGAAATTTCGGGATTTTCTAAAAGTTCAGGGTCTACGTCGATGGTTTTTTCGTTGATTTCGGTTAAGAATTTAAGCCACAAAACTTGCATCCTTTTATCTGAAAAAGTTTTAGGCTTGAATTTGGGTAACTCAAAGAAAAACAATTCAATGCCGTCAATGGTCTTATCGGGATTAGACGGTTCGCACATCGTATAGCGGTGATAATAATCTTCGCTTGTAACATCAAATATATCATTCACAAGGTTAAGACCGTAAACTGGTATCAACGCATCGTAATTTTCACCGCGTTCGATTTGCGTAACATACATTTTTGCAGCATTGAAAAGTATACGTTGTTTAAAATACGACGTCCAAAACATCTGCATTTCAACAACAAATGTACGTCCCTTAACATCAACACATAAAACATCAACAATGCTGTCTTTGAGGTCGGGAATTATTGGCAACACTTCCGGTTGAAGATATTTTATAGTTTTAACCAAGCTATCACCTTCCAACGGTAACATGGCGTTAAGGAAACTGATAGTCAAATCTTCGTTGCGTCCGAAAATCTTTTTAAATAATATGTCGGCTCGTGGGTCGTAATATTTCATCGCTGTATGTTTTTCTTATCCGCAAAGGTAATGCTTATTTCGCAAAATTGCAAAAAATTACCGTCAACATCATATAAAATTGAATTATTTTGACTTAACGCGTTTTTTTTAGGGGAAGACAAAAATTTTGCATTTATAAATAAAAAAAATGGGCGATAAATTAATCTCGCCCAAGTATTCGTATTTCAGCTGACTTAATAAGCCACCACTAGATATTGTTTGCATCTTTTTTACAAAACATGCACAAAACGAACCGAATATCCAGCATCATTAGAGCTTACAATATCGTGACGAATTCTTCCTGAATTGAAAACCATAAGGCACATTTCGTCGGTGTTTTTAGCTGTAGACGACAAATAGTAGCCATCATCACCGTCAAACAAAACATCTGTTTCGATGCGATAACCAGCAGCCGGAAGGAATACCGCTCCTGCTGCTTCCATTTTTGTCCATTCTTCTAATGATAATAAATTTTTAGTTTTGTAATATTTGGAATCCATACCTATTGCTACTCCAATATTGAATGTAACCCCTTCCGGCAACACCCAATCGTCTGGTAAAAGTACTAAACCCTGTACTCCATTTACCTCTGCTACACCATATTTCGATTTTTTATCACGATCAATCAAGTATTCCCATTCTTCTTGACTGAGAATGTCCCATTCTGCATCTGAAATCACAGTGTTCTCGTTGTTGATGCTATATATCGGATTCCCGTCTTTTAGTTCAAATAAATCAATAATATTATCACCATCATTACCTACATAATCCCACTGATGTTCGGCAAATTGAAATTGTTTTGTTTCGATATTCAACTGCAAATTACCTTTGGAAAAATTTATTTTTTTGTTGTCGGATACAGAAAAAACACCAGAAATACAATTATTGACGCCTCCTAATTCTGATTTGTTATCGTCGTCATTTTTGTTGCACGAGGTAAATGTTAGCGCAAAAAACAATGCAACTAACATCAAAATGTTTAATTTTTTCATTTGGTTAAACTTTAATTATAAAAAAATCTCTTTCGGTCAGTGCGTTTTAACACTTTTCCACAAGGGACAAGAAAACTATCATTTTAAGTCAAAGTAAAGTAGGAAATATTTTTTATCCCTTCTACTTAATTTTTATACTATATTATTTATTTTGATTATGTCCATTTTTTTTCGTTACTGTTTTTTACTTTAAAAAGTAACAAACACAAAAATTTTATAAAAAAATTTTAGATTTTTTGTATTTCATCAGATGTTAAGCCGGAATATCGCATGATTTTTTCAAGCGGTTCGTTGTCGGCTTTCATCATACGTGCCATTTCTATGGCTTTTTGTTTCTCGCCTTTTTCGATGCCAAGTTTTTCACCTTCTGCTCGACCTTCCGCACGGCCTTTTGCAAGACCCGCATCCAAACCATCTTTGTATTTACCCGATGCAAGAGTTTTGGCAGTGCTGATAGCGTCCCAATAACGGTCGTAACCCAATAATTCCTCTTGTGTTAAATACGTACAAATATCTAACGCTTTAGAAATTTCAGGATTTTCTAAAAGTTCAGGGTCTACATCGATGGTTTTTTCGTTGATTTCGGTCAAGAATTTTAACCACAAAACTTGCATTTTCTTTTGCGAAAATGTTTTCGGCTTAAATTTTGGTAACTCAAAGAAAAACAATTCGATACCGTCAATCGTTTTGTCTGGATTAGACGGTTCGCACATCGTATAACGGTGATAATAATCCTCGCTCGTGGTGTCAAAAATATCATTGACAAGATTAAGACCGTAAACCGGCATCAACGCATCGTAGTTTTCGCCACGTTCGATTTGTGTAACGTACATTTTCGCAGCATTGAAAAGTATGCGCTGTTTAAAATACGACGTCCAAAACATCTGCATTTCAACAACAAATGTACGTCCCTTAACATCCACACACAAAACATCTACAATGCTGTCTTTGAGGTCGGGAATTACAGGCAACACTTCCGGTTGAAGATATTTTATTGTTTTTACTAAACCATCGTCTTCCAACGGTAACATAGCGTTAAGAAAACTGATTGTCAAATCTTCGTTGCGTCCGAAAATTTTTTTGAATAATATGTCAGCTCGTGGGTCGTAGTATTTCATTGCGGTACACTTTTTATTTTCCGCAAAGATAATGTTTTTTTTTAGTTTTTTACAACATTTCGTTCTGAATCTGGTTAATTCTGCGGAACCCGCACCAACCGAACTGACCCACCACTTGAACGTCTCATTGAAGTATAAGCAGTTTGTGTTGATGGACAAAAGTAAAAGATGTAAGCTGCACAATTTAAGTTCTCTGGATTTGACGTCCAATAGCGACCTATATTTAAACCAGACACAGCAAGACTACCATTATGAGTATTATCAATATATCGTTCTCCTGCTGCCGGCAGAAAAACTGCACCATTTTTTTCCATTTTAAACCACGATTCTGCATTATATTTATTTAAGTCATAACTATTTATGCTATTTTCGAATACCTTAACACCATCGGGCATATCCCATTCATCAGGCAGAATTATAATACCAGGTACACCAGCAACTTCTGCTAAACCCCATTTTTCTTTGTTGTTTTGACTAAATAAATAAGCCCATTCCCCGTATGACATAGTTTCCCATTCTACGTTGTCAATTGTAGTTTTGTTATGAGCAAAACTATATGAATATCCATATTTATCATCAGAGACCACTTCCGGAGAATAACAATTATCTAAGTAATAAATAATATCTGACTCATCCGTACCATCAAGCCATCTTCCCCAACCCAAAAGGTCAATCCAACCATCATAATATTCACTATACATTCCGGCTACATTATAATTATCGGTATTAAAACATCTGTCGTATTGATGTTCAGCAAATCTCCACACTTTTTTATTGGGGTTGTACTGTAAATTACCAGGACTGAATATAACTTTTTTGCTTGAAGAAACTGAAAAATAAAATAATTTTTCCCAAACGGCTTTTAACTCCAATGGTTTTCTTACTTTAGTATTGAAATCAAATTCACTATCACCAATATACCAACCTTTAAACATATAACCTGTTTTTTTGGGGTCAAATACTGGTTCTATAACCTTACTGCCATTTTCTACAATTTGAGTTTCAAATAAACCGACACCGCCATTTGTATCAAATTTCGCCTCATACACTTGATTCCAAACCGCATATAGAGTTACATCTTGGTCGGTAACAATATATTCAGTAATAATTTCTCCACTACCTGGTGCAATCCAACCTTTAAATACATAACCTTCTTTTTTTATATCTTCACCACTAGGAAGTGTGATTTTCTGACCTATCTCAACGATTTGTGAGGATATACTACCAATACCGTCTGAAAGATTGAAATTAATTGTAATTTTTCCCGTTTTTAACTGTTCGTCAGTTTTTGACTCGTCTGACGGATTTTCAGTTGAGATGCCATCTGTCCGAGGCTGTTCCGTATTGTTTTTTTCGGGTTCTTTATCATCGTCTTTTTTACAAGAACTGAATCCGAACCAAAGAGCAAAAATTAATGCTGTTAATAAAAATAATTTAATTTTAGTCATTTTTTTGTATTAATTTAGGATTTTACATTTTTTCTATTTCTTCTGTAGAAAGACCGGTAGCAACAGAGATTTCCTCAATAGACATTTTGCCTAAAGACTTGAGAGTACGAGCCATTTCACGCATTGCATCAGCACGACCTTTTTCCATACCTATTTTCTCTCCTTCTGCGCGGCCTTCCTCACGTCCTTTTGCAAGACCTGCATCCAAACCGTCCTTGTATTTGCCCGATGCAAGTGTTTTGGCTGTGCTGATGGCATCCCAATAGCGGTCATAACCCAATAATTCCTCTTGTGTTAAATATGTACAAATATCTAACGCCTTAGAAATTTCGGGATTTTTTAAAAGTTCAGGGTCTACATCGACGGTTTTTTCGTTGATTTCAGTCAAGAATTTTAGCCACAAAACTTGCATTTTCTTCTGCGAAAATGTTTTAGGCTTAAATTTCGGTAACTCAAAGAAAAACAATTCGATACCGTCAATCGTTTTGTTTGGATTAGACGGTTCGCACATCGTATAACGGTGATAATAATCTTCGCTTGTGGTGTCAAAAATATCATTCACTAGGTTAAGACCATAAACCGGCATCAACGCATCATAGTTTTCTCCGCGTTCGATTTGCGTAACGTACATTTTCGCTGCATTGAAAAGTATGCGCTGTTTAAAATACGACGTCCAAAACATCTGCATTTCAACAACAAATGTACGTCCCTTAACATCCACACACAAAACATCTACAATGCTGTCTTTGAGGTCGGGAATTACGGGTAACACTTCAGGTTGAAGATATTTTATCGTTTTTACCAAACCATCACCTTCCAACGGCAACATGGCGTTAAGGAAACTGATAGTTAAATCTTCATTTCTACCGAAAATCTTTTTAAACAAGACGTCTGCCCGCGGGTCGTAATATTTCATAGTTGCTCCTTATTTTTAGGCAAAGATAAAAGTTTTTTACAAATTAATCAAACAAAAAATCAGACAATTACTTAATTTCCGATGAAGTGCGTAGTATTTACTTAAAACAAATCATAAAAATTCACGACTTTGCCGTTTGAAGTTGACATCCGTTTGTCACCGTTGTAAATGACGGTGCAGTTGTCCGCTAAAACGCCCGAAAACGCACAATATTTTGTTACGCCTTTGAAATAATCCGGTGAAAACGTGGCACCGGCTTTTACTTCATATACATCGTGCCGTGAGCCGGTATAGTCCAACAAGTCGATTTCAAGTCCGCTGCTGTCGCGGAAATACCGTAAATCAGGCGTAATACCTTGATTATAATAATGTTTCAAAAATTCGGAAATAACAAGATTTTCAAACAAACCACCTCTTAAATAGTGCGTTTTTAATTGTTCGGGACTGCTGATTTGCAGCAGCGAACACGCCAAGCCCGTATCGTAAAAATAAAGTTTCGGGCTTTTGATAACACGTTTTGAAAAATTGTTGAAATCGGGTTGCAGCATATAACAAATATATCCCGTTTCCAAAACCGACAGCCACGAATTAGCAGTTGAAACCGAAATTCCGCAGTCGCCCGCAAGCGAAGAAACATTTAGTACCTGTCCGATTCTTCCGGCGCAAAGTTTTATGAATTTTTCAAACGTTGTTAAATCGCCGATGTTTTTTACCTGTCTTACATCGCGCTCTACGTAGGTTTGTATGTAATACGGATAAAAATCATGTGGCGGAATATCTTTGTCAAAAAGTCTCGGATACGAGCCTTTAAAAAGTTTTGAATCAATATCCTGAGTTTCGATTTTTGCGTTTTGCATTTCCGTGGTGGAGAAAGGCAGAAGCTTCAAAACCGCCGTTCTACCTGCCAATGACTGTCCGATTGCTTCCATCAGCAAAAAATTTTGCGAACCCGCCAACAAGTACATTCCCGTTTTGTTTACGCTGTCGGTGTGCGTCTGAATGTACGAAAACAGTTGCGGCACTTTTTGAGCCTCGTCAATTATTGTTTTGTCGGGGTACGTTTTTAGAAAGCCTTTCGGATCGTCGATTGCAAACATTCGGTTATCGGGGTCTTCCAACGAAACATAATTGTAACCGCTGAAAGCATTTTTCAGCAGAGTTGATTTTCCTGATTGTCTCGGACCGGTGAGCGTTACCACGGGATATTTCTGCATCAGTTGCAGAAGTTTGTCTTTCAAAGTTCTCTCTATCATGGCATTCATTTTTTTTGCAAATTTACTTTTAAGAAACAAATCTGCAAAACTTTTTACAGTAAAATCATGCAAATTTACTTTTTGAAAATAAATCTGCATGATTTAAATCTTTTAATAAAAATTTGCATATTTTATAGATTTTCATTTTTTTTGCCACGAAATGAAAAAAGCGCGATGTCAAAGAAAATATCATGCTATTTATACTGTAACTTTTTGTAAATTAGACGAATAACAAATAATTATGAAACATCTATTACTTTTATTAATGCTTTTCGGTATTCAAACTACAACATTTGCACAACCCAAACCTCACAACGTGGAAGTTGATGAAATTTATTATGAAAAAGTCAACGACAAGTTCAACGAAGAATGGCAATATCTCACTACCGACCTCTATTTAGTGAATATGAACAAAATAGAGGATCTTCTCAACGATGTTTGGGCAGGCGAAAAACGTAAAAAACAGGATGTAAAATCAGTCTTTATTTCGGCGGAACTCAAAGGTACAATTCTTACGGATGTATCGTATCCGCTTTACAATTTTCAAGCGGACGACAAAACCGGAATAATTCAAGCCAACTACCGCGACAAGGTAAGAATCATGCAAAACTACCCTATCTCGTCGATTTCCGGCGATAAAGTTTCTGCCACTATAAGGATGGAAATAATAACAGCCGCCAAAGAAAATACAGTTTTTAATTTTGTAACACAACAACTTGAAAATATTTCAAAATTATCAACTCCATTGTCAGCTGCAAAAACTTTTACGGGCGAACTTAGCAGATTGATGGATAGCAAGATAAAAAAATGCAAAATACGAATTTTCGTCAACAATTGATATTTACAAAGACGATTTCAACAAGAAATTGTATTCTATCGGTGTCTATCTTTTTAAACCGCAAGACAATAATTATAAAAAAGAAATTAACAAACTTGTAGACAAAGATTGGGGCGAAGATCTCAACAAGAGCAATATTCTATCTTACATCGACGATGTGAAATACCCGTTTTTGGTGTCTGTCAACTACAAATCAAAATATATTTCACCGCTGAATATTACTTCCGAGATTACTGACGAAAGTGTTTTGGCAAGAAAATTAGATATCAAAAACAAATATGAAAACAAAGAACTCAATCAAAAATTGTATTCCTACGAACAAACGTTGAATCAATTTTTGGAAGAATTTGTAAAACTATCAAAATGTGAGAAAAACTATACTGACAATAAAAACCGTACCAATCAAGAAGGCAGAAATCAGATGTTACTTGACTTAATTGACAGTTACAGAACATTTTATATACTTTATTGTCAACGCAATAGCGAATACGAAGACGATGAAATTTTCAAAGATATTTTCAAAGGACATTACAATGATGTTCTAAAACTTGCCGACAAAAATATGGCTCGTAACACCGAACTCAAAAATATCATGGAACTTGTAAAATGTTCTGAAAGGTACGAAGAAGATTTTACTAAAACATTTGCTATCAGCGACATCGAGCGTGACTTAAATGTCTTGTATTCAGTAACAATGCCGGAAGAAAGCGAAATGGAACATCGTATCGCTGATTTAATCAACAAAATAGAAACATTGTATTTTACCAGAGATTTTGAACCGCTGATGATGCGCCTGTCATCCGACGACAACAAAAAAATTCTCACCGAACTGAAAAACAAATACGCAATTACTCATTGCCGTTCGTGCCGTCCAAAATTGCAAAACGCTATAGCTCAATACGATAGTCAAATTGCTGAAGAACAAAAAGCAGATGCAATCGTTAAGATGAACAATCTAAAAACTTCTTCCCGCACGGTACTTATTTTGTCTCAAAATCTCACTCAGGATATCGGAGACCTCACTCAATATTCCAACAACGTTTTTACTAAAAATGTTGAAACTTTAAAAGAAAAACAGCAAAACCTTCAAGACCTTGTTAACAAGGATTATTCAAATTCTGACGCGGCAAAAATAGCTGAAGAAATCAAAATAATAGAAAATACAAAATTCGACGTGGAATCTCTTACTTCGCAACTCAAAATCCAATTTGAAGAAATTAAGAAAAACACGCCGTCAAATTATTCGCCGTCGCAAAATAATAACACTCAACCTAAAAACAATCAAACAAATATCAAGAATCATTATTCAACTTCCGGCGGCTCAAACAATTATGAACAAGCGTGTCAGAAATACAACGAGGCGGTTGCCGATTGGCAAAATTATTCGCAACAAATTTCAAGAAAAATCGACCGCATAAATGATTTTGCAAAGAAAGAAAACATCTCATTTTCTAGTGATGAACAGCAAACATATAAATCGATTTTGGAAGAAATATCAAGGTTGAATGAGATAAGTAAAGAAAATCTCAACTCATTAACACCATATCAAATAGAATTAAAAACCGACCAACTGAAATCATCTGCTGAAGAACTCTCAAGAAAAACAGACGAATTTTACAACGATTTTATGGAAGGATATTAATACAAATCGGGCGAAATCGAACAAAAATTTATCGATTTCGCCCTGATTGTTTTTTATGACATCTCTTAAAAAATTATCATCAAACTTTCTATTATTTTTTCAGAACACGCAATTCTACACGGCGGTTTTTCTGACGACCTTCCGGAGTATCATTGTTCGCTATAGGTTTCTTTTTACCGTAACCGATTGTCACCAAAAGCCCTGAATCGTAACCGAGTTCTACCAAATAATCTTTCACAGCTTTGGCTCTGGCTTCCGAAAGCAATTGATTGACAGCATCATCACCGGAATTATCTGTATGACCGGAAATTTCTACTTTCAACTTTTTCTCAACAAGTATATTGTAAACGCGTTGTAATTCGGTAAGCGATGCCGGCAACAGTTCTGATTTTCCGGCTTCAAAAAACAAGTTGTTCAACACAATCGGAATTTGTTTGTTTACCATGTCTTCGATTTTCACGATTGTGATATCGTTTTTCAACTCTTTGAACTCGTGAACATCCCGCAAATCCACGTTGCTCGAAACCGGGAAAAACAAATCGTTGTTGATAAAATAACCGTAATTTTTGCCTTCAGGAAGTACAATCGTGTAAGTTCCGTTGCTCTTGGTTTCTGCCCAACCGATAAGTTTTCGGGTTTCAAGGTCTTCCCACGAGATTTTTACTTTTACAGGTTTTCCGTAATTGTCGGTAACCTTGCCGGAAATTGCGGTAACAGCTTCCGGTTTAATATTTTGCGGAGTTTCCACGTAATACCAAGTAATCACATTGTCAACAAGTCGCGAAAAATACGCAATAGTTCCGTCGTTGGTGATTTTGAAATTGGATTCGTTGTAAGCCGTATTAAACTCTTTTCCGATATTTACCGGTTCCGACCATTCTGTCCAAGAATCTTCGTTCAAACGTGTTGACATAAAAATATCAGAACCACCGATATTGTTGTGACCGTTGCTGGCAAAATACAAAGTTTTCATGTCGGGATGCAAAAACGGTGTAGTTTCGTCGCCGGGCGAGTTTACAGGATTGCCGATTTCAAATGCAGGTCCGAAGTTTCCGAATCGGTCACGAACTTTTATAAACAAGTTTTTACTCGGCATTATTTCACTTGAATTTTTCATTTTCATACTGAAAATCACCGCATTGCCATCGCTTGAATATGTAGTGTCGGAATCTATAAGTTGAATTTTTGTATCAGAATCTTTGCTATATTTTTTTACAACAATACTTTCGTCCATCGGAGCCAAAAGCATTTTTTTGAGCGTATTGAAATAATAATCATCGCCGTAATAATCTGCAAATGAATTGAGTTTGTAAATTGCACCTTCATAATCGTTGCTGTTGATACGCATTTTTACAAGGTCAAGAAGTGCATCATAACCGACACGATATTGTGCGCCGTCGATTGCAAGTTTCAGCTTGTTACCGGTTTTGTAAGTCTCGTTCACCAAATCGTCTTTGGCTTTTATTTCCGGATAATTTTTGTAACTGTACTGACTCCAAAAATCCGAAAAATTGTAAACTCCGGCATTTTCATAAACTTTGTGCAAAAGCAGCATCGCAGAATCTCTCAATTCCGGTGATTTGAAATTGATGTAACTCCATTTTATTCTGTCAATTACGGGATCTTTTTTCAACATCTGATACATCGAATCCTGAATTACAGAAACAAATTCGGGACTGTTTTTATAAGTATTTTGATAATATTTCAGCGAATCCCAATTCTGAACAAATGACTTCTGAATATTGAGAACCGTAATTCTGTCAATAGCAGTTTTTTTCTGATTGTCGTTGGCATAAATATATTTTGACAAAAACTGTTGACAAGCGTCCAAAGTATTGGCTTGCAATGCGTTGTCAAGAGCAATCTGAGAATATTTCACCACAAGACGGTTGATAATCGAAGGCGAAAGTTTGGCTTTGGAAAGCTTTGACTTATCTTTGGTTTTGGCGTAAGAGACTTTGGCGCGTACCAAATAATCGTAAGCTAAATCTTGATTTTTACCGGAAAAATTTTCGTCGCTGTATAATTTGTAAGCGCAAAAATTGTAAAGACAATCATCGGCATCGGCGGCGAGAGCAGTTTTAATTTCAGTTTCCGCCAAAGCATAATTGCCTTGCGACATCAATTTTTGCGTCGGATATTTTACATCTTGGGCATTTAGTTGTAAGCCGCAAAATAAAATTGTCAACAAAAAAAATAAATATTTCATAATTTTAATAATTACTTTTACAAATACAAAATTAATAAATGTAGGTTTTCTGTAGCATAAAAGATGTTAAAATAAAAAAATCTGCTGAAACGCACAAAAATTTTTATTCTTTAACAGTTATTTATTTGAAAATGAGGGCGAAAACAGTAGCTTTGTTGTCGGAGCTTTCAAGTTCCAAAGTTCCGTTGTGAAGTCTCATAATCTGTCTTGACAAGCTGAGACCGATACCCGAACCGCCTTCTTTTGTTGTATAAAACGGGATAAAAATCTGTTCTTTGCATTCGTGAGAAATAGCCATGCCATCGTCAATTACTTTTATTACAACATCCTCAGCAGCAGTAAGTTCGGCAGTAATAATTATATTTTTTGAGTTAGCTTGACAGGCATTTTTTATAAGATTAATCAAAATTTGAGAAATCTGTCCTTCGTCGGCGTAGAGAATAATATCTTTGGAAAGTTCCTTGTAAGAAAATTCTACATCGTATTGCTTGGCAAGAGGAAGATTCAGTTGCAAAACCTTACGAACCATATCGCTGACAATCACCGGCTTTTTTACCGGGGCTGAAATTCGGGAAAGCGAGCGGTAAGAATTTACAAAATTTATAAGTTCTTTACTGCTCTGCGAAATGGTTTGAAGTCCGGCTTTGTAATCGAGAGTATCGTCTTTGGCAAGCGATTCCGACAGCGACGATATCGGTGTGATTGTATTCATGATTTCATGAGTAAGCACACGGATAAGTTTCGACCAAGATTCCACTTCAGATTCTTGACGGAATTTCTCAAAAATAATTCTCATACGATTGAGCGCGATGTTGATTTTGGAATTTTCTACAAATCTGAAATTTGTTTCACCGTCTTCCAACGCGTCCATGATGTAACTGATTTTCTTTACACTGCGGCGATACGAGATGTAATAACCGACAGCAAAAGTAATTATCGATGTTACAATTCCCAACAATATTAAAACAGTAGTATTCAAATATTATATTTTTTTAGTTTTGCATAGAGAGTAGGTCGCGAGATGTTGAGTTGTTTTGCCACTTTTGAAAGGTTGCCGCTACAAAGCGACATCGCATTTCTGATAGTCCGCTCTTCCACTTCCTCAAGAGTTTCCTCTTTGGCAGGTTGCTCCACAACTTCGCTTTTGGGAGTTTGATGCGTATTCAACATAAAATCCGAAGCCTTGAGATACTCGGTTTCTGAAAGTATCACGGCTTTTTCGATTACATTCTGAAGTTCGCGAATATTACCGTTCCAAGGATGCGCATACAAAACATTTACGCCTTCGGGACTTATGCCTTTGATATTGCGGTGATATTTTTGATTGAAATTTTCAATAAATCTACCGGCAATCGGCACAATATCTTCCTTTCGCTCCCGCAACGGCGGCAACGAAATATGCATTGTATTGATACGGTAATAAAGGTCTTCACGAAATTTGCCTTCACTCACCAATTTTTCGAGATTCATATTAGTAGCACAAATCAGCCTGATATCAAACGGAATTTCCTTGCCGTCACCCACTTTTGTAATTACACGGTTTTGCAACGCACGCAAAAGTTTTGCCTGAAGATGCAACGGAATATTACCGATTTCATCAAGAAACAGAGTAGAATTGTTAGCCTGCTCAAATTTGCCGATTTTGTCGGTATGAGCATCAGTAAAAGCACCTTTCACATGACCGAAAAGCTCTGATTCAAAAAGAGTTTCGGTAATAGCTCCGAGATCCACAGCCACCATCGACATATTGCAACGAAGCGATTGTTTATGAATTTCGGTTGCCAACAAATCTTTACCTGTACCGTTTTCGCCGGTGATAAGCACAGTAGCATCAGTAGGAGCAATACGTGAAACCTGACGTGCAATCACTTCCATCTGAGGAGTTTTGCCCCAATACATATCAGAATCTTTACTTCCGGAAGACAAATAAACCGGTTCGTCCAAATCGGCCAAAGCATTGTCACGAGCCTTGGTAAGAGTTTCGATAAACCTGTCGTTGTCCCAAGGTTTTACCACAAAATCAAAAGCACCGCGTTTCATACCCTCAACAGCAAGCTGAATATCAGCGTATGCCGTAAAAAGTACGACCTCGGTTTTCGGCGACATCTTTTTGATTTCGCTTGTCCAAAACAAACCCTCATTGCCGGAATTGATATTTGTATTAAAATTCATGTCAAGTAAAATAACATGCGGTTTCATACTCTCCATGGTTGAAATCAGCACCTTGGGCGATGCTATGCATTCAACCTCCTCAAAATGAGCCGGCAGCATAATTTTCAGTGCCGACCGTATACCGGCATTATCATCTACTACTAAAATCTTTCCCTTTTTCATTACATTTACAGCCTAAATTTTAGCTGCTAAAATAGAAATAATTTTAAAGAATTCATAATTTTTTATAATTTTGTAGTGGAATTTTAAAAATAGATTTTTTTTTAACATCGATTATACTTGCAGAATACCAACGCAGTGATATAAAAATACAGAAATGATAATTGCATTTTTAACGGATTTATTCAGAATAGTAGGCAAATACAAAATACTGCTAAGCCTTACAACATTGGGTTTGGCGGTAACATACGCCATACTTTTACTAATTATGATGCAACTTTCATTTGAGAAAAATATCAACTATTCCAAAGATTCCGACCGGATTTTCCGCCTTGACGACAACGACGAAGTACAACCATTCAACTATATCCATCCTTACGGTATAGCTGTTGATATCAAAGATTTTCCTTACATCGAAGTTTCCGCCACAATCATAAAAACGCCTGATAATTACTGTATTATCGATGATACTATCAGTACAATAGCATCAATTGCCTGCGTTGACAAGGATTTTTTTGACATGTTTCCGTTTGAACTTACAAAAGGAAATATCGAAGATTTCAACAAACCGGGAACTACAATAATTTCAGAAAAAATGGCAATGGAAATTTTTGGAACCACCGACGTAATCGGACACAAAGTTTATACAAACAACTGGTACGCCAGAGATTACAGAAATTACACGATATCAGGCATTTACAAAAATTCACAAAATATCACAATCGATGATGTGATGTTTATGAAAATCACCGAAGACCGCAACAATTATTACTCTCAAAACTATGTAGTATTTGTAAAAATGAAAAACGTAAGCGATGTTCCGCTTTTGGAAGATACGCTCTCAAGATATTACGACAAGTTTCTCAAAGAAGAAAAAGTTTACAGACCTACGGATACATTAAGATATCACCTTTTGAATGTAAAAGACATCTACTACAAAAACGAAACTCCCGGCGACAAACTTTTTACAAGCGGCAGCAAACTTGTATCTTACTCATTGTTAGCGGTTTCTATCATGATGCTGATTGCGTCTATTATAAATTTTCTTAACTTAAATCTTGCAACAATTCCTTTGGAAATAAAATGTATATCGCTACACAAAATCATGGGAATCAGCACTTTGCAACAGCGAACAGCAATGATATTACAAAATGTAATAATTAGCATTGCAGCATTTATAATCGCGATGTTGATTATAAAAATCATAAACATCACGGGCATATTTGCCGTACTCAACAAGCCGGAACTTGCATTGAAAAATCATATCGGAATTTGCTTTTTTGTAGGAGGACTTGCAATTTTAATCGGAATTTTTGTAAGTATATATCCGATAATAAAACTCACCCAAATTGATATCACTCTTGCAATAAAAGGTAAAATCGGATATTCCACTGCAAGAAAACATTTCATGATGATACTCACGATTGTACAATTTACATTCGGAATTATACTCATAACAGCCTCGGCATTTGTATTGCTGCAAAACCGCATGATGGAAAACAACAACACGCTGAATACTCAAAATGTTGTTGCCTTTATGGTTGACAACGAGCTTTGTCAAAAACATTACGAAGATTTTCGCGACACTTTGGAATCGCATCCCGGAATAGAAAATGTAGCATTTAGCGCGGGACTTCTCGGCGGTTCAGACCTTGTGTCACAACGCTCGCTCGGCAAAGACAGCACCGGCGAAGTCCATCAATGCAACATGATTCTTACAACGCCTGATATTTTCAAAGTATTCAATATCAACATATTGCGCGGCTCAGGATTTCATCGCGATTCCATGAGAACCACAAGAGTAGTTTTCTCAAGATTGGCAGATTACGAGCTGCATTGTATGTTCGATTTTCAGAAAAACAACAGCGATACAAGCTATTTGGACGGCGTGGTGGAAGATGCTTTGTTGACATCGTCACGAATAAAAATTAAAGGAACAGAATATTATACCGGTTTCGATTCGTTGATGAATTATTGTTACGTACGCCTTACGCCGGATGCCAACCGCGACGAATGTTTGAAATTAATCACTAAAACTGCAAAAAAAATAAATCCGGCGTACACAATTTTCCCGGAATTTTACGACGATATCATCAAAAAACTCTACAGTTCTGAAATTTCGTTGCAACGAATACTTGTAACACTCGGTATTCTTACTATTATGATTTCGATACTCGGACTAATTTTGATCATGATTTTGGACGAAAATTACAACAAAAAACAAATCGCAATACACAAAATATTGGGAGCTACCAACAAGGATTTGCTCATAAGCAGTAATCTGAAATATCTGAAATATTTGGTAATCAGTTTGATAATAACAATTCCTGTAGTAACAGCATTTGTAACGAACTGGCAAAAATCCTTTGCCGAAAAAATAGATATTTCAATTTGGGTATTTATTGCGGTATTTTTAATAATTGTAGCACTTATTGTACTGATAATCACGATTCAAACATTAAAAACAGTACACAGTAATCTCAACGACAGCATAAAAACAGAATAAAATGATAAAAATAAAACAACTAACCAAAATATTCAGAACCGAAGAAATAGAAACCTTTGCGCTCAACAATGTATCGTTTGAGATACGCGACGGCGAATTTGTAGCGATAATGGGACCGTCAGGCTGCGGGAAAACTACACTTCTCAACCTGCTCGGACTTCTTGACAATCCCACGAGCGGAAGTTACGAACTATCGGGTCAAGAGGTTGCAAAACTTACTGAACGTCAGCGTACAAGTCTGAGAAAAGGTAATATCGGTTTTGTATTTCAGAGTTTCAACCTGATTGACGATTTGGATGTTTACCAAAATATAGAACTTCCGCTACGATACATGAAAATTCCGGCAGAAGAACGCAAACAAAGAATCATGAATATACTAAAACGCCTGAATATTGCTCACCGAATGAAACATTATCCGCAACAACTTTCGGGCGGACAACAGCAACGTGTAGCAATAGCCCGTGCCGTAATCACAAACCCGAAATTGATTCTTGCCGACGAGCCTACCGGAAATCTTGACTCCAAAAACGGTCGCGAAGTAATGGAAATCCTCAAGGAACTCAATCAGCAGGGAACAACAATTGTAATGGTAACTCACTCTCAGAAAGACGCTTCAAAAGCGCAAAGAATAATCAGTCTGTTCGACGGTCAAATTGTAAGCGATGTCAAAAACGAATTATAGTCTTAATATTGCAGGATTTTCAATAGCATTTGCCGCATTTTATATACTGATGACACAGGTGTATTATGCCTTGACATTTGATAAATTTTACGAAAACCACCAACGAATTTACACGGTTTGCAGCAAATGGACAGACGTAAAATGGCACATGTTTATAAGCCGACATGTTGGAGAAAAAATCAAGAGAGAATGTTCCGAGGATATAGAAAGTTCATTTTTCTACATGGCAAATCCGATAATGAATTTACAAATCACAAACGGTGAGGAAACAAAAAATGTTGAAGCAACAAACGTTATAGTTTCACCCGATTTTGTACAAGCGTTGCAACTTGATATTTTGGAAGGCAAACAAGCTGAAATACAATACAATGAAGCAGTAATTACAGAAAATTTTGCTAAAACCAACGGACTGAAAATCGGCGATTACATATCCCCGAATTCTAAATATAGTTTGAATGGCGACAAATACAAAATAACTGCAATTATAAAATCATTTCCCGATAATTCATCATTCGCAAATACCGATATTTTAACCAAAACCGCACAAAAATATGATGATCCGGATGATGAATTAAATTGGAATTATACTTATTGTTACAAACTAAAGGAAAATATAAATATTGATAGCTTTGAACAAAAAGCGACAAAACAACTTGAAAATCAATTTCAACAAATCAAGATAAAAAAATGGGAAGATGCCTATATCAGTAGCGAAATACAAAATACGGTACAGAACGGAAGTTATTCAATTACAGCAAGTTATATCGCAATTGCAATTTTTATAATTTTAATAACATTAATAAATTACCGCAACTTTTTTTATGCAAGCTATTCAGTAACACTAAAAAAAGTCAACACAAAAAAAATATTAGGCTGCCCGCGCGGAAAACTGATTTTAGAAATCATCAGCAGCACTCTGCAAATCTCGCTTATCTCGCTTGTAATAGCATGGATTATTACAATAATTTGCGACAAAGCAGGTTTCAGACTTTTTATAAACGGCACGTTGGAAATATCCGAAAATATTTTTGCAGCCGTTATTACAATCGTAATTGCAATAATATCAACAATATTCTTCAGCCTCGGACCTGCAATTTATATCACGCAACAAAATCCGGCAATGGGTGTCAAAGGCGTATTTTTTGCAAGCAAGGGCAAACGAATTTCCCGCTATTTCCTTATGGGACTGCAATATATCATTTTGTTTATCCTTACAATCAGCGAAATTTTGATACTACAGAATTACAATTATCTTACTAAAAAAGAGCTGGGTTTCAACAAAGAAAATTTGCTTTCCATGGATTTGAACAAAGGAATTATTGACAATTACGAATCCCTCAGACAAGACCTTATAAAAACTGAAGGCATTGTAGATGTAGCTTTTACGGAAGGAGAAATTACTAAAGACAAACGAATGGTTTGGGGAAGAATAATAAACGACAATAGCTGTAAATTTGACATAACATTTGTTTCTTGGAATTTTCCGGAATTCATCGGTTTGTATATAAAAGAAGGCAGATTTTTCAACGAAAACGATACATTAGAAGACGGTGCAGCAATTTTTACCGAATTTTCCAAACAAAATATAAATCTGAAAATCGGTGATGAATTTACCGGTATGAATTCTATAATGAAAGTAGTAGGTATTTGCAACGATTTTCATTTTAAATCGCTGAAAAACAGTGATAAAAACTTTGCGTTTTGTTGTACAAACCGAAAAGAAAACAGAGCATTTTCCAATGCATATATCCGAATAGAAGAAAATGCAAATATCAGTCAATTGGAACAAAAAATAAAAGAAATTTGCATAAAACACGACCAAAAAACAAATTATGATTACAACAAAATAGAAACATTTTTCATTCAAAACGCCAAAAACTACTCAGAAGAATTGGAACTGACAGTGTTTTTACTTGTTTTTGATATTGTATCGTATATCATTACAACGCTCGGACTTATAGGATTGATACTCAACGAAACAGAGCAACGCAAAAAAGAAATTTCAATCCGAAGGGTAAATGGTGCTACGATGTACGAAATTTATATATTATTCATCAAGAAAATTATAGGAACAATTACAATATGTTTTTTGATTACGATACCAATTATCGAAACAATTTTGAAACAATATTTGAGTACATTTGCAAATCACACCGAGATAAAATGGTGGATTTTTGCAGCGGCTTACGCAAATATCGCGATTTGGTCGCTACTGATAATTGTGGCTTCGGCATGGAAAAACGCAAGTAAAAATCCGGCTGAAGTTTTGAAACAAACTCACTAACAATTTGAAAGGCAGTCCGTTGTAGACTGCCTTTCTAAATTGTTAACTATAAAATAAAAAATAAAAAGGTTTTAAAAAAAGGGATTTTTTACAAAGTTTTTCAGCATAATTTTTTTCTTGCTGTCAAAAACCCCTTGCAGTTGAATTAATAAAATAAATGCGTTAAAAAAAAAATAAATTGTAGTAGGAGGTTATAAAAAGCTATTTTCGATTGTATAGTTGGTAAAAATCGGGTGAAATGAATATTTTTTTCCGAAAAATTTTTAATCATTTCACCAAAACAATCAAAAAAAACACAATATCTTCCCTATTGACTATTTTGCGATTTTGATACCACGCGCTGTAGGAACTCCTTTTACAAACTGAACAACAAAATCATCTACCTGATTTTCATCATCTTTCAAGCTGTACGAAGCATCTATCTGTTGATAACCCTGAGTTATAACAGCCTGACTGTTAACAATTTGAAAATTATGATTGAGTGTACCGTCAAAAGTAAGGCGATTGCCTTCCAATTTGGCTTTAACAGATTTTCCAAGGTTATGGAAATTACTGATTAACAATTCCGTATCTGATGCTTTTGAAATATTGAAACTGAAATAATCCGAAAGGTCGCCCTGCTGGGTATAACAAATCCAATCACCTTCCAAATCGTCAACAGAATAATTGTATTCTACTTTACTTTCACGATCTTTGTTGGAAGGCAGACGCAATTTAGCAGCTCTCACTTGAGATTCCGAATCAGATCTTTCTACCGGCGAATCGCTACAGCCTGACTGACAAGATCCTAAAGTAAAAACCACCGCCACGGATAAGATAATATTAAAAATTCTCATAATTAGTAAATTTGAATTTTAGTTATTATTATGATTGTTGAGAATGCTAAATTACATAAAAAAACGGAATAAAAAAAGAGAGGAATGCACTAAAGCAAACCTCTCTAATTTTTGAAGTATCTTATAATCGTAAAAATAAGATTATTTATTGATTAATCGTTCTCTTGAAGTCCGGAATAACGAATTCCTGTTACATGGTAATGATCCAATGCTAAACCAACGTTTTTCTCATAAACGCCATAAAGAACAGAATATGTATCATCAAGATAAATATCAAATTCTATAGCATCAGCAACTGAGCCGTTGTTTTGAACACCACCGTTAGGAGTAATTTTACCGTTAACGATTTTAATTTTACCAAATTCAGGATAACCTTCAACCGGTTTTTTAGGATCATATTTATAATTTTGTTCCAAGTTGGTAACAAAATCTTTATTAGCTGTAGAGAAAGCACCTGTAACTTGATCGATATCAAGTTCTACTTGGAAACCAAGATTTGGTCCGAAATTGCTACTACCTTTTGCTCCACCACCGTATTTTGACATATCAGAGATGTAAATCTTATCAGCAACATTTGCGCTGGTATTGAAAGTACGAATAAGAGATCTTTCTTGTCCTAATAATTCGGCTTCAACAAGATCTTTAGCATAAATTGTATCCGACTCACCCTCTTGAACAAATATTGCATCAAAAGAAACATACCATTCACCGGCAACATCTTGAGTTGCTGTACCACCAATTTCATCTTTTTCACATGATGCAAATGCAACCATGAGAATCATAGAAGCTAAATATATAACTTTTTTCATTGTGATTTCGTTTTAATAATTATAATTAATTGCACTACAATGTGATTTCGATATCCTTTGTATAAATTCTACCGTCCTTAATTACAACAAATTTAACAGTACAATTTTCTACAACGTCAAAAGTAGTGGTATAAACAAATTTATCACCTTCAGCAGTATCTGCCTTTTTCTCAAACGGATACTGAACATTGTTGTAAAGGATGTACATATTATCATAATCCAAATCGGTTGAAATTACAACCAAAGATTCGTGAGTTTCAACTTGATAATTTTGCTCTGTAATAACAATCTCATCAGCATTCTCTTTTTCATCGTCGGCCTTTGGAGCATCAAGAACTGCATATCCTTTATAATCACAACCCGCGCCATAAGCAGAAGTATTTGCTTCAATAAAGATTTCCTTTTTATCTTTATCGTATGTCATAGCAAACTCATTACCGGCATCTGCAATACCGAAACCGAAAGCTGTAGAATAACCACTAATAAGTTTAACGTTATAATCTTCATCAACACTAACCATTGCTTTGAACAAGAAATTATAACTTGGATATTTTGCAGAATAATTTATAACAGAATTAAACAAACCCATATAAACATCGTCGATATAGAAAATACCGGCTGCCGGACCTTTTGTTACAACAACAGTCTTAGGTGTTACACTACTTTTTTTCTCTATAATCGAATTAAATGACATCCAATCTCCAAAATAATCAGTAGTAGATCTTGCACAATCAATAAGATAACTACCTGCAATATCCGGAGCTTTAGGATTGTAAACAATTACAGTACGTTTAGCAGTCCATGATGAAAGTTCATTTTTAGTAGCATGTGAAAATGAAAATGTATACACACCGGGTACATTAAAATCGATTGATTCTATTGTATCACCTTTTACATCAGTGATAACATACGAAGTCGTAGAAGTGATATCCTCATCTCCTAAAGTACATTTGAATGTATAATCGTATGACTGATCTCCAACTTGAACAAGAATCTGAGAACCTTGAATAAGGTTGCCGTTAGCATCTGTAAAAATCGGATAATCTTCAACAAATGTTTTACCAGCTGTTTCATCGTCTTCGCAACTTACAAAAAATGCAGAAGCGAATAACATCATTAACGGTAATATAATTTTTTTCATATTATTCAACTGAAATTAATTGTTAATAAATTAATTAGCCCAAAATACAGGAGTTGTGTAAATGTCAATATTTCCGGTAGGAGTATTAACATTAGCTGAAGTAGATTCTTCTGCATGCGGGAAACGTTCCAACAAATGATTATCACCAACTTTGTTGTCTACCTCGATAGGTGTATACAATGTACCCGGAATATAATTTTCAGGAGTATAATTAGAATTTGAAGAGTTGTAAAGAGTTGAACCGTTATACTCTGAAGAAAATTCAGGATAACGCAAACGACGCAACTCACACCATGCTTCAAAATTGTTAACACCTGCCAATGCTAAATATTTAGCAAGTCCGATAGACTTCTTCCAATTTGATTGGTCGTAAGGATAGAAATTGATATTTGCATCAGCTCCGTCTACGCCGGCAGTTTTGAAAGATGCTTTGATTGCATTTTCGTAAGCTTCTTTTGCAGCAGCAGCTTGACTTGTACGTGCATAATACTCAGCTTTGAAGAATTCGATTTCAGACAAAGTGATCAAATATACAGGAGAATCGTAGTTGATATTAGGACGGTTGAATGAACTTGCATCCAAAGTCTTTGAGGTAGAGAAATTAGTACCTGATACACCACCTACAAATTCACCATTAACATTTTTCTTGAACCAAGCATCCAAACGCGGATCATGATAGCTTGGACGATCCATTGTACCTACAAGAGTGATGTTAGCAATAACATTTTCTTGAGTAGAACCGAAGTTTGTAGCAAATTCTTCAGCAAAGAACGGATTTTGTTCACCTGCTGCCGTACCCCAACAACCTACCCATGCAACGTCTTCAGACGGGAAATTGTTTTCTTCGATAAGATCTTTTGCTTTTGCCAAATATTCATCCTTAACATTTGCCATACGCATGTACCATTTAAGTTTCAAAGCGTTAGCCAAACGAATCCAGTTGATAGCTTTACCACCCGGGAAAAGGAAGTTGGTAGCAACCTTGTCGCCTGCACTAGCTTTAGACAAAGCTTCGTCCAATTCAGCAATTACACCAAGATATACAGTTTCTCCGTCATCAGATTTCGGCTGAGTAATATCTGTAAGAGCTTCGGTATAAGGGATTGAATCATAACAATCTACCATTGTTGTGTATGCCAAAGCCTTGTAAGTTTTAGCTGCAAGAAATGTTCCCCAATCACCTTCTTTAGTAGCTTTGTCTACAACAGCTTGACCTGTAGAAATTACTCTAAGATACAACTGAGTATAAGCTTGTCCGCCTGATTTTGCAGCAGACATCGTAAATTGAGAGTAAGGTAAGTAGTTACCAGTACCAAAGGTTTGAGAATATTGTTGAGCAAAATAGCCGCCTACTATACGCAAGTAGTTACCGTAACTTGCGCAAAAGTTCATATCAACAGCAGGAAGAATCATATCTGTGCTAATCTGTTCTTCTGTCGGATAATCAGGATCTTGATTGATATCCAAATAATTATCGCAAGCAGCAAAAGAAAATGCAGCAGCTGCTAACAAAGGAAATATAATTTTTTTCATTGAATATAGTCTCCTATTAATTAGAATTTAACACCTAAACTGAAACCCCAAGTTCTGCAAGAAGGGTTGCAATATGTTTCACCGAATTGTACTGCCAAATCACCGTAAAGAGCTTGAGATACAGTAGTATTTTCCGGGTCAATATATCTGTTATCACTTGCAGTCCATGTAAATACATTGTTGCAGAACAAGCCAACAGTTACATCAGTTAATTTTACTTTGTTTACCCATGCTTTAGGCAATGTGTAAGACAAGTTAACAGAACGAAGTTTTACGAATGAACGGTCTACTAAGTAGTTTTCACCGGAATAAATTCCACCTTCATCATAATACTTTTGAATAGAACCATCTGACATAGAAACAGGAACTGTATTTGGAACATACGAAACATTACCATTAGCATCTTTTGTAGCAACAACAGAATTAGGAATAATGAACGGATTACGATCGTTATATTCTGTAGCAGCACCGTTACCGGTAAAGAACATCAAGTTTTTGGTTCTTGAGAACATATAACCGCCTTTACGAACATCCAATGTAGCACTCAAAGCCAAACCTTTCCAAGACAATGTTGTAGAAACACCACCTGTCCAATCAGGCATGATAGATTTTCCTGTATTTTCTGGTTTTTCAGATTTAATAACTTGACCGTTGCTACCAACAATGATATTACCATTAGGATCGTATGAAGGAAGATATGTATAGAAAATACCAAGTTCTTCGCCTTCTTCAGCATACATGTAAACAGCATCGTCACCGGCACCGAAATCATAAAGAACAACTTTACCGCCTTCAAGTTCTTTCGGAAGAGAAATAACTTTGTTTTTGTTTTTAGCAAAGTTGAAGTTCAAATCCCAACGGAAATCGTTGATTTTCAAAGGAGTTGTTGTAATAAGTAATTCAATACCTTGGTTTTCAACTTTACCGAAGTTAACATATTTTGAACTAAAACCGTTAGCAGGTTCAACAGGTAATGTAAAAATCTGATCATCAGTAGTCTTCTTGTAAATAGAGAAGTCAACACCGATACGATTGTTCAAGAATCTAAGGTCAAGACCAGCCTCAATTTCATGAGTCATTTCAGGTTTCAATTCAGGGTTTCTTGCAGCAGTTGTTTTCTGATATGCGTTAACACCATTGAACGGGAAATTCGTAACTTTAGAAGCATATACTGCATTAGCATAAGCTTGTGTAAATACATCTTTAGTCATGTAAGGAGAAGCAGCATTACCTGTTTCACCATAAGAAAGACGAACTTTTCCGAAATTAAGAATATTGTTTTCAGGAAGAAGTTTTGAGAACAAGAAAGAACCTGTTACACCATTGTAGAAATAGCTGTTAGCATCGATTGGCAATGTAGAAGACCAGTCATTACGCGCAGAATAGCTCAAATATACCAAGTCGTTCCAACCCAATGTAGCTTGAGCGTATACACCGATAAGTCTTTCTTCGCTGGAACCATCACTCAATGTTGTTTTTTCAGCACCGTTAGACAAGCTCCAGAAGTTTGTTTCAATAGAAAGGTTCTTTGTAGTACCGCTCATGCTTTTTGAAGCGATGTCGTTAACCTGAACACCGGCTACAACATCAAAATCCAATTTATCATCGAGGAATGCTCTGTGAACTGTAGCAAAAATATCGTGGTTGTATTCATAACCTCTTGAGAAAGAAGCATTTACACTACCTGCTTGGTTCATATTTGTAGGAGAATAACCGTTATCATTCCACATCAAATCTGTTTTAACATCGATTTTTGGAGTACCTGATTTTGCATTGTTATCAAAATAGTTGAAACCAAAACGATATGTTACAGTAAGGAAATTCAAAGGTTTGAAATCAGCTTGAATTTTACCAGAAACTTCTTTACCAGCTATATTAATATAGTTGTTTTCAAGAGCCCAATAAGGGTTGGTAATACCGTAAGGAGTAAAATATGCAGTAGGAGTATTGAATGTATTAGAAAGATCTTCCATATCAACAATACTAACATCACGAGGCAACTCAAACAAACCATCGATAGCTGTAGCACCTTGAGCAGAACCTACACCATCTGTTTCAGAACGAGCGAAATTAATACTTGAACTGATTTTCAACCAATCAGCTGCATTGTATGAAGTACGAACTGAAATAGTATTACGTTTATAAACGTCTTTATCACCCGGCATAATACCATTATCACCGGCATAAGAGTAAGACAAATAATAATTCAATTTGTTGTCTTCAGAAGTACCATTGAAAGCAACTTCGTGAGTTTGAGACCAACCGATTTCAAGGAAGTCTTTTACGTTGTTGTCCAAAGCTTCGTATTTGTGATAAAGTTGTTTACCGTCATAAATAGGACCGTACAACTGATTTGTACCGTCGAATTTAGCACCCCAAGAACCGTTTTCGATAAAAGTCTGTCTACCGTTCCATCCTTGACCATAAGAGTTCTGAAGTTCAGGGAAATAAGAAACGTTACGAGCTTGAACAGTACCGTTGTATTCTACAGTAAAGTTTTTACCGTTACCTTTTTTACCGGATTTAGTTGTAATAATAACAACACCGTTAGCAGCACGAGAACCGTAAAGAGCTGTAGCAGCAGCACCTTTCAAAATAGAAACCGATTCAATATCGTTTGCAGAGATATTAGAAACACCGGCTGTAGAAAGGTTAAGACCTTGTACACTAACAGACTTGTTAGACATAGGTACACCGTCAACTACATACAAAGGTTGGTTGCTACCATTTATTGAAGAATAACCACGAATTACCATATTAGAAACAGCACCCGGGTTACTTGAAGAAGAGTTGATTTGCACACCGGCAACTTTACCAGCAAGAGCATTATTCAAGTTAGTAGTATTTGCCGAAACTATATCATCTGCATCCACTTTTGTTGCAGCATAACCCAAAGTTTTTTCACTGCGGGAAATACCCATCGCTGTTACAACAACCTCGTCAACTGCTACATCATCACTCTGAAGATTAGCATCAATTACAGCACGACCGTTAATTGGTTCTTCAAAGGTTCTCATACCCATAAAAGAAATAACAATTGTGTCACCTGTTACATTTGCCGGAACTTTCAATCTATATGTTCCGTCTTCACCTGAAATTGTACCAGCGGTTGTTCCCTTGATGCCGACTGTGGCACCCAAAACAGGCAAACCGTCTGCGTCGATTACCTTACCTGTTATCACTCTCTGAGCTATGGCATTGCCAAAACCAAAGAGCAACAACATCAATAATAACATTATTTTTCTTTTGCCCATAATTAAAATGTTAATTAATAAATCTATTTAACTCAAATTTCAATTGCAAAAATATATTAAAATGTGTTAACTGAATATAAAGAATCATACTCTAAAACTAAATAAGTAAATTACGTAACAACAATTTTAACAAGCTAATAATCAACACTTACAAATCCCAAAAAACGTTTTAAGTAAAATTAACATTGGACTGTATACATATTCATAAAGCGCATTTTTTAACATTTAGATATACAAAAACCGGATAGGCTGTTTTCTGACATGTTTTGTCATAAAATATTAAAACAAGCCCGGTATTTTCTTTACAAAAACTACCGGGCTTGATGATTTTCTAAGAGTTATATAATCAGAGAAGTAATCAAATGATATTACAAGTTCTCAGGATGTACGTAAGACTCTGTACGTTTGTCCCAATACATCTTTGAATAGTAATTGTTTGTTCCGTCTTCAAGACGACTAATAGCATCACTAAAAGCAGCACCGTTAATTGTACTTTCTACTGTTGGATATGGAACACGAGAAACTATATCATTTTTTACCTCGTTTATAGGACTAAAACGAACTATTTCTCCTTTGAGCTCACCAACAATTTCACCCGGACGAATCAGTTGTTCAGGATAACCTGTACGTCTGATTTCTGTCCATGCTTCAGTACCATTACCATAAAGGTCGATATACTTTTGAATAGAACAAGATTCTGCGTTAACGTTAGCAGAAACAGCTGTAATGTAAGCATCGACTTCTTCTTCAGCTACAGCCACGCCAGACAAAGATGACCAATAATCTATAGAAGCTTTAATACCTGCTTTGTAGTATTCCGGATCATAATTGTTGTATTCACAGAGAATAAACTGAAGTTCAGCAAATGTCATCAACGGCACAGAAAAATCCTTACGAAGGATGTACGGTGGTTTGCTATACCAGTTGGGAGCAAGTTTTGCAAAAGAAGCTTGCAATCCTGAAGGAGCAGCAAACGCAACACCATTGTAAGAACCGTCAGATGCAGGAGTTGTATAAATCTTGATACGAGGATCTACAACACCTTCCCAAGGATGTGTTTTATTGTTAGCAACGTCAGCCACCCCATTCAACAAATCTGTAAAAGGTTTAACAATAGTAAGGTCGTTTCGTTTATTTACAAAGAAACCTGAATAGAATTGACAATATTCAGAACCGGTAGAGCTGTATTTGAAATAAGCTGCATCATCATTGCTTTCCATTACGCCAGATTCTACAGCCTCAGCAATATACTGTCTCCATTTCGGATCAACCTTAGAAAGGTGAATTGCAAGACGACATTTCAAAGAGTTAGCGAATTTTTTCCATTTTGAAGCATCGCCACCGAAAATAATATCACCTCCAACAAAAGCTTCTTTAGTTTCATCAATTTGATTAGCAGCTTCAGTAAGTTCTTTAATCAAATCGGCATAGATATCCTTTTGGCTATCATATTTTGCGTAAACTTTGTCTTCGCTTTCCAATTTTATAGCCTCAGAATATGGAACATCTCCCCATGTATCAGTAATGATATCATACAACCAAGCTTTCATAATACGAGCAGCAGCAATTTGGTTTTGATTAGCACCATAAACTGCATTTACACCTGCAGTTTCAGGATTTGAATTAAGATTAATTACATCTTGAAAACTACCGATTGCCATATAAAGATATTTAAAATAGCTATTGTTGGTTGTTTCACGAATTTTGTAACGATCTTCTTCGGTGTAGTTACGTTGTCCGATTTGCTGAGCATAAGTTAAACACTGACGACCGCTAAACCAAACGTCATAAACATAATCAACAGCGAATTTTTCAGCACCGCTCATAACCATGTGAGAAGGAACTACTCTCGGATTGTTAGGACTCTCATTGAGTTCATCAAGGTCTTCGCAAGCTGTTACAGAAACCGCCAACAAAGAAGCCAAGGTATATTTTATAATATTTTTCATAATTAATTTCTTCCTATTTTAAATTAGAATTTGAGATTAACAGTAAATCCGAAAGATGTAACCATTGGAGTTGCACCTCCTTCAATACCTTGAACATTGCCTGAGTTAGTTACAATCATTTCAGGATCAAAATGTTTAACATCCGGTCCCCAAACTGCGAGGTTGCGACCGTAAGCAGACAAACGAAGTGCTTTAACGAAGCTATTACGTTTCAAATTGAAAGTATAACCTAAGCTAACTTCACGCAATTTAAGATAATCGCTTTTAAGAACATTCTGAGCAGCAGGGCCGTTATAGTAATGTTCAAAATAGCTTTTAGCATCTACCACTTGTGTATTTTCTTCACCGTCTTTAGTTACACCTTCTGAAACAATACCTGTTTCACGAACGCCATTAGCTGCTGTTTCTTCAAACATACCGCAATAATATCCCCACATCTGGGTGGTTGAGAAGTAATGACCGCCTTTTGAGAAATCAAGAAGAACATTCAAATCAAAACCTTTGTAAGTAAATGTGTTTGACCAACCACCTGTAAAATCAGGATAAATATTACCGATATTTACCATATCTTCTGTCTGTAAATAAAGACCATCATCACCAACTACTTTGTTGCCGTTTTCGTCATAAACGAAATCAGTACCCATTATTACACCGTATTCTTCACCGACTTTGGCACCAACCTCTACTTTGAAAGGACCACTTGCCAATTTATAGTAGTCAACACCGTCAGCTAATTTCTTAACTTTGTTTTTATTAGAAGCCAATGTTAAGCTTGAACGCCATTCAAAGTTTTCTGTTTTAATAGGAGAACCGTGAAGAGCTACTTCAATACCTTTGTTTTCGATTTCACCTGAATTTACAACTTTGTAAAGGAATCCTGTAGAACCACTAACAGCAAGCGGAACAATTTCGTTCTTTGTATCTGTTTGATAATATGTAACATCAAATCCAAGACGTTTTTTAAACAATGACAACTCAAGACCGGCTTCCCATGATGTTGTAGATTCCGGTTTAAGCTCTTTGTTGTTAAGAGTTTGGTTTTTACGATAACCCGGAGCAGAAGAATCAATATGAGTATAAGCAGTGTAAGTATTATAAACACTATATGCATCAGTATCGTTACCTACCTTAGCAAAACCTACACGAGCTTTACCAAATTCAAGCCATGGAAGATCGCCAAGAAGCTCAGAGAACAACCAGCTGAATGTAACTGACGGATAAGTGTATACATTATTACCTTCCGGCAATGTAGAAGATTTATCAGTACGGATAGTACCTTCCAAGTACAACATATCATTCCAACTCAATGTAATATCACCAAATACTGAATTGATACCTTTTTCTGTTCTGGTGTTAAATGATTCAGCAGTTGACAAAGAGTTCTTCAAGTTGTAAAAATCAGGAATTGCAATACCTCCTACTGTAGTACCATAAACATATTCAAAACGGTTTTTCATAATATTTGCACCTGCAAATGCTGTCAAACCAAATTTATTGAATCTCTTATCAAATGTCAAAAGGAACTCGTGATTGATTTCATATTGTTGTCTTGAAATTTCCAAATAGCTAGATTGAATTTGAGAACCAACAGCTATACGTTCATAACGTTTATCAACAAAGAAATCCAAATTTGACTTGTATTGAGCTTTCAAAAATGGTAAAATCTGATAGCTAACACCAGCATTACCATAAATACGGTTACGTTCATCGTTCTCGTAATCTTTGTAAACACTCCAATAAGGGTTGTTATGATAAGCAGGAGTCGGGTCAAATACATCAGAACGGTTCCATGAAGCTTGTGTGCCGTCAGGCATGATGTACAAATCTTCAAGTTCGTTGATATTAAGCTGACGTTGTCCCCATTGAGTAAACTTAACCATGAAGTTGTTGTCACCATAACCTGTTTCTTGACGACCTTGAGTTCTGGTATTCAAATAACTTACATTAGTGAATACATTCAATTTTTTGTCCAAGCCTGACAAATTACCGCTTGCATTAAAGCTATTTTTTACTTGCTTTGAATTAGGTATATAACCTTTAAGAGTACTGTTAGAATAGCTGATACGGAAAGAACTGTTAGCAAGTGACTGAGAAACTGCGATATTAGAAGTCTGAGAAATTCCAACCTTAAAGAATTCATCATAATCAGAACTTGCTGCTTCCCATTTAGAAGTAGTAGGATTGCCTTGTTTTCCATTAGCTTCCCATTTTGCCAAATCATACCAAGACAAAACTTCACGACCATC
The DNA here is from genome assembly GCA_017541145.1 of Bacteroidales bacterium. GTDB lineage: Bacteria > Bacteroidota > Bacteroidia > Bacteroidales > UBA3824 > UBA3824. The sequence goes on along the minus strand of JAFXZT010000058.1, from coordinate 31,682 downwards.
AAATTTTGGTCCCCAGCTTTCATCCATTCCATAATCAACTGTAGTATAATCTACTCCATTGATTGTTACCGTTCCAAAATCCTCAACTAAGTTTCCTTCATTGTCATAAGAATTATAACCGCCACCATATTGGTTCTGCAATTTTGGCAATTTTGAAACTACTTCAAAACCAAGTGTTGAAGAGAAATCTACAGTAAGACCTTCATTTCTTTTTGCCTTTTTTGTAGTAATCATAACAACACCGTTAGATGCTCTACTACCATAAAGTGCTGAAGCACTTGCACCTTTAAGAACTGAAATATTTTCAATATCGTCAGGGTTGATATCTTGGATAAGGTTACCATAGTCATATCCACCGCCACCACGCTGAGTATTAGTTGAGTTGAAATCACCACCTTCGATTGGAACACCGTCGATTACGAACAAAGGTTGGTTGCTACCGCTAAGAGAGTTAGCACCACGAATCAACACTTTTGAAGAACCGCCCATAGAACCGGCACCGGAACTGATTTGCAAACCGGCAACTTTACCTTGAAGAGCGTTAACCGGGTTGTTGAGACCGCCACGACTTTTGGTTAAATCATCACCGTCAACATCTGTTACAGCATAACCGAGAGCTCTTTTCTCACGGGAAATACCCATTGCAGTTACCACAACCTCGTCTACTGCAACATCGTCACTTTCAAGTTCTGCATTAATTACAGTACGACCATTGATTGCTTCTTCATAGTTTTTCATACCCATAAAAGAAATAACAATAGTATCTCCTGTTACTCCTGCCGGAACTTTCAATCTGTAAGAACCGTCTTCACCGGAAATTGTACCAGCAGTAGAACCTTTAATACCAACTGTGGCACCCAAAATTGGTAGTCCGTCTCCCCCGACTACCTTACCGGTTATTACCCTTTGAGCGATAGCATTGCTAAAGCCCAAAAGCAATAACATAAAAAATAAAACTACTCTTTTTTTGCCCATAATAAAAAATAATGTTAATTAATAAATCTGTTTAACTCAAATTTTCAATTGCAAAAATATATTAAAGAATGTTAACTCAATGTAAAAAACATAACGATAAAAATAATTAAGTAAACTACGTAATACTTATTTTAACAAGCTAATTATCAACATCTACAAATACAATAAAAGAGGTTTGGTAAAGTTAACATAATATTGTATACTTATCCGAAATGCAAATAATTAGCAAATGTATATACAGAGAATCTTTTTTTATTAAAATTATCAACTCTCTATCTTAATCATTTTACCATTCATTTCAACATATAAGAACCTTACAAAATATACTTCAGTTTGTTAAATCAAAAATTACGACGCGAAATTACGGTTTAAAGATTTTCAATCCAATAAGAATTCATTTATTGGTAAATATATCTAAAAACGGCACAACAAAAAGATTTTTTATCATAATCATCAACAATAACCGATAGGAAAAAGGAAATTATACATGTACAAAAAAAACGGAGATATATCACAAACTCTTATTGTCGGCTACAAAAACAAACACACTTTAAAATTAGAGCGGACACTTTTAATATATATAGTGTGTAAAATCAAACATCGTACTTGCAAAAACTGAATTAAATACAATTGATGTTTGGATTTGTTACAAGATTTAGCCAATTGATGTTTGGATTTGTTACAAAAAATACCTGATTGATGTTTGGATTTGTGCAAAAAAGTTATTTACTTTGCAGGGAAACAAGCAGTTAAAAAAGATGTTCAAAAGGGATGCAATACAATGGCTGCGAAAATGGAAAAAAAGCAGCACAAGAAAACCTCTTGTTGTACGCGGCGCACGACAAGTAGGCAAAACATCGTTGATTAATCAATTCAGCGGTGAATTTGACGTTTTTTTGTCGTTCAACTTAGAAAATCCGGATGACAAAAAGATATTTTCAAAAGAAATTCCGGCAAAAGAATTGTTCCAACTGATGCTTTTTGCTCGTCACAAACAAAATAAAGGCGAAGTTTTGATTTTCATTGATGAAATTCAAAATTCAGCATACGCAATCAAAATGTTGAGATATTTTTATGAGGAATTGCCTGAAATATACGTTGTTGCAGCAGGTTCGTTATTGGAAACCATGATTAATACACAAGTTTCATTTCCTGTAGGCAGAGTAGAATATATGGCTCTCAGACCGTGTTCGTTTTGCGAATTTTTGGATGCAACAGGCAACAGTCAAACCAAAGATTTAGTAGAAAATTTGGCAGTTCCCGAGCAGTTGCACGACAGCGTAATGCGACTTTTTAACATCTATACATTAATAGGCGGAATGCCAGCAATTGTCGCACAATACGCAGAGAATCAAGATATTGTATCTCTTGACAATATTTATCAATCATTGCTTGCCGGTTATATTGACGACGTTGAAAAATACACAAAAAGCGACACTATGCGTCAAACAATCCGTTTCATAATTCAATACGGTTGGCAACAAGCCGCTTCAAGAATCGCATTTGAACATTTTGGAAACAGCAATTACAAAAGCCGTGAAATTGGCGATGCCATGCGCACACTACAAAAAACGATGTTATTGGAACTTGCATATCCAACAGTTGAAACAGAATTACCTCTTTCTCCCGATTTGAAAAAGAAACCGAAACTTTTGTGGTTGGATACGGGTTTGGTAAACTTTGCAGCAGGAGTTCAATCTGAGATTTTCGGCAAAGAAGATATTTCAGACGCATGGCGTGGTAGAATTGCAGAACATATTGTCGGTCAGGAACTTTTGGCACAAACAAATTCATTTTTGGAACATCGTCAATTTTGGGTTCGCGAAGAGAAAAATTCTCAAGCCGAAATAGATTATATTTACAAAAACAGGATGTACGGCATTATGCCAATAGAAGTAAAATCCGGACACAACGCACATCTAAAATCGTTACAACTATTTATGCAACAATCAACTTGTAAAAAAGCAATCCGTTTTTGGGGACAGCCCAAAGCAATTGATAATGTTACAACGCCCAAAGGTAAAGAATTTCAGCTTCAAAGCCTGCCATATTATTACGCAGGTCAAGTAGAAAAAATTATAACAAATAAAAACTAAAGATTATCCCAATAATATGAATCAAAAATATTTCTAAAATTTTTTCGCCAATACATACATAAATATTAACAACAAAAAATACTATTTAACTAAGGCAGAAGGAATTGGTGTTAATCCTGATAAAACATATTTTTATAAGCAAGATCAAAGAAAAGAATTTGCTTTATATTTCCCTGCCATACCAAAATCTACGGAAAAAATGGATTTGATAGAACCGGGTGAAAGTGATTGGAAATTTTACGATATAGAATTGAAATAAATATAAAGTTTAACTTCTTAAAAATTTAAAATTATGAATTGTATAAATTGTGGAATAGAGATTCCTAAAAACTCAAATTATTGCCCACAATGCGGGGGCATTCAGAATAACAAACTCAAAGAATCAGATAGTAAAGATAAAATACTTGATTTTTTGTTTCACAAAATTCTGAAAATAAAATTAGGTGATGATTTTTCAAAATATTTTGACAACCATGTTGATTATTTGGAAAATGAATTTTCAAATCAATTTTCCGGCTTGCTTAATTTAATCAAAGGAGATGAAAATGCAGTAAAAGAATGTAAAGAGGTTCTTGAAATCCTTGAAATGTACAATAGCATAATCAGTTCTTATGAAACACTAACCGATAAGCAAGAACTTGATGAACAAAAAATTCTATTTCCCGGATTTGATGCTACAAATGAAAACAATTATTATGATTATGCGTGTTTTTTCTTAGATACATTAAATATGTATGAAAGAGTCCAAAAGCACAGAAAAACAACCGATTTGCAAACCCATAGTTCTACATTAGAAATATATCGTGAAATGTTGAAGAAATGGAATGAATTTAAAGAAATAGGTTTGAACATTTATAATTTGACAATCCAACAAATCACCGATTTAGTGAAAATTCATCCATAAAATTATTCAACAATAGATATAATTGACGGATAAAAGGTTATCAAAAAATAACCTTTTATCCGTTTTACAAACAATTCTAATTATACGATATAGATAGAAGCAGAGATAAACTCTGAGGAATAACGTTATTTCATTTATACAAAATCATCTTTCAAACAATATTTATATTTTTCCGTACACCCTGCCGTTTGCTTTGAAGGTGACAAGGGAAATAAACATACTTCGAGCTATTCGTAAATTTTGCAGCTATCCATAAATGATTTCAATGCTTTAACAAATTCTTCAGTATCCATGAAATAACTTGGATATGCCTCTCTAAGTTCTTGCATTTTTTCAAGCGACACCATTACAACAGCTTCATCTTTCATAAGATTCTGTTCCGCTGTATTAAAAACGTTGCACGCTTGATCATATTCCGATTCAAAAAATTTAAAAGAAACTGTCCGTTTATTAAAATTAGTGAGTAAGACACAATATCTATTTTTTTCTATCTTTCTATTTTGCAAATCACTGTTTGTTGCCACTCGCAAAGCTTCCAATTGTTGCAACAACCGTCCGTCTTTATCAATTTTACTATAAGCAGCACATAGTTGCTCATGTTTATACATCTTGTACAACTCAATCAAAGGACGTTTTTCACTATATGAGAAAACAGCACTTACAATTTTAAAAAATTCACGCCAAATACTATTATCGTTAAGATTAGCTTTCAATGATGTTTTTGCAATCAAACTTGCAGTCTCAACAGCCATAGCCCATGAGTGTTGGAGGGTTGTACGAATTTGCAATTCAATCCGAAGACCATCGTGAACAGCATCAGTTTTGTCATCATATTTATATACAAAATGAATACTTCTATATCCACTATCTTTTGGACTTGATACATAATCATATATCTTCTCCAATTTAAATTTTTGTGGTACAAAATCTTTTAAAAGATTAAAAGCAGTATCTAATTGATTGATATCAGCAAACCCGTAACGCAAACCGCCAATATCTTGAAGTCCACCGAGTTTCATACTATTTGTAGAATTATTTCGGAGTTTTTCAATAATTGACTGACGACGTTTTATTCGCTGTGAAGAGAAAGCATATTGAACACCGGCTTTACTCAATAATGACGAAATCTGACTATTCAAATCCGATAAAACAAAAAAATGAGTCTCGCGCCATTCATTTACGATGTTTATTGCCTCTGAACGTTTAAGAGAATCGGCATCGTTGCTTATCAACAAATCGCCTGCTCTATTAATTTGATTCCTTGTATATTTCATACCACTAAATTACCTTATTAATGTCAAGACAAAAATAAGAAAAAAAAATATTTCTACCAAAATGTAATTACAAAACTAAAGATTATCCCAACATAACCTCCCCCAAAAACAAATAAAAAAATTGGACACATCAAAACTTAAAAAAACTTTCGATGTGTCCAATTAGTAAAAATATCACGAAAAAAATTTAGATACTTTCTTCTATTGATTTGAGAACGTAATCCAAAATTTCAGGAGTGTGACAAACGGAAATAAAATTACCCTCAAATTGTGAAGGACTTACGTAAATTCCACGGCTCAACATGTTGCGGAAATATTTTGCAAATCTTTCTTGATCTGATTTCTTGGTATCCTGAAAATTTCTTACCGGTGATGAATTGAAAAACATCGTAAACATCGAACCGCAACGGTTTAATTGAATTCCTTTGCCGGCAATTATTTTTTCAAGTTTTGAAATAAAATTGTCGCTGCGCTGTTCCAACTCAGAATAGAAACCGTCTTTTGAAAGTGTGTCCAAAGTTGCAATTCCGGCAGCCATAGCAACCGGATTTCCGCTTAAAGTTCCGGCTTGATATACAGGACCTTCCGGTGCAAGTACTCTCATGATGTCTTCTCTGCCGCCAAATGCAGCAGCAGGGAAACCGCCACCAACAATTTTTCCGACCGTTGTCATATCAGGTTTTATTCCAAAACGCTGTTGAGCACCGCCAAACGACAATCTGAATCCGGTAATCACCTCATCGAAAATCAAAATTGTACCGCTCTTTTCTGTAACTTCTCTTACAGCGTGCAAGAAACTTTCGTCGGGAACTACTACTCCCATATTGCAAGCCACAGGCTCAAGAATTACAGCGGCAACTTTGTCACCGTTTTCTTTAAAATATTTTCTCAAGGCTTCTTCATCGTTGTAAGGAAGTACAACAGTGTAATTTACAAAACCTTGCGGAACTCCTGCCGACGATGCGTTGGAAATATTTGCAACGCCCGAACCGGCTGCTACCAACAAATGGTCAGCGTGTCCGTGATAATTTCCCTCGAATTTTACCAAAATATCTCTGCCAGTAAAACCTCTCGCAACTCGTATTGCCGACATCGTAGCCTCAGTACCGCTGTTAACAAAACGAAGACGCTCCATCGACGGAAATGCGTTACGAACTCTTTTCGCAAGTTCGGTTTCGGCAAGTGTCGGAATTCCGTAACTGCTACCACGCTCTATCGCAGCTTTTGCAGCATTGTTGACATCGTCGTTGCCGTGTCCGAGGATAAAAACCCCCCAAGACATGCAGAAATCGATGAACTTATTATCGTCAATATCAGTGATATACGCACCTTTGGCTTCTTTTACAAAAAGCGGAGTTGTACCAACACTTTTCAATGCCCTAACAGGACTGTTTACGCCGCCCGGAATTACTGTTAATGCCTCTTGAAAGGCTGCGGCTGATTTTTTTCTGTCGTTTATGCCCATTTTTGTAAATATTCTTTGGCGTAATATGAAATAATATATTTTGCTCCGGCTCTCTTGATTGCAATCAAACTTTCAAAAACAACTCTCTTTTCATCGAGCCAACCTTTTTGAGCAGCAGCCTTCAACATCGAATATTCGCCGCTTACTTGATATGCAACCATCGGAACTTGCGGGAATTTTGCTACACCTCTTGCAATTACATCAAGATAAGGCATTGCTGGTTTTACCATTGTCCAATCAGCACCTTCCTCAATATCGGCTTCTATTTCCTGAAGTCCTTGATCTTTGGTTCTGAAGTCCATTTGATAAGCTTTGCGGTCGCCAAACGACGGAGCAGAATCGGCAGCATCGCGGAACGGTCCGTAAAATGCTGAGGCATATTTTGCTGAATATGCAAGAATTTTACATCTGTCTCTCAAACCTTCAGCCTTGAGTTTTTTGTCAAGAGCTTCAATCTGACCGTCCATCATTGCCGACGGAGCTACAAAATCAGCACCGGCTTTGGCATGAACGTATGCCATTTCTGCAAGCAACGGAAGTGTAGAATCGTTGTCAACATCATTGTTAACAAGCAAACCGCAATGTCCGTGACTTGTATATTCACAAAGACAAACGTCTGTAATAACGCAAACTTGAGGTACGGCAGCTTTTATAGCTTTTACAGCTCTGCAAACCAAAGCATCTTCGCTGTAAGCCAAACTTCCGCGCTCGTCTTTTTGTGATTGTTCAACAACTCCAAAAAGAAGTACTTTATTGATTCCCAATGCGTAACATTCTTTTACATCTTCTACCAATTTATCAATAGAAAAACGGCAAATGCCCGGCATTGAATCTATTTCTTGACAAATTCCTGTACCTTCTACCACAAAGTAAGGATAAATAAAATCGTCTGCACCAACTGTTACATCGGCGTATTTGTCTCGTGTAGCTTGATCCACACGGTATACTCTAAATCTTTTCATAATTGATATTTACTTAAAATATTCTGTAAATGCCGCTCAGTAACGGGTCCGCGAGCTACATATTCTATGTCAGCAGGCAAACTTCCGTAGAGCCGCTCAAAATTATCTATTGTACTCGGTGAACTGAAAACTATTCTTGAAATTTCGTTCAAGTCCACTTTTTTAACTTCTGAAGGCATTACATTGGAATACGCGGTAACTGTTACGGTTTCAAATCCCAACGATGTTAAACCTTCGGGAATTATCGGCAATGCGATTTCCGAACGGGGAAACAATATTTTACCTCTGTTTTTACTTGAAAACCAATCAATTACACCGTAAGAATTATCGTTTTCACATTGCTGAAAATCCGTAATTCCGTATTTTACAAGTGTCTGCGATGTGGTTGTGCCTATCGAAACTACTTGCAATTTTTTGTTAAACGGTAATGACAAGTATTCTACAAAATATTTCACCGCAAATCTACTTGTAAAAAGCAGATAATCAAAATCATAAATCTTTGATGCGACTTCTTTTAATTGCGATTTGTCTTTTACAGGTACAATTTCAATCAACGGCGTAAAAATTATTTCACCGTACTTTTTTTTCAACATCTCCTGCATTGCAGAATCCGCAATTCCGGTATAAAGTGTCATCATATAATACTGCCTTCGGAAAACAATTTTTTGAGGTCTTCCCTACCCTTTTTGGCTGTAACTGCAATTCTGCCTTGCATCGGATGTGTTTCAAACGGTAAAATTTCTGCAATTTCGTTTTCCAGTCCCAACCTTTTGAGAGCACAAGTTGCAACAATCAAAGCGTCAATTTCGCCGTTTTTCACCATCGCAACTCTCTCTTCGATGCAACCTCTGATACCTTTTACTTCCAAATCCGGACGCAGTTTCAAAAGTTCCGCTTTCCTCAACGGAGAACTTGTTCCAACGCTGCTGCCTTTTGGTAAATCCATCAATTTCAAATGATTGCGACTTACAAGCGAATCAGTTTTGTCAAACGCCTCATACAATGCAATCACCTCAAGTTCGGGATTTAGCTTTTCGGGCAAATCTTTGGCAGAATGTACCGCAATATCCGCTTTACCGGAAATTACAGCATAATCCAATTCTCTTGTAAACATATCGTCGGGAGCTTCCGAATTCAAAAGTGATATTTTCAAATGCTTGTCACCAAACGATTTACGTGTTACAAGTCTGTATTCAATATTCGGGAAACGTTTGAAAAGTTCTTGTACTTGAATTTGCGAAAGTTTGCTTTCTCTTGCCGTAACTCTTATTTGTCGGCGGCTAAGAAAAATTCTTTCCATAGTTTCACGAAGTTTTACAATTGATTCTTCTATAATCTGTTCAGCCTTTGCAACCTCGTCTTCACGAACCGAAATATTGGCTTTTACTTTGCTTTCCACGTCCTGAAGATTATACAATTTCACATCGCCGTTGCTGCAAACTTCGGGATCGATGTCACGCGGAAAAGCCAAATCGATAGCGAGCAAAGGTCTTCCGGGCGTAAGGTCTTCTTTGTTGATAATTGTACCCGGAGCCGAAGTCGCACTGATAAGAATATCAGTATTTTTCAAAAATTTTTGTTTGTCTTCAAGCCTGTAAATCTCAATTCCGTAAGGTTCAGCCATTTTGCGGGCTTTTTCCTGAGTACGGTTGGCAAGAAAAACAAGTTCGGCTTTTTTGTTTTTCAAAAACTTGATGATTTCTTCAGTAAGTTTGTTGACACCGATAATTGTAACACGTGCATTTTTCAGGTCAACATGTTCTTGTTCAATAATTTCGATAGTTGCAAGTGAGTGACTTACAGCACCGTGCGAAATCATGGTTTCGGTTCTGACACGTTTACCTACCTCGAGAGCCGCCTCAAAAAGTTTATGAAGTCCTGCCGGAAGTTTGGTCTTTTCCATTGCCGAGTTGTAAGCCTCTTTCACCTGACCCTGAACCGCACGCTCTCCGATAATTGCAGATTCCAATCCGCAAGTTACCCTAAAAAGATGACGTGCCACATCGTCGGGAATTTCTCCCGTTCCGTAATACAATTCTACCCTATTGCAAGTTTGCAGCAGCACCGAAGGAACATTTTCATCACAAGAAAATCCGCGAAAATATTCCTCACGTTCTGCAAGTGAAGTATTCTGATGATTTATTGACTTATATTGTATCATTCCCAGATAGTTTCTTTAATTCTGCTAATCAGAAATTTAACGTTTTCAAGCGGAGTATTAGCCAAAACACCGTGACCCAAATTGGCAATCCATTTCGGATTCTCCTTGAAAAACGGTTTCATATTTATTACAGCTTTTTCAATTACGTCTTTCGGCGCGAAAAGCAACCACGGATCAAAATTTCCTTGTAAACCGATTTCTTTATCAAGATTTTTTCTTACAACAGATAACGGCATTTGCCAATCTGCGCTGTAAAAATCACAAGTTTCGGGTTTTACAATATTTACTCCTCCGCTGATTCCTTTTCCGAAAAATATAAAAGGTATTCCCTTGGCTCTTACAGCTTTACAAATTCTTGTAACAGCCGGCAAAAACAATTTTTCGTACATCTCAAGCGGAACAATTCCGGCGTTACTTTCAAAAAGTTGAAACGCATCAATACCGCATTCCGATTGTTTTTCGGCGTATTCTATCGTAACTTCTGTCAACAAATCAATAAGTTGTTTTGCCTTGGAAGTTTGCTGATAAAAAAATGTCTTGGAAAGTGGAAAAGTCTGATTGGAACTTACACCTTCCAACATATAACAAAGTACGGTAAGCGGACCTCCGCAAAATCCGATAAGCGGTATATCGCTCATTTGCTTTACTTTGCGGGCAGCTTGATAAACATACGAAAGCGACTCTGTTTTTACATCGAGTTTCTTTATCGGGTCCGACTCAAAGACAAGCGGCGAATTGAAAACCGGACCTTTTTGAGTCCAATCCATATCCAAACCCATTGCCTTCGGTACAGTAAGAATATCGCTAAAAAGTATTGCAGCATCCACGCCCAAATCTTCCACCGGCAAAAGTGTAACTTCTGCGGCAAGTTCGGGAGTTGTAAAAAGCTGTTCAAAGGAATATTTCTCACGCATTTTCATATAGCGCGGAAGTATTCTGCCCGCCTGACGCATCAGCCAAACAGGCGGACGACTGCATTTTTTCCCGTTTAATGTATCTGTAAAAATATTGTTCATTTTAATTGATGCTGCCTGCAATATCTGTAGCTTGTTTTATACGGTGCGCCATTCCGATTCCGTCGCGCAAATTTCCTGCAATTATCAATCCCGGGTTCTGATTTTGAACGCGTTCCACAGCCGCAAAACGTTCACCGGAATTTACCTCGTACTGAGGAATTGCATGTTTGTGTCTGAAAATTTTCAACAAATCAGGTGTTGAGCCTTTCGGAAATCCGAGCATTGAATGGAACGCCTGATTAATAATTTCAGTAATTTCTTCGTCTGATTTTTCAAGATAATCGGTATGACGAACGCCGCCGAGGAAAAACGAGAACAACGCACCTTCTTCGGGAGCTCTGCCCGTAAAACATGCCGACGGAAACAAAATTCCCAAAACCTGTTTGTGTTCACAACTCGGAACCAATCCGCCAAACGCCTTGTAATCACCGCCTAACGCATCTTTTACGCCGACACTTACTTGTACAACCGGAGCGTATGTCAAATTGTTGATCTTAGCTAAATCATCTTTGTCAACAAAAGGCAACAATTCAGGCAAAGCGTAAGAACCGCAAGTAGTTATCACTTTGTTGCATTCAATTGTTACGTTTTGAGAATCAGAATCTGAAAAACAAACTTTCCATGGATTATCACCGTTATTTTTTTCGATTTTAACATTTTTGAGTCCCAACAAAATATTGTCAGAACCGATAAAATCAGCCAAAGCCGAAGTAATATTGCTCAAACCGCCTTTTGCAGAGAAAACTTTTTTGGTAGCAAGACGGTCTCTGTCGGTTTTCGGTTCTTTGGATTTTGCGATTGAACCTTTTACAAAACTGCCGTAATTCTGTTCCAAATTATAAAGTTTCGGCAAAGCATATTTTGTAACAAGAGTATCAGGATTACCGGCGTAAACTCCGGAAAGAAAAGGATCTACGGCATAATCTACAAACGATTTACCAAGTCTGCGGCGAGCCAAATCCCCTACCGATTCGTTGGGATTGTTACCTTTTTTTCTCCACGGTTCGCCCAAAATTCTGAACTTGTCTTTCAGAGAAAAAAGAGGTGTGGAAACTGCGCTCCAAAGTCCTGAAGGCAAAGCGTGAAACTTTTCGCCTTTCCAAATCAATCTGCGTTTAGAAGCATCGGGAGCAGTTTCAAGAAGACATTTTCCGCCGGAAGTTTTTTCAAGTTTCATCATCAGCTCGGCAACTTCGGGATTGGAAATTGCTCCGGTATTAGGACCGCTTTCAAAAACAAATCCGTTTTCATTAAAAGTCTTTATCTGTCCGCCGGCTACAGAATTTATGTCTAAAACAACAACTTCTTTGCCTTTTTGCGAAAGTAAATATGCGGCAGTCAGACCTGTAAGTCCGGCTCCGATAATAACAATGTCCTTTTTCATTTTTATTTATATCGGTTTTGAAAATGATTTCGTAGTATTTATCATCAGAGGATCAAGCAATGCAGCAACATTTCGTACAAACGGTGAACTTTCGTGTACAAGTTTTATTGTATTGCCGTCAAATGTAATAATTCCATCCTCCTGCATTTCTAAAAGTTTTTGTGTATCAAAATTTACTTCCTTTTTGTCTTCATCAGAAAGAGTTACAGAATAGTTGCACATCAAAGTATCAATTATTCTGCGAACCGTTTGTTGATTTTTTGAGAGCAACAAACCTTTTTTTATCGGCAATTCATCTTTTGATATTATTGACAAATATTCCTCTATATCCTTGGTATTCTGAGCATAACCGGCTTCGAGCTGAGAAATTCCCGTTACGCCGAACGCATAAACCTGAGCTGTAGTTCTTCGTGTACAATAACCCTGAAAATTTCTATGAAGTTTGCCCTCTTTCAACGCCTCAAAAAGTTCGTCATCGGGTTTTACAAAATGATCCATTCCGATTCGCACATAGCCCGCAGAAATCAAGAATTGAGAAGCTTTTTCAAACATCTCTTCTTTGACATTTTTTTCGGGCAAGCCGGCTTTTTCAAGATAGAGTTGAGCTTTTTTCAACCACGGCACATGCGCATAACTGAACAAAACCAAACGGTCGGGCGCGAGTTCTACAGCTTTTTCAATTGTATTAAGAAAACTTTCCGGAGTTTGGTACGGAAGTCCGAACAAGAAATCAAGATTTATCCGTTTTCCATTGTCTCTGAGAACTTTAAAGATGTCAGAAATATTTTCTTGAGACGGTTTTCTTGCTACAGTTTCCAGCACCTTGAGATTAAAATCCTGAATACCGATGCTGAATCTTGTAAAACCTGCATTGCAAAGTTTCTCCCAATCGTTTAATGTTAAAAAACCGGGATGACATTCAATCGCTATTTCCGGATTTTCAGTCAGAGGGAAATTATTGATGATGTGATTGTTGAGCTCTTTCAAAATTTCAGCGTCCAAAATAGTCGGAGTGCCGCCGCCGTAATGAATTTGTGACGTTTTTCGGTCTTTGTTCAACAACGGAAAAACCAAATCCATTTCCTTATGAAGAGCTTTGATATAATCATTTACGACTTCCGTTTTGCGCATTGCATAAGAATTGCAGGCGCAATATCGGCACAATTGTTTGCAAAAAGGGATATGAAAATAGAACGACAGTTTGCTGTCTCCCAATGTATTAGATTCCTTTACCGCGTCAACATATTCTCCGGCAGAAAGTTCGGTGAAATAGTTAGCCGGCGGATAACTTGTATAACGCGGCACCGGCACGTTATACTTTTCTATAATCGATTCAAGCATAATTTCAGGCAAAAAAAACGAAAAATTTTCCAACTGCAAAGGTACGTTTTTTTTTTGAAATGGCAATGTTCTTACTCTAAATCACCGTGTTTTCATTCTGAAGTGTTATTTACAAAATATTACTATACTTCGACTTTTTTACTTGACTTGTTGTTATACAATTTGCATACTAATTACCCAAAATCAAAAACAGAAAATACAGAATATACAAGAAATTTACATTATAATAAATTCCATATAATCTGCATTTTCCGTTATAAATATTAAAAAAAACTAAGAAAATTCAGTTTCGTCATTTTTTTATTAATGAAAAAATCAAATTGATAACTTCGCCCACCGTTTTTGCCTTTTCCCAATCATCGTCCTCAATCGTGATTCCGAATTCTTTTTCCAACTGCAACAACAATTCCACTTCGTCAAGCTCGTCACAACCGAGATCTTCCACAAGTTTTGCATTTTCGGTTACAGTTTCCTCTTCCACGCCCAAATTATCAGAAATCAACGATTTAACAACCTCATTTACAAAATCTTCGGTATAAATTTCCTCAATTTCCACTTCCGGCAATGCTTCTTGCTCTTTTGGAGTATTTTGTTTTATTTGATTCAAAAGATCATTAACACTATCCCGTTTTTCAGTATCATCGTAAGAGCTGTCGGTAGCTTTCAGAGCGTCAAGAGTTTCCAAACATTTTTCACAAGCATATTCCGCTTGTGAAAATTCCTGTTTATAAAACAAAATCGTAGCAAGGTGATAATAGGCTTGCAACAAATCATTTAAGTAATATTCATTGTTTTCGCAAAGTTTAATTTGCTTGAGGTCATATTCAATAGCATCTTCCAAGTAATTGAGTTTTTCACAAATAAACGAAAGATTATGATAAGCCATCAATTTTCCGGAAACATCGCTATCCTTGCGCATCGCAACTTCCGACTGAAAATAGAGCAAAGATGTCACATAATCCTCAGTCATAAAAGCAGTTTTGCCGAGTTGAAACAAAATTTCAGGCACGGGAGTTAGATTTCCGTTTTTACGGTTGATATCCTCGCTTTCTTTGAATGCTGCAAAAGCTTCGTTGAATTTTTCAAGCGAAAACAAAATCTTACCGTAAGTAAAAAGCATGTACGAAAGATCCTCAAAATCTTCGGTTTTACGATTAATTTCAATCGCCTCCTCAATATGTTTTTGTCCCTTGAAAAACTTTTCTTGAAAGTAATATACTCTGGCAAGACGGTAAAGTACATCATCCAAAATTTCCGGTTCTTGAATCTGACGCGCAATTTCCAAAGCCGTTTCCAACACTTTTTCTGCCTCAGGATAATTTTCCGAATTAGTAAGACAAATTCCCTGTCCCACAAGGCTCAACGCAGTACCTTCGCCATGTTGAAGCTTGTAAAACAATTGAGCAGCCGCATCGTAATACTTAAAATTGTCATTCTCCAATTTCTTTCCAAGCCAATAATTTGTATTAGCCATGTTGAGTTCATCGTTGATTTGCGTGAACAATTCAAGTGCCTTTTTGTAACATGGAATTGCAAAATGATTATAACCGAACAAATGACCTTTTTTGCGGTAAACCAATCCGAGATTTTGAATATCTTGCAATTTTTCGAGTTTGGAAATCAGTTTTTGACACAAACCGAGTGCAGTATTTTTGTCGCCCGCATCCTCGTAAAGTTGAATAAGTTGCTTATATAATTCGAGAACTTTTTCGTTGTCACCGTTTTTTTCTGCCATTTTTATTTGCAGAATAGTATATGGTATCTTGTTGTCCATTTTTTTTTGATTTTATTAGTTTGACATCAAATTGTGACCGTCTGCCGGCTTTCATGCAGAAGTTTTTGTTTGCCTAAAATAACTGATAATTTCTGAAATAAGCAAATTTTTAAAGCTAAAAAATGTTCAAAAATCAATCGCTTTCTTTGGAATAACTCCCAATAATTTCTAAATTTGCAACAAGCAACAAATAAAAAAAATCATGGACAAAAAAAAATATTTAATGTAATAGAAATTAGCACATTAGTAACTATAATACTAACAATTGTAAGCCATAAAACGTCTCTAATTCCTGAAAATACGGTTTTGGATATAATAGCAATGATATTAGCAATGACATTGAGTGCAGTATACATTATAATGGCATATCTATTAAGAGCAGGAAAATTAAGAGGAATTCTACAACGAGATTCTGCACCAATTTCATTTAAAAATTTCATTTTCATCCTGATGTTTTTAAGTAATGCAATAATCACAACGGGAGTACTTTACCTCATAAAAAATTATCCCGGTGGTAAAATAATGGCAGAAATGGGCGGATTTACAGAAGCTGTTTTGTTGATTATTTTTATAATTTCGATGCCCAAATATAAAAATCAACCACCGTTTGCTGTAAAATACGGAAATAAAAGCAAAATCATAACTTTCAAGAACAATGAAATAATAATCAGAGCTTTAGTCCTGTTAACACTTGATATTATCGCGATGTTTGCATTTACAACCATATAATAAAAGTCTACAAAAAAATAAGCAGGACGATTGGAAAAATGACAAACATCCACGCCCTGCTTTACAAATACTAATTTAGTACATTATTTCAAAATATCTTCCAATTTATCAGCAGCTTTTTCAACTTCTGAAGTATTAACAAGGAATTTTACATTTTTAGGAGAATTATCAACCGTGATATTTTCCAATTTTAATTTCTTGATATTTTCGTCACTGTCAAAAATTACACCCATCGGAGAATCAGTTTTGCTTATCGAAACATTCTTTAAAGTTCCGACACATTCGTTGCCGACAAAAAGTGCTGCACTCGCACCTTCATCTTTGCCGCCGTTTATGATATTTACGTTTTCGAGAATACAATCTTTATCACTGAAATTCAAGTCGATACCGTCCCAATATCCGGCTTTGTCTTCCGCGCCGTCAAAAACAATCGGTTCTTCGGCTGTACCTTTTAATTTAATAACTGCATCTCTGCCTAATCCGACTTTTACATTACGGTTGAGCACGATTTTAACACCGGGATCAAATGTAACAGTCACACGGCTATAAACATCAAGTCCGTCGTTGAAGAAATACGGAACAGCAGCTTTGTGAACAGTAAAATTAGAATTATCGTCTGACATATATCTGTCAGCACAATAAATAAACTGCTTACCGTTGTTTTCAAAAACATTGCCTGAGCCAAAGTTTTTGAGTTCTCTGTTGTGATGAAATGTCAACGGATATTCTTTACAATTCTTAATCGTGTTGTTTTCAAAAGCAACAAGATTAGCTTCCTGACCGATGGAAATACCGTTTTGAGTTGCGCCGTCGAATGTACAGTTTTTAACAGAGGCTTTGCCGACAATATCCAAAAGCCAAGTATTAGAACCGCCGTTTTTAAATTCCACATATTCCAAAATATTGTCGGCACGGTTGGAACTAATTGCAACGCCGTCCCACGATCCGATATTCTGATTATTAGCAGGTCCGGTTAAAACAATAGGCTTATCCTTAGTACCTTGCATTTTGAAACCGGCATTTTCGCCAACGTCAATTCCGCCGTCCACGCCTGAGAACATTATCGTAACACCCGGCTCTACGGTCACAAGAGAATTGCCTTCGAGATAAATTTTACCATCCACGATGTAATCAACGGGCAAACCAAGGTCTTTCCACGTAACATTTTGGTTGATTGTACCGCTGAGGGTAATTTGACCGTCGGCATTTTTTATAACATCATTACCGTTTGAATTTTCTTGCGCCTCTTGATTGGTTTGGGGAGTCTGCGCATTTTGATTAGAATTGCCGCCGCACGAGGTTAACAAACCGCCCAAAGCAAATGCAGCCAGCATAATGCAACTGAATTTTTTCATATTAATAGTCCGTTTTAAAAATTATTTGTACGGACAAAAATATATTATTATTTCAAAAAACAAAAATTTTTCAAACGAAAATATAACCAAATTTCAAAACGACAGAAAGATACAAAAATATTTTACTCAACTTTCGCAAATGATTATTTTACAAATGAATTTATTATCACCGAATCAAACGAATTAAACAAAAACTTTTTTTATTCAACGAAAATTTTAAATTCCTTTCGGAAGTTAAAATACAAATTTTACGAATACTAATTAATGGAAGAATTACTCGTTTAAAATTCGTAAAAATCGAAATCGAAGATTATGATTTTATTGGGTCGAATTACTGGATTCGTCTTAATTCGTTCCATTCGGTGATAACTAAAAATGTAAATTTCCAAATAACTTCCCTAAAATATATCTTCCATGCGGATTCCAAAGACGGTAATATCATCGGTTTGTTTGCGAGAACCACGCCATGTCGCAAGATTATTTATTAATTCATCTTGCTGTTTTTCAACAGGTTCCGGAGAAATTTTTGCTAACAAATCCATGAAATCTTTTTGAGAATATTTACGGTTTTCGGATATTCCAAACTGATCTTGATAACCATCAGATGAAAGATACAACATGTCATCTTTCAAGATGTCAAACTCAATATTTTCAAACCTGCTTTGCACCGGATACAATCCTATCGGACAACGTGTTGGCTTCAAACAGATAGTTTGAGAATTTCTACATATATATAAAGGTGTGTTCGCTCCTGAATATACGATTTTGTGGTCATCGAATTTCTTGTAAAACATACAAATATCCAAACCGTCACGCAAAATCAACGAATTGCTCAAAGTCGCAATGATTCTTTCACGCAAATTTTCAAGTATCTCTGCCGGTGTAAATCCGTCTGACGAATCGCTGAAAATATCATTCAACAAACTGATTGCCAGCACACTCATCAACGCACCCGGAATGCCGTGACCTGTACAATCGCCCACAGCACATACAATTCCATTTGCAATCTGACTAACATACGCGAAGTCACCACCCACAATTTCTCGCGGTTGATAAAGCATGAAACTGTTCGGCATATATCTTCGGATATTTTCCAACGAAGATTTCAACAACGCATCCTGAATACGTTTTGCGTAATTCAAACTTTCAGTAATTCCACGGTGAGCAGATTCTATCATGTTTTTTTGAATCTTGGTTTGCTCCAACGAACTCATCAAATCCTGTGTTAAAGTATTAAGCTGTTGTTCATGAAGTTTTCGCTCAGTAATATCGCGGGCTACAGCCTCGTAACCGGCAGCAACTCCGTATTTATCGTTGAAAACAATAATTGAAGTCTCGCAAAACATATTTTTACCCAACAGATTGCGCATCTTGAAAGCGTAATTGTAAACACGACCGCCCGTTACAAGTTCCACCCAATCGACATCTGAATCTACCAAATCCTGAACTTTTCTGCCAAGTACTTGATCCACACTATCCACACCGAGGAATTCACAAATCGCAGGATTTGCCATTTGTATCACGCCATGCAAATCTACTCTTACAAATACATCGCTGAAATTTTTAATTGTATTTTCAAACTGAATATTTGTATCTTTCAGAATCTGTTCATAAAGTTTCAAATTGCTGATATCCACAAGAATACCAATAATTCCGATAACTTTTCCATTGTCGGAATACGGCACTTGAGAAACCGAATACCATTTACCTTTATCGTTGAAACTCTTGATAAAGACTTCTTGATTGATAAACGATATCCCGGTTTTCAGAATCACTTCGTCCTGACTTAACAGAACTTTTGCATCTTCAGGAATTGGAATTTCATCCGAAGTATAACCCACAATTTTGTCAAGCGTAATGCCGATTCCGTCAGCAAACCTGCTATTCGCAAGGATATACTGACCGTAAAGATCTTTCATAAAAATCTTTGCCGGCAAGGTTTCAAGCAAAAGCTGCATTTGGGAAAGTGTATCACGCAAACGACGCTCGTTTTTCAACGATTCGGTAACATCGCGGCTTACTCCCAAAAATTCTTTGTAACCGTGTGAATCTGTGATGATTGACACCACGGATTCCAATTCTTTGATATCACCGTTTTTACAAATCGCCGAACATTTGAACCTGTAATTTGTTGTCTCAACATTCAAATCCACCAAACGTTTTGCTTTGTTGGAAATCTTAGTCCAGATGTCAGTTGTCAACAAATCTTTTAAATTCATGTTGAGAAATTCCGGATGAGAATATCCAAGCATAGAAGTTCCCGATCTGCTTACATAATTGATACTGAAATCATTAGCATCAATTTTCCAAATCATGTCAGCAGTATTTTCGGCAATGATACGATATTTGTTTTCAGAATCAGAAAGTCGCTTATGAATCTTCTGATTTTCAGTAATATCACGAGTAATTGCAACAATTTCGGTCGGAATATTTGTATTGTCGGAAAACATGGCAGTCATCGACAAATCCATATCCAAATAACTCTCGTCATAACATTTCAAACGGCATGTAAGTCGCAAATTACCACGGTTTGAAACTATTCCGATGTTATCTTTTTGATAATCGAGAAATGCTTTACTTACTTTCCTAAACGACAGCGGCTCAAGGAAATCCTCGAGAGGACGACCGATAATATCATCCGGTGTATATCCTGTAACGACTTTTACAGAAGGACTTACAAACGAGAATTTACTATTTTTGTAATCGTAAATCCAAATTACATCGCTACAATTTTCTACAATTACCGAATATTTTCTGTAAAATTCCAAAAGCTGGGCTACACGGACATCTTCAGCAGTAATATCCTCAAAGAAAGCTGTATAACCCGCAATAAATTCTTTATTTTTAAAAGGTGAAAATGTAGATTTCAGTTTCAACTGAGAATTGTCTTTTTTCACCAAAATAATTTCACCTTTCCAAGCGATACCGTTGGACAAGCGTCTCCAAAAATCGTATGTAAAAAACGACGAACCTTCTTCCGTAACAAAAAGTGTAGGATGTTCGTTCACAAGTTCGTCCAGAGAATACCCCGAAACATTTAAAAACCAGTAATTTGCGAAATTGATATTACCAAGCGGATCAAACATCACAAGTCCGGCGAAACTCTGTCGCATAGATTCGTAATAAGCATTAAACCGTTTGGTATCGCCATAATCTTCTATATAATCACAAATCGAAATTACTTTCAAATATCTGTAAACGAAATATATAGACACCAAAACAACAAGTACAAAAAACGGAATAAAGAAGATATTCATTCTTTGTATCATTTGTTTGTAACTGTCTGAAAATTCAAAATGTACGTAGCCGTAAACCTGATGTTCCGGATTATACAACGATCTTGTGAACAAATAATTGTTACTAGCTTTGTATACAGAATCTTTTACATAAGAAATTGTAAAATCGTGCTTTATGGATAAATTCAAACAATCAATCACGGCAAAATAACCTTTGAAACCCGGAGTTGTATTGCTTGGATTTGGGATTCGTGATACTGCAACAGTAAAAACAGAATCATGAAATACCCTATGATACATCAAAACCTCTTGAAAACTAAGCTGTTTCACATATCGGAAAGCATCTTCTATCAAAATTTGGTCGTAATTGTTTCTGCTGTTCAACAGACAATGATTTGTAACAGCACCGATATTATCCACAACCGCCACCTCGTCAACTTTGTAACGGTCGATAATCTCGCAAGTATAAGCCGACAATTTTGCAGTATCTTTGTTGGCAACAGCTTCCAAAAGTTTGTTGTTGTTGGAAAACGAAACTACTTTGTCTACAATTGTACCTTCTTGTTTATCAATATCATACGAAAGATTAAATTTTTCTTGACGGACAGAATAAGTTCTTACCCCACCCACAAGGACATAATACACCCCTATCAGTGACGCCAATAAAAAAACGAAGAACAATATAATCCGCAATTTTCTCATTTCATCTCTCTGAGTATCGCAACAAGTAATGTCCAGATTTTTTCAACTGATTTAATATCAAGCGTTTCACTTGGAGAATGTACTCCAGTAATTGTAGGTCCGAGCGAAATCATGTCGAGCGCAGTATTTTTATTTTTCAAAATACCGCATTCCAGTCCGGCATGAATTGATGTTACAATCGGCTCTTCTCCAAACAATCTTTTATACGAGAATTTGGCAATTTTCAAGATGTTGGAATCCACATTCGGCGACCAGCCCGGATAATTGTTTGTATGAACTACATTTGCCTGTCCCATTGTAAAAATAGTTTCGATTTTCTCGCAAATGAGAGCTTTTTCCAATTCCAAAAGGCTGCGCTGCGTGGTTACCACTTGTATCTTGTTGCTACTCTGCGCAAATTTTACCGAAGCAACATTTGTAGATGTTTCTACAATACCCGGAATAGATTCGCTCATTTCGATAACACCGTTCGGAACACCGCGCAATGTACAGATAAGATTTCTTCGTGTAGCATGATCTATACATGTACCGGTTTTGTCGGTATCGGTTACACTAATTGTTAAACCCGGATCAGACTCAGCGAAAATTCCCTTAGTATCAATAAGATAATAATTGTAAATTTTGTAAAAACTTTCTTCAAGTTCGGGAGCAAAGGCGATAACAGCCTCAGCATCACGGGGAATTGCATTACGAAGTCCTCCCCCATTGAAACTTACAAGACAAAAATCTGTTTTTTTCTGAAACAACCACAACAAACGATTGAGAATCAAGATGGCATTACAACGTTTTTTGTGAATATCGCCGCCGGAATGTCCACCGAGAAGTCCAGAAACCGTGATTTTTTTGTAAATATAATTATCGTTAACTTGAATTTTTTCGTAATTGAAATCAGCATTTGTACCTTCGCCGCCGGCACATCCGATATAAAAGATGTTAGACTCCTCCGAATCGAGATTTATCAAAGTGTCAAAACCGTCCAAAAGACTCTTGTCCAAGCGTTTAGCACCAATAAGGCCGACTTCTTCGCTTACAGTAAAAAGGCATCCGATTTTACCGAACTTCAATTCTTTACTGTCCAAAACGGCGAGCATAACAGCCACACCGATACCGTCGTCGGCACCGAGAGTAGTACCGCGAGTTTTTACGAAATCGCCGTCCACATAAGCCGGAATGGTATCTTTAGAGAAGTCAAACTCAAAATCTTTGTCTTTCTCACAAACCATATCCACGTGAGCCTGAAGCATTACCGGGCGATAATCCTGACAGCCGGCACTTGCTTCCTTTATAACCAAAAGGTTGCCAGTATTGTCTGATTTAGTAAAAAGTTTTCTGTCAGAAGCAAACTTTTTGATAAAATCAATAATTCGTTTTTCGTTGCCGGAAGCTCTCGGAATAGTAAGAATCGTGTTGAAAAAATTCCAAACACCTTCCGGATTATGTAAATTCAGATTCATGTTAATTTAAATTGAGCTACGTAACTAAAAATATTTTTGTAAAGGTATAAAAAATTTAAAAGAAAAATACTAACTTTGCGCAATAATTTTTTAGAAAATATATTTAGATAATTTTAAAATGATGACCTCTAAGGAAATACGCAAAGCCTTTTTGGATTTCTTTGCGTCGAAAGAACACAAGGTTGTGCCATCTGCGCCAATGGTGGTAAAAAACGACCCGACATTGATGTTCACCAACGCTGGAATGAACCAGTTCAAAGATATATTTTTGGGCAACGAACCTGCTAAATACAAACGAGTTGCCGATTCACAAAAATGTTTGAGAGTATCAGGAAAACACAACGACCTCGAAGAAGTTGGTCACGATACTTATCACCACACGATGTTTGAAATGCTTGGCAACTGGTCGTTCGGTGATTACTTTAAGAAAGAAATTATTGACTGGGCGTGGGAATTCCTTACAGAAGTGGTAAAACTCGATAAAAACAGATTATACGCCACAGTTTTTGAAGGTTCTAAAGAAGAAAATCTTGAAGCCGACGAAGAAGCTAAATCTTATTGGCTCAAACACTTACCAGCCGACAGAGTAATCCTCGGCAACAAACACGACAATTTTTGGGAAATGGGTGCTACCGGTCCGTGCGGTCCGTGCTCCGAAATTCATATTGACCTCCGTTCTGACGATGAACGCGCAAAAATTCCGGGCGTAGAACTCGTTAACAAATCTCATCCGCAAGTTATTGAAATTTGGAACCTTGTATTCATGCAATTCAACAGAAAAGCTGACGGTTCGTTGGAACTTCTTCCTGCTAAACACGTAGATACAGGTATGGGTTTTGAACGTCTTTGCATGGCTCTTCAAGGTAAACAATCAAATTACGATACTGATATTTTCCAACCTGTAATTCAAGAAATCGGAAGACTTACCGGTATTAAATACGGTAGCTCAAAAGAAACTGACGTAGCATCTCGCGTAATTGCCGACCATATCCGTGCTATCGCTTTTGCAATTGCTGACGGTCAACTTCCTGCCAACGCAAAAGCCGGTTATGTTATCAGAAGAATTTTGCGCCGCGCTGTTCGTTATGCTTACACTTTCTTGAAACAAGGCGAACCGTTCTTGTACAAACTTCTCCCGACACTAAATTCTGTTATGGGCGAGGCTTATCCTGAACTTATCGCTCAGAAAGAACTTATCGAAAAGGTTATGATTGAGGAAGAAACATCATTCCTCCGCACTTTGGACACCGGTATCAAATTGCTCGACAAAGTAGTTGCAAAAGCTACTGCCGACGGTAAAACCGAAATCGACGGCAAAACTGTTTTTGAACTTTATGATACTTACGGTTTCCCGCTCGACCTTACTGAACTGATTCTCAAAGAAAAAGGTTTGACACTTAATCAACCTGAATTTGAAGCTGAACTTCAGAAACAAAAAGAGCGTTCACGTCAAGATGCTAAGATTGAATCTACTGACTGGCAAGAAGTTGGTAATTTCTCAACAGAGGATTTTACCGGTTACGACAATACAGAAGACGAAGTAAAAATCTGGCGTTATCGTAAGGTGGAAGCCAAAGGCAAAAAATATTATCAAATCGTTTTCAACAAAACTCCGTTCTACGGTGAAATGGGCGGACAGGTTGGTGACCAAGGATATATCGAATCAAACGGTAAAAAAACTTATATCACTGACACTCAGAAAGAAAACGGTCTTTCAATTCATATTGTAAAAGAATTGCCGGAAGATTTAACTGCAACTTTCAAGGCTGTAGTTGACAAAGTAAAACGCAACAATTCAGAATGTAACCACTCAGCAACTCACTTGCTTGACGAAGCTCTCAGAACAATTCTCGGAACTCACGTAGAACAAAAAGGTTCTTTGGTTTGTCCTGATTATCTGAGATTTGACTTCTCTCATTTCTCAAAAATGACTGATGAAGAAATCGCCAAAGCAGAAGACATGGTTAACGACAAAATCCGTGAAGCTATTGAATTGGAAGAATATCGCGATATGCCAATCGATGAAGCTAAAAAGAAAGGTGCAATTGCACTTTTCGGCGAAAAATACGGTGATAAAGTTCGTGTTATAAAATTTGGTTCTTCAGTAGAACTTTGCGGCGGATGTCATACAAAAAATACCGGTAAAATCGGATTTTTCAAAATCATTACCGAAACAGCCGTTGCATCCGGAGTACGCCGTATCGAAGCTTTAACAGGCAAAGCAGCAGAACTTTACGTTCGTAATCAGTGCGCAGTTGCATCGGAATTGAAACTCACTTTCAAGGCTAAAACCGAACAAGATGCTTTGAAATCTGTAAAAGCTCTCATCGATGAGAATGCAAATCTCAAGAAACAAATTGATGCTCTTGAACACGAAAAACTTGCTACCGTAAAAGATGCTCTTATTTCTAAAGCTCAAAATATCAACGGTGTAAACGTAATCGCTGAAATAGTAAAAGTGTCAAGCAAAGATTTGTTGAAAGATCTTTCATTCCAAATTCGTCAACAACTTGACAACTGCTACGTTGTACTTGGAACAAATATTGATGACAAACCTACACTTTCTGTAATTATGTCAGACAATATTGTAAAAGAAAAAGGTCTCAATGCCGGAGCAATTGTAAAAGAAGCCGGTAAAGAAATCAACGGTGGCGGCGGCGGACAAGCATTCTACGCAACTGCCGGCGGCAAAAAAGCTGAAGGTCTTCAAGCTGCTGTAGACAAAGCTAAGGCGATGTTGAAATAAGTAAAATTATAAAACAATACAACATATAACCGGAAGTTAATTTTTAGAATTAACTTCCGTTTTTTTTATAATTATTAAAAAATTTCGCAAATGATTATGATATATTATTTTCAGACTACAAGAATATCGTTACCAATTACAATTTTTTGACGTCTTCAACAGATAATTGAGTATATTTTGCAATTACTTCAATAGATAATCCGTCGGCTTTCATACGTTTGGCAGTTTCGATTTTTTCTTCGGAATGTCCTTCGGCGTTACCTTCGGCTCTTCCTTCGGCGCGACCTTGTTGTAAACCTTTTTCTAATCCTTGTTGCAAGCCTTCCTCCTTGCCTTTTCCGAAGCCTTTGTTTTCGGCATCGTTCATTGCGTTGGTTATGTCCCACAAGTTATGCAGACTTTCTTCGTAATCTGAAAACTCTTTGGGTGAAAACATCGCAATTTCGGCTTGACGGAATAGTTTTTCAAAAACTCGTTCTTGCAATTCTTTTGGACGTTCCATCAAACGGGCAAGATTTTTTAGAACGAACAACCATTTATCGTACATCATTTCAAGTTGAGATTCCGTTTTGTTGAATTTCGGCATTTCGAGGTAAAAATATGCTAATTTCTTGTAAAAAACTTTGTCCGTAGTAAGGTCTTTCAACATCACAACATGAAACAAATCTTCGTCGGAAAATTCGTTGACTGTTTTAAAATCACCGGTTTCAAGTTCTTCCTTGTCTTTGAACACAAAGTTCAGAATACCAACGGTATAGACGTTATTTAATTCGTAACTCCAAGGCTCTTCTTTGGTATCTTTTCTTGCCATTTCGCGAATCGGAAACGACGAATAGTAAACACTTCTATCTTTGAAAAACTGTTGAAATACATTTTGCATTTCAACGATAAACTTTGCACCGCTTTTGGTAGTACAATAAACGTCAAAAATGGCACGACGCTCCGATGCAGCACGTCCAAGTTTTTCGGCATTTAGATAAGTTACGTCTTCGATTTCGTCTTTTGGAAGTTCGTTACACTTTTCAAACAACGCATTTAAAAAGCTGATTAACAAATCTTTGTTAAGTTCTGTTCCAAAAAGTTTTTTGAATCCGAAATCAGTATATGGGTTAAGATATTTTGACATAATTTTATTCTAAATTTTGTTTCATTCGCAAAAGTAGCGGTTTGCTTCTTATTCTCCAAATTTATTTTGTTCTATCTCATCACCGAATGAAACTAATTCTAGATTCAAAAATTTCCGAAAAGAACAAAATCTTTTGAGAGTTCTTACTGATGTTTTCATTGTTCAATGTGTTTAACTTAAAATGATTAGTTAACAACAAATTTTAGCGATATTTTGTAAGACCCGTTGTTAACAGTAAGAATATAAATTCCTGACTTGAAATTATTAACCGGAATTGCGTATGATTCACCGGCTTTAAGTTCTCCTAAATCGTTTTGTAACAATATTTTACCGTTGACATCTCTTACCGTTGCAACCGCACGGCTAATATCAGAACCCGGCTTGAAATATATTACATCGTTTGCCGGATTCGGATAAAGGAGATTTGAAAAATTCACTTCGGGTTTTACATCATTAACCGGAGTTTTTTCCGGAATTTTATAGTAAAAAGTTACAGAATTGTAAATGCCTGAAATTCCGCCGTCTGCATAAACATTTCGTACAAAAAATGTGTATGAAACGTCTTTTTGGATGTTGTAAAAATAAGAGGTAACGTCCGAACCCAATTCGGCTACAAGTTCGTTGTTACAAAACACCTGATAACCTGCAAGTTCCGCATTTTCATATTCTTCCTGATTTTTTTGCAACTTAATATCATCAAGAAGTAACGCCTCACTTTTTCCGGATTCTGTTATATTATTGAGATTCAAGTAAATAGTTGAGCCTGAAAAATCAGAAAGCGGAATTGTATAAACTGTCCATTCTTCCCCGATTTCAATTTCTTGAATAGTTGAAAAACGCTGAGGATTAGCATTTTGAGAAATCCGTAATGTTGATTTTCCGCCCACTGATTTTGCAGCAAATGTTAAAACAGATGAAGGCAAAACTGAAAATTTGTTCAAGATAAGAAAATCGTTTGTTGAATTCTCTGAAGCTGTAAAACTCGCCAAACATCTGTTCCCGCTAAATGCTTTGTAATCTTCGTCGTTGGAATTCAACAAGATGTAGGAAGTACAATTACCTTTACCGCTGTAATCGATATGAGCCGAATTGGATATTGTGTTGTCGTTGTCGGTATTTGCCAAAAACGGTGTAATGATGTCCGAATTGGAAGTCATTTTCTCAAAATTTTCTGTAAAATATACAGGATCAATGATTTCCCAACTTAGTTCCACTTGCGAAGTATCAGAATTTATTACGCCCTGAATTTCGGATTTTACGTAATTTGAAGCAAGATGATAAGGGTCAAGATGCTCAAGCTCAGTGATTCCCGATTCGCCGGCAAGCCAATATTTCAATTGATTCTCTGCATTTGGCGATGCCTCCCAAGCTTTGGAAAACATCTGAAAAAAATCATTCACCGGGTTTGTACAAGATGCGTAACCTCCTGATAAATCGCCAATTATCTGTTTTTTGATATTAAAAAGCGGTGAACCCGACGAGCCGGATTCCGTAGTACCGTTGTCCCATCTCGAAATATGCCAATGCGACATCAAATCATAATTGGTATCAGGATCGTCGTCGTTAGGATAAGAATCTTGGTA
This sequence comes from Bacteroidales bacterium, assembly GCA_017541145.1. Classification (GTDB taxonomy): domain Bacteria; phylum Bacteroidota; class Bacteroidia; order Bacteroidales; family UBA3824; genus UBA3824. Next base: position 3,399 of record JAFXZT010000058.1, on the reverse strand, counting down.
AACTGCCGTGCTTGAGGTAGATATTTTTTTGTAATCACCGTTGGGATGATGAATACAAGTAGTAAATGTTAAATTGGAAGTTTCGTTAGTTGTAAATCCCGCATAATAAGGCAGATATGTTGCCGGCGGAACTTTATCAAGTTTCAACAATGTAAAATCCAAGGCTGGATATTTTTTTGAGGAATTAAACATCGAATTAACACTTTTCAGCTCCGATGTTGCAACAATCGTAGCACCTTCAAGTGACTGAGTTTTAGGCTTTACATTATTTCCACATTCTGCAATTTCGTAATTGAAATATGCAACCAAAGTTTGCGCTTGTTCGTTTTTACAAATACAATGAGCCGCTGTTAAAACGTAAGGTGTACAATCATTTTTGTAATTGTTGATTAACGCTCCGGTACACAAATATTGATAATCGTCCTCGTCAAAAGTGTATTTCAAAACTGCGTGTTTTATATCTTGAAAATCTTGACCGACTTCGCAATTTATATCTATCTCATTGTAACACGATGACTTAATGGCTTTTTGCAAAGTCTGTTGCTCGTAACCGAACAAATTATGAAAATCGTAATAAATTTTAGAAATTTTAAAATCCGGCTGCTCAATTTGTTTTGGAACAAAAAGTTCGATAAACACCGAATCACCAACAACTTGAGCTGTTTTCAAAGTCTTGTTACTGCGATTGTTTTCGGAAGTAATTGCACCGATAACATCCTTACGGTCAGAACTGTAAAGATAAAGTTCAACACCGTCTTTCAATTCAAAATCCTGAAAATAAAATCCGAGAGAAAAAGCACTTACAGAAGAAATCATCAAAGAATAAATCTCGCCGTCGGGAATTAATTTTATTGCAGAATTTTCAAAAAAATCGATGTCAACAGGAATAATTTTCGCAAAAGCCAAACGCCCGTCTGACTTTTGAGAAGATTTTGAAAATACGGGCGGAGAAATTTTTACAGTTTTGATGTCAGATAAACAAAAATCAGTCAACTGAAAACTTCTCGGAGTTTGAATTTTTTCTACTTGAGAAAATACGCTGTTGGAAATCAGTGTAGATAAAAATGTTAAAATTAAAAAAATATGTTTCATAAATTAAAAAGTTTAACAGCAAAAATATGTATAAAAGACAAGACAACGCAAAATATTTTTACTAAAATAATTTAAAATCATTAGTCATTAGTGTTCCGTTAAAATTTGGACGAGTTAATTTTAATCGAATAAAACGAAATTTAAAACACTACTAATAAATTAAAATTCAACAATTTGTATTCTAATTTTACAAATTTAATGAATTTTTGTGCATTCGTTATAATCGCCGCCGCTTGCGTCATTTGTTTAATGTAATTCACGGTAAAACAATTTGTTTAATTCGTTTTATTCGGTGATAAATGTTTAAATGAAAGAGCCGTGATCAGAGGAAAAATTATTTTCTATTTTTTGTTACTTCAAAAAGTTTATTCTAATTTCGCAACGTTAAAAAAGCTAAAAAAAGATTCAAAATGACTGCAAATGTAAATAAAATTCCACCCCATGGTAAAAATCACAATTTGTTGATGTTCAACAAATTGGCTGTTTTATTTTGCCTGATTTTTCTTTTTTATTCTTTTGCTGCATTTGCGCAAGGTTCTAACTCGATAAATATCAGTATTTTGGGTTGCGGAAATTATAGCGCAAAACTTTCAGATTATTATTCGCCCAAAAATGCCGGGATGTTAACTGTAATTGTCAGAAATACTGACTTCAAAGATCCTTATTTGCAAATCCAACTTTACATGTCGGTAACAAACGGTCTCAAAACTTATATTCAAACCAAAAGTCCGAACATCTCAAAAACTTTCCAAATCGGTTCAGGTGAGACACTTACGCTTACCGGTCAGGACTTGGAATGTATTTTTAATACGTATTATTTGAATTACAAAAAGTCAAATTTTCAAGACGGTCAAAACATCTTAAAAATCTACGCTCGTGACACCAGAACTGGAAAAATTGTCAGCAATACTGCACAGATTTTACTAAAATCCGTGATGATTGCGCCGCCAAAATTGACAAGTCCGGACGATAATTTTACAATTGAAAACGACAATCAATTTGTAAATTTTACTTGGCGTGGTGACAATGGCGGCGCAAATATCGCCACTCGTTGCAATTATCGTTATAAATTTGAACTTTGGAAACAAAATATTAACGACAAAAACGTTGAGGCTCAGCGTCATGCTGATTTTACTATGGAAAATTTGTTCGACGAAAAATATCAGTTTTTGCTTGCAAATTTTCCCTTTGAAATTGGTCAAAAATATTGTTGGCGCGTTACGGCATACGATCCGTTTGAAAAAGCAACGTTTTTGCAAAATGGTAAAAGCGAAGTTAGAAGCTTTATTTACAAGCACTTACCCGTTCCTGTTACGGGCTTAAAACATAAAATCAACGAGCGAAACCGTCAAGCAACCGTTACATGGAACGCTGCTGAGGGACACACAAAATATTACGTAGAATATTATAATCCTCAGACTACCAAAACGATAGCGATGGAAAAAGACGAACCAAAATTTACATTGGCATCAGCACCAGAAAAAGAATATACAATTTTGTTTCGCGTAAAAGCTCAATGTTGGGGCGACGACAGCCGTTGTTCTAACTGGTCGGATTGGGACACCATCAAATACGCTGCACCTCAGATAGTTGAGCCGAAATATCCGTGCGGTTATCAGTTCCCAAAAGTCGAAATTACAAATTTTGAATTGAAAACTGATTTCAAAGAAGGCGACATCGTTTCGGAGTCCAACGGCTCGTCAGATTATGAGATAATCAATTGTAAATCAGATGGTGACGGCGTTTTGCAAGGACAGTTTTATTTGATTATGAACGCTTGGGGCGGAGCAAAAATAGCGTGTGAATTTTGGGATACCAAGATAAATACTGATAATCAAATAATTACAACTCGTTACCGTAGCATCGACACACCCGTTGGCATGGTTGAGCCCGAAGAATTGGCGAATTACGTAAAATCGCTTTGGCTTGATGGAAATTCTTTGGCAACGTCGTCAAAAATTCGTGATACAATTGTAATTGACCAAAAATTTGATTACCTTTACCGCCGTGAAAGTGGTGAGTTTGTAGCTGTTGTTGTAAATTCAGACGGTTCTACGACAGAAACCGAATTTGACCTTCACAAAAATCCGTCGCAAACGTTGATAACCGACGGCAAAGGCGACAGCTTGGTTTATTCACAAAACGGACAAGTAATGGGCATCAAAGAATATCGGGCGACGGGCGGAAACGCCGCATTATTAAAGGATTACCACCGCAAAAGCGATTCGCTGGCGCAGTGGAAAATCAACTTTTTGCCTGATACTGCTACACAAATATACGGTTTTGACTATCTTGGTAGCGGAAACC
>JAFXZT010000014.1 GCA_017541145.1 Bacteroidales bacterium | reverse complement strand
TGCGCCAAGTTTTAAACATCTCTGTATCAGTCTTTTTGATGTCAGAATATTGCTGAGCGAGATAGGTACGGAAACGCATAATTTCGGTATCAAGATACGATTTTTGAAGTTCAATAGTTACGAGTTCGGTTTCACCGGTTTTCCTGTCTCTTACTTTTGCGGAAAAATCAAGACGCAAAATCCTAACGCCGCTTTTTTCTTCAATAATCGGTGTGTCGTTAGTGAGGACTTCGAGTTTAAGTATCTCTTTATCAAGAAGATTCTCAAGCAAAACGGTAGCAGCCCGCTCGTTTTGCATCATATATTTAAATGCCGAATCGTAAATCGGATTTGCAATTAATTGTGCCATGGCAAAGTAATTTTAGGACAACAAATATAAGTCAAAAATTTTGTAACACAAAATGAAACTAATCGTTTTTAAATCCTATCTCAACAGCCGTTTTCCCGGGTTTGGAAAGTACGGCAATTATTTTGTGCCGAAATTAAAAAATACAAAGATGGTTATCCAATCGTTGTAAAAAATTAATTAAAATTAAATAAATAGCAGTAAATTATTTAACAACAATAATATTTTACTGCTATTTTTATATCAATAATTATAAATAATAATAACAATAATACCTATTACAGTGTTTGCTAAAGCGCAAACACATACAGAAATTACAATCTCCAATTTTTTATAAAATGGAGATTCTTACAGCAATCACATAAATGCAAATGCAAGTGGACAAAAAACATATTGTATAACATTCATATTCAATAACAAATACATTTTTCAAATAAATAAAAAGTTAGCAGAAGTTACGACACTACTAACAGTGCAATTGTACCTGATACATTGGTAGTTAACGAATACGAGATTACACACGTGGCATGTTACGGCGATTCCACCGGCAAAGTACACGAGATACTGGATTGTAAAATAGGACCAAATCCCAATAATGGAAATTTCACATTGTTTTTGGATTTAGACGATGCCAAAGACGTGATTCTTTCAGTATATAGTATCAACAATTTGAAATTTATAATGAGAGAAAAACTTACAGGTTTTCAAATTCTTCGGAAACCTCTGTATTTGGTATGGTTACGCTACGGGGTTCGGGATTATACAACAGGTATCCGAGGTGAACAAGAAGAGTCAACACGTCATCGCACGAATCAATATTCTTCATATCGTTACGAAAGCTTGACACTCTTACTGTGGCACTTTCGCCGTTCAATAAGACCCGATTTATCGATAAAATTGCTGTTCAGAGTTCCTCTAAAATCAATATTTCCGTAATCTATAAACTGACTCATAGTGATGGATTTATTTATTGTTCTCCGCAAATTTAGGATATTATTTTGTATTATACAAGAAACATTAATTGGTATTATTTTTACTCTGACTACAGCTAAGACACTTTTTTCCGACGATTTGCAACAACAAAATACAAAAAATCAAAAGCTAAATCATTAATTTTTATTAAGCAGAATAATTTTTTGACAATCTAAGAGTTAACCACCATTAATTTTTTTCAGGAGATAATTTGTAAATTTTCGGTTACAAAAAAAATGCTATTAAACTATTTTTTTTTTTGAGAATAATAATTTTTTGAAAATCATTTTCTTAGCTATACAAAATAAATTTAAAGTGCAAATTTAGCGTTTTGTAGAACAAAAATAATGTTATAATTTTGCACCACTATCATTTTTTATATAAACGTACAGAAACATGGCAACTACAATTTTTAAAGGTTTCGGCTATTTTCTCGGCGGTTTCTTAGGATTAGTAACCCTCGTTGTAGGATTTTTAATCATTTGGTACCTGTTACAAGCCTTGAAAAAAGCGCGAATTAAGAAGCAGAATATGCCCAGAATTCTGCTGGAGTATCGCAAAACCCTTCTCAAGAAGGAAAAATTTGAGGAATATACGCTTATCGGCAAATACCTCAAAGATTTGAAGAAAAACAAAATTCCTAAAGAACTTGCAGAAAGATACGATCTTGATGTTGACAGTTCTTTGTGCTGGGTAACCGGAGACGATGGTGACGAACATCTGAGATGGAAATATTCGCACCGTATTCTTTTTAAACCAAATCTCAAAAAGAACGAATCAAAGAACCAAAATTCTGATTCTAAGTCTGACTCAAACACTCCTGACAGCGATAACAAGCCAAAGGACGCTAATTCAGATTCTGAAACCGAGAATTAAGATTCTTTGATTGTAACAGTTCTTAAAAAAAACAATCAACCTTAAAATTAAAATGGCATCTTAAAAAAAACTAAGATGCCATTTTTTTTGCTAATTTTGCATCCGAATTCACACATTAAATATTACAGATGATTTATCCTAAGAACTTTGAGTTAAAAACAGGATTTTATAAATTAAGAAACTGGCTAAAAGACAAATGTACAAGCAAATTGGGTACTGACAAAGTGGACGAAATGAAGTTCACCAACGATTTTGGCTATATCAAAAAACAATTAAGTCTTGCTCAAGAATTTAAAGAAATTTGTACACTCAACAAAGATTTTCCGCAAGACAACTATTTGGACAGCAGACAAGCTCTAAAAAAAATCAGCAAAGAAAATACATATCTCACTCAGCAGGAACTTTCGGATTTACTAAAATCTTGCTACACATTGAGAAATATTACACGCTTTTTCAAACGTGTCAACGAAAACGAATATCCGTATTTAAGAGAACTTTGTGAAGGTATCTGTTTGGAACAGAGACTTTTTCAATTTATAGAACGAGTAATGGACAGCAACGGCGAAATCCGCGACGATGCAAGTCCGGAACTGAGAAAAATTCGCGAAAGTATCCGCAGCAAAACTTCAAGTATCTCAGCCGTTGTTAACCGTTTGCTCCGTACCGCCAAAACTCAAGGTTGGTGCGAACCCGATGCAGAACTCAACATCCGCGACGGCAAATTGTTGATACCCGTTTCGGCAGGCAACAAAAGGAAAATTCAAGGTATAATTTCGGATGAATCGGCTTCCGGCAAAACTGCGTTTATCGAACCGATGGAAAGTATCGAGCTCAACAATGCAGTTCGAGAACTTCAATTTCAGGAACGCAGAGAAATTACCAAAATTTTGATAGAACTTACCGACAAAATCCGGGAATACGTTCCTGATTTGTTGGCAGCCAACGATATACTCGCCGAAACCGATTTTGCAAGAGCCAAAGCACGTCTTGCACTTGATATGAATGCCGATTTGCCGCATCTGTCGAATCAGCCGGTACTTGATATGCGTTTGGCACGACATCCGATATTGGATCACACTCTAAAATCAGAAGGCAAAAAAGTAGTACCGTTGGATATCGAAATCAATGAAAAACAAAGAATTATCATGATTTCAGGTCCGAATGCGGGAGGCAAATCCGTATGTTTGAAAACAGTCGGATTGATACAATACATGCATCAATGCGGAATGCTCACACCCGTAAGTCCGAATTCTAATCTCGGAATTTTTAATGACATCTTTATTGATATCGGAGACGAGCAAAGTATTGAAAATGATTTAAGTACATACAGTTCGCACCTTACCAACATGAAACAGTTTTTGGACCATGCCGGCAAAAATTCACTCATGATGATAGACGAATTCGGTTCAGGAACAGAACCGATACTCGGCGGTGCAATTGCCGAAGCCATTTTGGAACGTCTCAACAACAGAAAAGTAAAAGGTGTAATTACAACACATTATACCAATCTAAAAAACTATGCTACTGTTACAGAAGGGATTGCAAACGGCGCAATGCTTTACGACAATACCAACATGCAACCACTTTTCATAATGGAAACCGGCAAAACCGGAAATTCATTTGCATTTGAGATGGCAAAACGTATAGGTCTCGACGATGCATTGTTGGAAAAAGCCGAAGAAATTGCAGGTCGTGAACATATTGATTATGAGCGCAGAATGCAAGAAATAGAAGAAGAACACCGGATGTTGAAAATAAAACTCGGTAATGCAGAAATTCGCGAACAAAATCTCGAAAAGCAAGAAAACTTCTTCAGAACCGAAACCGAATACACGCTCAAAGAACGCAAAAATATTCTTAAAGCTACAAAAATTAAGCTTGAAGAAATTTTAAAAGAAGCCAATCGTCAAATAGAGCGAACAATTTTGGACATAAAAAATGCCGAAGCTGAAAAAAATCAGACCAAAGAAATCCGTAAAAATTACAAGGAAATTACCGAAAATCTGATGAACGAAATCAGCGAAGAAGACCGCAAAATTGACGAAAAAATAGAAAAACTGCGTCAAAAACAACGTGAAAAGGCAGAACGCAGAGAAAAGAAACGTCTTGAAAAAGAGCAAAAATTAGCACAAATACTTCCGCCGAAAGAAAAACCGTTGCAAGCCGGCGACAAAGTTTTTCTCGACGAATCGGAAACCGAACTTACAATTCTTGATGTAAAAGACGGAAAAGCACTTTTACAAATGGGAATGATGCAAACTTTTGTTGATATCAAGAGATTGAAACGTGCGAAAAAAAGCGGAGAGAAAAAGCAAGAAATCCTAAAACCTAAAGTAAATGTAAATATCGAAACCGAAAAGAAATCAGGCAGTTTCATGTTCGGGCTCGATGTTCGCGGCCTGCGAGGCGACGAGGCTATAGAAAAAGTTGCAAAATATCTCGACGAAGCTCTTGCATCTAATCATCATGAAATCAAAATATTACACGGAACAGGCACCGGCGCATTACGCTCTATGATACGTGATTATCTCAATTCACAACTTATAGTATCACGATGTCACGACGAAAAAATAGAACTCGGCGGCGCAGGTATTACCGTTGCGGAATTGGATTACTAAAATCGCTTTACAAAAATGGATATCAGTTTTTTTTACAATCATCAGATTGAATACAGCAGTTTCTACAAAGAAACATTCAGAAATCTTGCGGCAAGCAAACTTAAAGAATTGAATTTCAACGGATTCAAATACGTTTTGCAATTGAATCCCGGACGAATAAAATCCTCAACAGCAAATATCAACAAGCCGCTCGACCAAAGCAGATGTTTTCTTTGCAGACCGAATATGCCTGAATATCAATTGGGAATGGATTACAACAAGGATTTTACATTGTTTGTAAACCCCTACCCTATTTTGAAAAAACATCTCACGATTGTAAGCAAACTGCACACTCCGCAAACCATACAAAATAATATAACAACCATGTTGGAATTAGCCAAAGACTTAGAAAACATGGTTGTATTTTACAACAGTCCGAAATCAGGAGCATCAGCACCGTTTCATTGTCATTTTCAAGCCGGAGAAGAATCTGATTTGCCGGTATTTACGGAAATCGACAGCATGAAAAAACTGTACACTGTCAACCAAAACGACTTCGTAACAAAAATAAACGACGGTACACGCAGATTTTTGGTTATAGAAAACGATGATATTCAAGAAGCGACAAAGAAAGCAGAAGAAATTTTAAACAAAGTCAACAAAATATACAATACCACAGAACCGGAAACTAATATTGGAATAGTTTTTAAACAAAAAATATATAGAATAATAGTATTTCCGAGAGAAAAACACCGTCCCGATGAATATTTTCGCACCGACGAAAGCAGAATTTTAGTTTCACCGGGTTTTGCAGACATGGCAGGAATTATTCCGTGCAGTTATCCACCTAATTTTGAATCAATTACCAAAAAAGATATACAAAGTATAATGAATCAAGTAAGCATTTCTGAAGAAAATTTTGATAAAATTTAACTGCTCATAATTTGTTTTTCATAGTGCAAAACTGTTTTATATAATTAACAGTAATATAACATATAACGAACCTACAAAAAATATTTTTCAAAAAAAATTCTTTTTTTGTTAATATTTAAATAAAAATTTATTATCTTTAAGCCGAAAAAAAAATAAGCGAATACAAACTACAATCTATACAAAAAAAAAATTACAACAAAGGGTTCAAAAGCAACCACAAAAATTCACATTTCAAACTATGAAAAACAAATTATACACAAGAGAACAAGTAATAGAATTCATAAAAGAAGGTCGCGTAATGCACCTTTGCGGCAGCGAACAAATACTTTCCGGACTTCCGAAAGGACAATGGATTGCCGGAATGACACCTTATTTTATGGATTCGGTAGGAAAAATCTGTAACGACAAAATTTACGTTGATGATTTTTCACATTTTGCGGAAGATGTGGAAATTACGATGATGGACGAATCGGAAATCCACGAAATCGCAACCCGCAACAGATTCCAAAACGGATTTATTTTCGTAATATTACCGTTGGAATCGCCGGTATATTATGAATTTTCGCTTCATTCTCTTGAGTTTGACAAGATTTACGATAATCCGGTAGTCGGCTATGTTTCAAGCTGTTTGTTTGAAAACTACGGCAAAGAAAAACCGAAGGTAGCAGTTGGTAACGATACAGTACTCACCAACGAAAAAGCCGCAGTGATGTATATCAAGATGTCTGACAGACTGAGAATAAGAGCCGAAATTATCAATCTTGATACTATTGACAAAGATTCACCGACAATAAAATTTCCGAAAACATCTTTCGTACAGTCAGATTGTTTAATAGATGGAAAACAAAGCAATATCGCTCATTATTTGGCAGAAGTCAAAAGCAAAATCGGACATTATCCTCAATTGATTTCGTCTCAAAACGGAGCTTTGGTCAACAGAGATATCAAATTTGTTGATACAGAAAGAGGAATTGTATCGTTTTTCTCACCGGCGTACGAAACCGATTTGTACTATTTGGTAAGACAAAACGACAATTATCAACTTGCATTCAATCAAAATTTGAAGGACAAGAGAGATATAATTGCTTGTTTCTCATGTACTTCATATTTTTTACTCGGCGACTTCCAATACAAGAATATCAATTTCAACGGTGTTTACACATTCGGGGAAATCGGTTACCAGTTACTTAATAAAACAATTGTAACATTAGAAATTGATATTGCATAACAACTTAATTTATTTTTTGTTACAAGAAATCTCTTTATTTTTATATCCCTCTATTTTTTCAGCCGCTTTTGTCATCCGACAAGGCGGCTTTGTTTTTTGCAGACTATGAAAAGTTTCATTATCTTTGACCGTAAAATAATCAGAAAAAAAATCATGACAGCAGACAAAATTATAGAGCAAATGCTCGCTTTGGGCGATGAGTATCAGAAACAAAATCTCATGAGATTTTTCAAAACCGGCGAGGGAGAATACGGATACGGCGACGAGTTTATCGGTCTGAAAGTTCCGGTTACAAGGCAATTTGTAAAAGCAAACAAAGATTTGCAACGCGAAGAAATTCAAAAACTTATCGATTCCAAATATCACGAAGTAAGGCTCTGCGGTTTTCTGATTCTTGTAGAACAATTTGACAAACTTTGCAAACCCAAATACGACAACGATATAAAAGTAATAGCCGAGCGCGACGAAATAATCCGTTTTTACCTTGAAAATTCTACCAAAGCCAACAATTGGGATCTTGTAGACATGAGCGCACCGAAACTTGTAGGCAAATGGATGATGTTAAAATCGATGCTTAGCGACGACGAAAAACTTGAAATCACCGACAAACTTTCTGAAAGTGAGAACCTTTGGCAACAACGTATTTCAATTGTATTTACCTGGACAACCTCTCACTACGGCAAACCGGAATTTGCATTCAGATACGCCCAAAAGTTAATAAGTCATAAACACGACCTGATACAAAAAGCAGTAGGCTGGATGCTCAGAGAAGCAGGCAAACACAACGGATTGGACGTTTTACGCGAATTTTTGGAGGATCATCACGCCGAGATGTCCAGAACATCACTGAGATACGCAATAGAACACATGGAGGAAAAAGAGAGAAAATATTGGTTGCTCAAGTAATTTAACACGCGACAACCTGTTCTTATTTTTAATAATTTTAATTAAATCCGAGTTAAGGTTAAAATTCCATCAAATAATGTTAACTCATGTTAAGTAATTTTGTCAACTCAAAAACGCAGTTTATATTTGCATCAGAAATAAGAAATTAAAAAATATTATAAAAAGGAGACAAAATTATGAAACAAATGAATCTCAAATACTTGCTCATTGTCTTCGCAGTAGGTTTAGCAGGAGGCATAGCCGGAGTAGGAATTTCAAACGCATTTGACAACAAAAAAGAAAAATCAACGGATACTAATTTTACACAAACACATTTTACTTCGTTGCCAACTTCTTACGCATCGGCAACACCGACAGAATTTACAACAGCAGCCGAAAAATGTATCGACGGCGTAGTACACGTTAAAACGAAATATGTACAAGAAGTACAAGGTTATGACAATCCGCTTTTCCAATATTTCTTTGGAATGCCGTCAATGCCGGAGCAACAACAATCTCAAGCATCAGGTTCGGGCGTAATTATCTCGAAAGAGGGTTATATCGTAACGAACAATCACGTAATTGAAAACTCTACCGAGATAGAAGTTGTACTCAACGACAGACGCTCTTACCCGGCAAAACTTATCGGTACTGACCCCGCTACTGATATTGCATTGTTGAAAATAGAGGCTGATTCGCTTACAGTAATTCCATTCGGCAACAGCGACAATCTGAAAATCGGCGAATGGGTACTCGCAATCGGTAATCCGTTCAATTTGACTTCAACAATTACAGCCGGTATCGTAAGTGCCAAAGCAAGAAATATCAATATCATCGACCGCAAAGGCGGCGCAATCGAATCGTTTATTCAAACCGATGCAGCCGTAAATCCGGGCAACTCAGGCGGCGCACTTGTTAATACTGACGGTCAACTTGTTGGTATCAATACTGCAATTGCTTCTCAGACAGGAACTTTTACAGGTTACGCATTTGCAGTTCCGGTAAGTATTGTACAAAAAGTAATTTCCGATTTGATGGAATACGGTGTTGTACAACGTGCTTTGCTCGGAATCCATATTTCTGACCTTACTTCAGAAAAAGCAGAAGAACTCGGCCTTAGCAAAATCAACGGCGTATACGTAAACGATGTAATGAAAGGCTCTTCAGCTTCTGATGCCGGTGTAAAAGAAGGCGATGTAATTACAAGTGTTAACTCTGTAAAAACCAACACTGTAGCCCAACTTCAGGAACAAGTTAACAAATTCCGTCCGGGCGACAAAACCGAAATTACATTCATAAGAGACGGCAAAACTATCAATTCTACAATTACTTTCAAAAACGAAAACAATACAACTTCTGTTCAAAAACAGAAAATGATGGAAGTACTTGGAGCATCTTTTGAGGAACTTTCAAACTCAGAATTGAAAAAACTCGGACTCAAAAACGGTGTAAAAGTTGCCGACTTGCGTTCCGGTAAATTCATCAGCGCAGGTATCAAAAAAGGTTTCATCGTAACAGAAATCAACGGTACTACAATCAACAAAATAGAAGATATAGAAAAAGTAATCAGCGGCACCAAAGGCGGCGTTTATATCGAAGGACGTTATCCTAACGGTCAAGCAGCATATTACGCATTCGGTTTGTAGAAATACAACAATTCAGTCCACATAATATTTATTGTACAAAGAGGCAGATCTCAAAAGTTGATAAATTCTTTTGAACTGCCTCTTTTTTTGTATTTTTACAGCTTGATTCAAAAACATAAAAACAACAAAAATATGAAAAGGACAATAATGTTAATAATCGGACTGATAATTAGTTACAGTGCGAGATGTCAAAGTACCGACTATGATTTCGGCAAAAACGAATTAGGAATAAGAGTTGCCGGACTTGGAACTTTCTACGAATGGGAAATTACATACCATTTTTTTCAGAACAAATATGCAGGAATCGGCGGTTCAATAGGCTGGTGGAGCGCAGAAGATACGGATTACGATATGTGGGAACACACATTCAACACCAATGCAAAAGATTTTTGGGCAAGATATTACATCAAACCGTCCATTGAGCTATGTTCGCCGGAATTCAAAAAACAAGAAAACGGCGGAGCGTTCTGTATAAAAGGCACTTGCGGAATCAAAATCAACAGAAAATTTTATTCTTACGAGTACACTGTCAACAACGGTAAAGAAACAGAACACAAATTTACAAGCCGTTTTTGGGCACCGGAAGCTCAATTGGGACTTTACTATTTCCGCTACGAATACGGAATTGGTTTAGGCTATTCATACTCGCAACTCGAAACAAAGTTGGATTTCGATTACAACAATGCAGAGTTTACAACGAAACCTCAACACGGAATTTTTTTAGACATCATGGTAAAATTTTAAATAAAAAAAGATGAAATTACTAAATTCATTGATTGTTGCTACATCACTTAGTTTACTGAGTATCAATGCAAATGCTCAATACGAAGTAGCACCCGGCAAATATGCTGTAAAATTAACAGACAAAAACAACTCACCTTACAGTATCCACAATCCGGAAAAATTTCTGTCACAAAAATCTATCGACAGACGAAAAAAATTCAATATCAAAATCGACGAAACAGATTTGCCGATCAATCCTCAATATCTGGATTCGCTTACAAAAATGGGTTTCAAAATCGATGCAAAAAGCAAATGGCTGAATTGTGTAGTACTGAAAACCAAAATCGAAAAAATCGACAAACTGAAAAACGTATCTTTTGTTGACTTAAATTATAACTTCAGAGCCGCAAAGCCGAAAGCCGCAGCACAAAAACAGACGCTTAAAATGCCTGACACAAGCGGAATATCCACAAAAGCTACACACAAGCCTATTGACTACGGATACAGTCAAAAACAAGTAACAATGATAAAAACCAACGTACTTCACGAAATGGGTTATCGCGGCGAAGGAATGAAAGCGGCAATTATTGACGGTGGTTTCAAAAAAGCCCGAAAAGTACAAGTGATGAACAAAGCATTTTATGAAAATCGTGTTCCTGAGATTTGGAACTTTGTAACCGACAAATCAAACGTTTTCACAGACGATTGGCACGGAACAGCGGTTATGAGTTGCATGGCATCAAACGCAGAAGGATGGCTTGTAGGAACTTCTCCCGAAGCGGAATTTTATCTTTACAATTCAGAAGACGGAGGTTCGGAATACGAGATTGAAGAATTCAATTGGGCAGAAGCCGCAGAAAGAGCCGACAGTATCGGTGTTGACTTGATAAACAGTTCACTCGGTTACAACGAATTCGACAAAAAACTTCACAATCATACACACGAAGAACTCAACGGAGAAATCGGAATCAGTACACAAGCGGCAGATATTGCAGCAAGTCGCGGAATTGTAGTAGTATTAGCAGCCGGCAACGAGGGCGACGAGGAATGGAAAAAAATAAGTTGTCCCGCTGATGCTGACAATTGTTTGTCGGTTGGTGCTGTTATGAGTTTCAAAGGAATAGAACCTGCATTTTTCTCATCTTTCGGTCCTACAGCCGACGGAAGAATAAAACCGGATGTTTGCGCAGAAGGTTATATGGCATATTGCAGCAAAGACAAAAAAACAATCAACGCATATCCCGGAACTTCGTTTGCATCGCCGATAGTCGCCGGAAGTACATTATGCCTAATGCAAGCACATCCGAATGCAAATCCGGAAACAATTATCAATGCAATTCATTTATCATCAAATCATTACAACAATCCTACCGATCAATGGGGCTATGGTTTGGGCAATTTTGAATTGGCACACAAGATACTTACTGCATGGGGCTATTAGGACACAAAAAGAAGTCAAAACAAAATCAGAAAAAAAAGGCGGACAATTTGCATTGTTCGCCTCATAAAAAGATAAATTCGAAGAAACCAACCTCTCATAAGTCCCTCTATTTTTCTGAAAAATTGAGTTCCTTCGAATATTTTGATATATATAAAATCAATTAAAAAAATTGTTTTATCTGGCATATCGCGCCTGAGAGTAGAGTTCATCATCAGTGTGCCACATCTTGGTTTCCCACCTCTGGATACCGGCCGCCACTTTGGAATAGACCTTGTTTCCAGTTTTGTAATCCGTATAATAACACCATTTAGCGAACTCTTCGTCTACATCGCCATTATTTTTAATGGCTTGTCTAAGGCCGGATCGAAGGAAAGCACCGATGCCTTTGCTGTAGATAAAATGGGCAATCGCCAGTTTTTTGCTCCCCTTGAGAAAAGGGGTAAAGCGTTCAGTTAAAGCGTAGGCACGTTTGAAATCCTCACGCAAAAGACTGTCAGCTGTTTTTTTTGAAATTTGAGGAGCAAAATTCTCCCCTTTTCTGATTACGTGACCGTAACCAATTGTTAGTTTTCCTGATACGCAGATATATGCTTTTCCATTAGCATATCCTTCATGAGATTTGATGTAGTCAATTACGCCTTCATAATTTTTGCTTTCACTACAAATCAAACTATTGTCAATATCAAAAGAGCTTGATTTGAAGCTTTCGTTGTAGTTTGATTCCACATTAACTTCCGACATCGCAACATTGCTGTTTGCAGTAATCAAAAGAAGCGGAACCGCAACTAAAGATGTAATTAATTTTTTCATTATAATTGTTTTTACAAGAACCAGCAAACATCTTTAGCATCGGACATCGAGAAAGAGGGACATCAAAAAAATTTCTCAGTCGTGATGTAAATAAGAATACTGTTTCTATCGGGACAATGGAAGCTTGTCCCCAACGGGACGCTAACATCGCCGCTCTTCTGTTGGAAGGGTTAAATGTTGATTGAGTTATTAGAGGGTTCATCCCGTTGTTGTTTAGTTTGCAATCCAAAGCAATATATTTTTATGTCTTCGTATAAGATTTATATATATCAAATCTATATTTTAGGTTGTTGTTAAAATATAGAAAAATATAATTGCTTTGGGCCACCATTTTGATGACGCTGCAAAGTTGAGAAGTTTTATTTTTCCAGCCAAAAAAATTTGATGGTTTTGGTATATTTACAAGACAATCAGAAAAGTTTATTAATTACAATTACAAATTGGAATAGAAATAATCAACAATAAGAATTTATAAAAAATTACAACTTTTTAAATATAATTAACACTCAAGATAAAATTAATCCTAATCGAAATTTAAGCAATCATTAAGAAGTTTATTATTAAGAATTAATATAAATTATTTTGAGTAATTACCGAGGTTATTGAACTTCACCCACCAATTAAAAAATGTATCAAAAGTGATTATATTTTCTCCGAATTCTTTCAGATAGGCTTCTTTTTCCTGCTCGTTGACATTTACACGCTTTATCTTGTAGCTCCAGTCGTCTCTCACGGCTAAAGCATACCCACCAATCATAGGGCTTTCTTCAAATACTTTTACACTATCCTCCATTTCTCAAAATATTTTTTGTTTTATCCTAATACGTTTAATTTCTTAAAGCAGGGTGCCAGTATTTGGCTAATCAACAATACGCATAAAAGCCTAAAAACAAGCAATTTTATACGAGACCGACTTTTTTAGTAGTAAGATTTTTGTTATTGAGATCTTTCCACCACTCAAAAAATTCTTCGTAAGTAACAATTTCATTACCGAAATGCTCAATATAAGCATCTTTTTCGGCAGCTGTGATACTTACTTGTTTGAGTTTGAAATTCCAATTATCTCTTACTGTAAGCGTGTAACCGCCCAAAACCGGACATTCTGTAAATATTACTATTGGCTTTTCCATTTGCTAATGTTTTTATTTGTGATTAGAAATTAAGTTTCATTTTCACATATCATTAGGCAATATATGTGCCAATTTATAAGAGAATTATATAATTTTGATTAAGAATTTACGCTTCTGCTTCAAGTTCTTCTTTTAAAGAAACTTCGTCCTGACCTTCTCTTACATCATCTCTCATTACCTTATTATTTTCATCAAATATATAAGGAAGAATATCAGTTTCTCTAATAAGAATATCAAAGTAAATTGCTCTGTTAATTGTCATGATTGTAGTATCTTTCTTGGCAATTAAAGAGTTGGCTCCAAGATCAAGATTCTGACCTTTTATCAAAATATCTTTCTTGAAGAAATATCCGTCTTCACCAAAGGCCTCTTTTACGCACAAAGCACCTTTCATCAAGAACATCACATCGCAATCATGATTTTCGATATTGATTTCATCGCCTTTTTTCATGGTAATTACTTCCATGTATTCTGCGATTTTTGCAATCAAATCTTCAGGCACATTTGAATACATCGGATGTTTCTTCAAAAGTTTAATTTTATCTTGAAGTATCGGTTGACCGGATTTCAAATCAGCAAGAAGTTTCTGTTTCTTAGAAGTCATGTTGATAAGATAATCCGAACATTTTACCGGATTTTCATCGTAAACAAGTCTTGCAGCCACAGAATAAACCAACTCGTCGGTATGATAAAGACAAAGGAAAACTTCGTCAGGAATTTCTGATTTACGAATCTTTGCCAACACATCGTCAATATTAGAGCGCGTCCACAAAGCCATATCCTTGTAGTCGATAACGCTTGATTTACTTGCCTCGCTGACTTTGGATTTATGCTGTTTACCAAGCAATTCCACAGCTTTGGAAATTGTCCAAGTATCAAGTTTTGAATAATCTCTCTTGATAATTTCCTTCAATCTGTCCTCAAACGACAATTTCTCTTGCGGGAAGAAATGTGACAATTTTTTGATTTTTTGTAATTGTGACAAATCATCAAACAACGGAGTAACAATCTGTTTGAGATCTTGAGTAAAATTGTTATCAATAATTTCAACGGCAAAGATGTTGTTCTTACCAATTATATTCTTCTGAATCAACGAAATAAGACGCGGCTCATTTACAAAACTCAAAAGATTGAACAAAGTTTCGATATCACGTTCTCTTTCATTGTCCAACGCTTGGAAGAGTTTCAGAGTATTCTTCTCATCTTCAATATCTTCCAACGACGACATCAACCAAACAATATTTTCAACAATTTCGCTGATTTTTTGTTTAATTGTCTGAATATCTTTTTCTTCAATAGCCTTAAACTGACAGAAATTCAAACCGCTGATAATCGCTCTCTGAACATCTCTGTTAGGATAATTGATATTCTTAATAAGTTGAGCTTTGGCAGGAGCTGTTGAAATACGTGCATACAATTCAATAATACGTTGCAAAATCTCAACATTTTTACATTTATCAAAATACTCATTAAGCGATGCCAAAACCTTATCACCCATCATACTGAGAATATCAATAGCAGCATTGTAATATTCAACAGATTCCAACAACGAAATAAGTTTATTGATAAGTCTGTCAGAAGCAATTCTTCCGGCAAGATTAATTGCAGCACTTTTAACATTTCTGTGTTTAGAATCCAACAATGTAAAGATAATATCTTCGTCCATTGCTTTCGGATTTTTGTGCATGTATTTAATCAACTTAATCTTATCGGAAACAAACTCGCTGTTAGCCAAAGCAGGAAGATCTTCCGGAGTTAAGGATTTAATCTCGTCAAAATCAATAAAATCAAGAACGCGCTCAGCCAAAAGTCTGATTTCCGGATTTGTAGAATTTTCAAAAATTGTAGTACAATTGGACTTAAAACGCGGTCTCCAAGTCGGGTCAATATTTCTAAGTACTGACTTTATAACCGATTCATCTTTGGATTCAAGAACGATATTTGCCTGAGCCTCAAGACTTCGCGGTGTAGTTTCCGACAAAATTGTTACTGCAAGTGCCTGAATTTTCGGATTAGAATTTTTCAAATATTTTTTCAACGATTCAGCACCATACTGATTTTTATTTTTATCTTTATTTGGATTTGCAGTATCTTTCACAATCTGTTTGATAGTAGCTTTGTAGCTGACATACAGATTTTTAGAGCTGATAACCCACAAAACCAAAATCGGAACAAAACAGATAAGGAAATATCTGAAATCGTATTCTCCGGCAATTTTCAAAATCAGGATATTAACAGTAGCAATAATCACACCGGCAATACCTGTAGAAAACTGCTGAACAACACCTACTTTGGTCTGAACCGCAGCTTTTTCGTTATCAGGCAAAGGCTGATAAAGTATATTGAAAGCGGGATCGTCAAGACCACGTCTCAAAATACGTTCCTGAGATTTGTTAACTGTTATAAGTATCAGAAATACAATAACATTCACGCTCCAAACAAGCCCGACAATAGCTGCCGCCGAAACCACAACAACCATACAAATCGGCAAAATCATCAATCCGAGTTTTACACCGTACTTACTCATGATTTTTGCGGAATAGAACGACAAAATCAATTCTCCAATCTTGAGTCCGCCATAAACCAATGTAAGAAACTGCGCTGTATTATCGGGATGAATTTGAATTTTTACAGTAGAAAGAAACGAGAAGTCAGTGATGTAAATAATTGTCATTGACAATGTTGCGCAAATAAAGATGTATTTGAAATAATCAGATTTCAAAAGTTGCAACCATCCTGTACCATCATCGCTTTTCTTGAAAGAAATCAACTTCTTGTTTTCTTTTGCAAGACGTTTACGCTCTTCCTTGAGTTTTTCCGGATATTGTTTGTAAAGAGATATCAATGTAAAAATACCGATCGTAAAACCGGCCGCACTGATATAAAGCAATGTATATGAGTGAGATATAACTTTACTTAGCAACGGAATAATCAAATAACCAAGCATAGCAGCCAACACACCGCCAATACTAAAAAGTGCGAAAATTTTCTTTACTTGAACCAAATTCAAGAATTTCAGAGAAAGCGCACCGGTCTCGATACCAACCATCGAAAGGAATGGCCATGCCCAAATAAACACTGTAAAACTCAGCCACTTAGGGTCAACAACTCCAACGAGCATTCTACCCAAAAATGTAAGAAGAGTCATAAAAGTCAACGCACCCATGAAAAGCTTGCGGCTATCGATTCTGCGTTGGAAATAAGAGTAAATTTGAGTAAACAAAAAACCTGCAACACCCGATGCCATATAGGCATAAGGCAATGTTTCGGAACCGAAATAACGAATGAATTCCGAGTTGGCGGGAGTAAAATAAAACGCACCTGCTAAACCTAAGAAAAACGAATGCGCAAAAAGCATCAAGAAGATAGGAATCTCCTGTGGCTTTAGGTCAAAGTTTTTGACTAAAAAATGTGATAACGTCAGCTTTTTCATAGTGTTTTTAGAGTGCATAAACTAAATCCTTACATCTTAATTGCAAAGTGTATACCGAATTTTAACAGTTCATTAAAATAACATCAATAAAGCGTAAGGTTTGAGTGCCAAAATTACAAAAATATATCAACATTAATTAATTTTTCGCAATTAATTTGTGTTAAATTTTCAAATTTTTATTCCGATCAAAATTTGATCATCCAATTGGGCAGTCCGATTACCGTTATAAGTTACCCAATTTTCGAGACTTGCGGCAACAGAAGCTTTCTGAACTTCGATTGGCAAATCAGCAATATTACAAAGTAATTCTTCCAAAGCCCGCTGTCCGAATTTAGTAATTCCGTCGTCACCGCCAAACTGGTCTACCATGCCGTCGGAATACGCATAAAACATGTCTCCGGGCTGAGTATCAATTACATTGTTAACAAAAGTAGCGTTTTCTTTTCGTATATTGTAACCGATACATAGTTTATCGGGCTTTATTGATAATGCTTCGTTGTTTCTTACTCGAACCATAGGACGTTTTGCGCCGGCATATTGCAATGTATTTGCCTCATTGTCAACTACAAAAAAAGCAAGATCAATACCGTCTTCGATATTTCCTTCGCTTTTTGACCACGATTCTACAAATTTTTCTTTTATCAAATTCAAGATGTCAGCCGCCGTAAAATTCTGATTTATTGTAGCAAAGACATCATTTATAACAGTGAGTCCGAGCATAGACAAAAGCGCACCCGGCACACCGTGACCTGTACAATCCGCTGTTATCAAATATTTTCGCTTGCTGTCCTGAGCTGCCCAATAAAAATCGCCCGAAACAATATCGCGAGGTTGCCAAAACAAAAAATAATTCGGAAATATCTCGCTCATCATTTCTTCGGACGGAACTGCCGCGTGCTGAATTCTGTAAGCATATCGCAACGAACCGACAAGATTTTCGTTTACTTTGGTTAAATTGACATTTTGTTGTTCAATAACAGCACTTTGAGCTCTAATTTCTTCGGTCTGTTTCAATGCTTTTTCTGACAATTCCTGAAGTTTTTGATTTCGGAATTGAATATCTTCCGTTGCTTTTTTCAGTGATTTGTTGATTTTATTACTATTTGCAAATTGTATAACTTTTATTACAACAATTACAAGCAACATCGCAAAAAAAGCTGACAGAGATTTTATTAAAGTTTTGTTCCTGCGATTTTCTTCCTCAAATTCCAAACGAGCCTGTTTCGCTTGTTTTTCGTATAAAGCAATTTTGTCTTCGTATTCGGCTTGTGCTTGATTGCGTTCGTATTTAACACACATCTGCGACGAAAAATTCGCATTCATAATTTTACGAAGTTCCTCAAAATATTTAAGTTCGTTTCGATAATCCTTAATTGCATGATAATAAATGTGAGCCGCCGTTGCGTAGAAATAAGCAGCATAAGGATCATTTGCGAAACGATCCATCGCACGTTTGGCCTCTCCAAACTGACGGGTTACGCACAAATAATTTACTTTGAAAGCCAAAAAATAAAGTGAAAATGTCTTGCTACCCAGATTTTTTTCCACGTCATTACCAAGGTTATACAATTCCGTAGCTTTTTCCAAAAAATGAGCAGCCCTCTTTTCGTCGGAAAATTCCATAGCTTTAAGATAAAGATTTGGAACATTAACATAATAATTTAAAATCGAATTACTCTGTTTTACACGGTCGTAAATTGATTCGCACTTTGCAATGGCTTCCAACAAACTTGTAGTATCATTTTTTGTTTCATAAAGTTCACTTTTTACAAGAGCGATGTAAAACTCGGCAGAAATTACATTTTCTACATTCAAGGACTCTTTGCTGATTTCCAAGAATTTATTATAATATTCCAACGACAAATCATAAACATTGGTTTCCGCATAAACACTTCCAAGCAAACAATAGATGTCAGCCAAAAGAGCAGTATCTTGAATCTCATGACTAATTTGCATGGAACGTTGCAAATAAGTTAAAGCGTCGGAAAGTCGTGTAGAATTAGCAAAAGAACGTGATATTTTAAAAAAAGCATTAGCTAAACAACGGCGATTTTGTACAGAATCACAAAGACTGATTTCCTGAAAAACACAATTGTTATAATTTTCAATATCGCCGTCACTTTCATAAAAATCTTCCAATTTCTGAAGAGTATCCAATCGTTCCTGAATGTTGGCAGACACCACTTCCTGAGCATCTACAAACATCGGTAATTGAATAAAAATCAATAATATAGTGACAAATCTCCTCATTATTTATTTACTGTTATTTTCCATAAAAAGTGTTTCCCGTAATCTGAAAACACAAATTTCATTCCATAGATTTTTTTATATAACTTTGTACTCTCAATAAAAAAGTTAAATACCAAAAAATCATGTTCAACACAAAATCAATAGGCTGGATACTTGTGCTTGTCGGCATAGTAACATGGGCCATTTCTTACGTCATCCGCAGAAAAAATTATCAAGCAGGAACCAAACTTGCATGGATAGCATGTGCAATACTTGTAATAGCCGGTATTTTGATTTTTACATTCTAACCGGCTGATTATCAATGTTTAGTTTCACGCCAATCCCAGCATTCTTTGCAGATTGATTTTTCCATTTTACGCTCAATTTTGTTGGGCAAACGGTAAAAGAAATCCAAACCTGTTATTTTTTCTACCTCGTTGACAGTCATTGCTTTTGAACTGAGTTTGGCGTTGCTGTCCTCATTTGGCAACACAAAACCGACAGCATAATATTCACCATCTTTTCCGATTCGCATTATCACTTTGTAAAAATACTCAGGAACCGAAATTTTGTGAACTCCGATTGTTGACAATTCCTGTTTTTTGAGAACCGGACCGCAAACTATAAAAACCGAATCGTATTCCACAGCCCACTTACGACACAGATTTTCAAGCCGTTTCCAAATTCCACGGTTGAATTTCGGATTCTGCGGACTGATATTGCTGAAATAAAACGATTCTTGCATCGCTTTTTCCGAAAATTCCAAATCTCCGGCAGGAACCAAATGTCCTCTATCATAACCTGTTGAATAATAATCTGATTGGTCGGCAGAATTTTCTACATTCGGATCCGGCTCAAATACACATTTGAATCTGTCAAAAGTTCCGTGAGTTTCTTGCGCTGTTAAAACCCACGCCACCCATTGAGCAAGCCGATATTGTTCGTTGTAACAAAGGGTATATCCTTCGCGAACCAAAATTTTGTCATGTTTTGAAACTTGAGGAATTTGAAGTTCGCTACGTTGCGCTGTAAGTTGTAAACAATAAATTATCAACAAAATAACGAACAAAAACTTTTTCATTTCAGTAGATATTTATTTAGAAGTTTCAATTTGCAAATCTCTCAAATGTTCCAAAAAATCTGTTTGCAAAGATAATAAAATTGTTGATTATAACATCAAAAATTTCAATTCAAGATAAAAAAAAACAAAAGATGTTTGCGAAATAATTTTACGAATACAAAAAATCCATCGTCCGGCAACGCCAAACGACGGATCTTACAAAAAAATAAAAAAAAAATGAAATATTTTTTTCACAAAATCAATTTTCTACAATGCTTCAGCAATTTTCTTTCTGAGAGTTTCCACTGCTTTGCAAATCTGAATCATCTGTTCGTCTGCTACAGTAATTACAGTGTGCGCACCCTGAGTAGTAACTTGCTGACCGTTAACTTCTTCCACAACATCGTCGCCGTCAATAGTTTCGATTACAACAGGTTCGTAAGCCTTAGCTAACTCTTTGAAAGCCGAAACTAATTTTACGTAGTTGACATCGTTGCCCATGTAGTGAATCAAAATTGCCATCAAATCGTCAAGGATATATTTTTGACTTGCAATATGATCTTTCATTCTCTTGTTCTCTTTTTCCAAATAAACTTTGGATGCGAGATACAACGATTCTGTCCAAACACCGGTAACCATCAAGGCACTGACATTTGTTCTGTCGTTTGCTCTAAGATATTCATCCATTTGGAAATAACTCATTGTAGAAAGAATCAACAAAGAGTCGAGATTGTTGTTGTTGGTAGCTACACGTTTCAATGTAGAAAAATCGAAAAACTGTCCCAATTTAAGAGCCTCGGTAAGTTTACGAATAGTTACCAAATACTCCAAAACATCTCCGGTTTGGTCGTAAACGTTCAGATAACCAAGATCTGCACAATAAACACCAAGACCTAAAGATTTTTTGTAAATTGTCTCAAAGTTATCAGCTACTTGGGTATTAAACAAGTAGTTGTGATCATACTTTACTTTGGAATCCTTAATGATAGCTGACACTTCTACCGGCGATGGGAAAGAACCAATCAAGTCTCCGAAGTTGTCAACTTTCATTGTATCGTATTTAGCAATAAAATCTTTTGTAAGGCCGTAAGCCTCAAAATCTACGTTAACAGTGATTTCCTGACCAACAACGGGTTCATTGTTACCTTGACCGCTGTTACCTGAACCTCCGCAATTTGTTAACAATAATGCTGATAGTAAAATAATGCTAAGAGCTATGTAAGAATGATTACTGTTCATATTAGTTTAAGTAATGATTAGTTGTTCTTAATAATCTGCAAAGATATTATTAAATTGCGAATTTTCAACTTTTTTTTATTAATTTTTTTTAATATTCCTGTATTTCGTAATTTTTAAAGGCTTATTATCGGATTTACAGTGTGTTTTCATTACTGAAAATTAACTTAATAAGCGATTGGACCCGAACCCAAAAGTTCTGCACCATCGTACCAAGCTGCGAATTGCCCCGGTGTAATACTTTTTTGCGCAATATCAAACAAAATATACAATCCTTCGTCTTCACGGATTAATTCTGCATCCTGAAGTGGCTGACGATAACGGATTCTTACTTTGTATCGGCGGCGTTCTCCTACTTTTAATGCTAAATCTGGACGAACATCATGAATTTCATCCGCATTGATAAACAAGGCTTTACGATACAATCCCGGATGATCGTCACCCATACCGATATATATTGTATTTGTATTGATATCTGTAGCCAAAACATAAACCGGCTTGTCGTGACCTCCGATATTCAAACCTTTGCGCTGACCTATTGTATAATACTGAGCTCCAATATGTTTACCGATTATAAATCCGTCGTCTTCGGTGTATACGTAAGGTTTTGAAAGCGCACGATAATCGTTGGGATCATCATGACGGCGGCGATACACAAATGCATCGTCGGTCATTTCTACAATATTACCTTCTTTTGATTTTAATTTCTGTTGCAAAAATACCGGCAAATCCACCTTTCCAACAAAACAAATACCCTGAGAGTCTTTGCGTTTGGCACATGCAAGATTAATTTCGGCAGCAATTCGTCTTACTTCGGGTTTTATGATGTCACCAACAGGAAAAAGTACATTTTTCAATTGTGCTTGACTCATTTGACACAAGAAATAACTTTGGTCTTTGTTGGGATCGTCACCCGCAAGAAGTCGCGAATATTCTTTGCCGTCAGCACCGGTTACAGTATCACGTTTACAGTAATGACCTGTTGCAACATAATCAGCACCAAGCTCTTGCGCATAACGGTTGAAAATTTCAAATTTGATTTCACGATTGCAAAGTACATCAGGATTCGGTGTACGTCCGCGCTCATATTCATTGAACATATAGTCAACAACATGCGACATATATCTCTCACTGGAATCCACTACATGCAAAGGAATATCCAACTGTTTAGCCACCATACGAGCCACCATCTGGTCTTCCTCCCAAGTACAATCGCCTGAAAGTGTGACAGATGAGTTTTTCCAATTTATCATAAACAGCGCGTGAACCTCGTAACCCTGCTTTTTTAGTAAGTAAGCCGCTACTGCACTATCCACACCGCCGGAAAGTCCTATTACTACTTTTTTTGTCATCTTTTAATCTCAAATTTAAATGCATCAGTTTCTTCAGGAACAATGTCAAACAAATCGTTCTGAAAAACAAAATCAAAATCTTTGGCATAAGCCGGAAAATTGTTGTAATGATTCAAAGCCGACGGAGCGTGACTAAGAACATAGGATCTGATATCCGCTTTTGCCGAATGATAAATCTCGATTGCCAAAGCTACAGAATCGTCAGTGTAAGAAAAATTACCTGTATTAAGCAGATTTTCTGCAACTTTACCGGCAAAAATAATATCTTCGCAACATGGTTTTCTACGGCGACCGCTACAAAGCAATGCCACCGATTTGCCATCTTCTATCAAACGTTTGCAAAGTGCAGATGTATTCAAAAACGCTCCTGCAAGTATAGTTTCGTAATCGTAAATTATTGATCTTGCATAAGTTCCGTTTGTAGTAACAAATGCAAGCTGTTTGCCTGAAACATTTTCCTCAGACATCGAAATCGGAGAATTATTGAAATCAAACCCTTCCAAATCTTCTCCGTTGAATTCTCCGGCAATGATATAACCTTTTTCACGCTTTAGTTTAAGCGGCGTATCCTCGTCGTGATATGCTTCCACAGAAATTGCACCGTTGGCAAGTGCAGTAATCAATGTAGAAGTAAACCTCGCAACATCGATAAGCACCACGGTACTACACCGCTGATGAAATCGGTACAAATCAGGAGCAAATACTATCTCAATGTTTTGAGCCATAGGTTTTTATTTCACAAAGTTCTACTTCAAACAACAAATTTGCGTAAGTTTCGCCGTTGATTTCTTTTGAACCGTAAGCATACGGCGAGGGGATATAAAATCTGGAAATACCACCAACTTTCATTGTTGTAAGTCCAATCTGAAGTCCGGTAATAATCTCACCCTCAGAATTAGGAATTGTAGCAGGCAATGTACAAGTAAAAGCTTTGTTAGTTGATTTATCAATAACAACTGTAGTATCAGAAATTGACCATAAAGTATATTTAAAAGCCACAATATCACCGGCTTCGCACTGATCTCCGGTACCTTCTTTCAAAACTTCGTAATAGATATTTTGATATTTTTCTGCACTAATATGGTTAGTACTAAGGAATGATTTTATATCATCCAAGTCTTCATCTAATTGAGATTCTTCGCTGCATGAAAACAATGCAACAGTCATAAACGCTGCTAAAACTAAAAAGTGTTTGAATTTCATAACTAAATATTTTCCGCAAATATAGAGATTTTTTTTCTAACCGCACGAATTTTAACACTATTTATAACGCCCCTGCAATTTCACGGTATCTCCACCAAAAATGCACATTTCTAAATAACCATGATAACGAGATACCACGGGGTGACGTCTCTACGGGAAAAACGCAATTTCATATATTGCTGTCCGAAAAAAAGACACACGACTTCCATATAGTCTTTACGATGTATTGTAGGGGTTATTTTTTATACGACAAAACAAAGATTATTTTGAGTTGCGAGTCGAAAAGATTTCGGTTAACATCATTCCATTCTTTTCGGGATTGTAAATCAGTTTGTACATATCGATATAATACATCAGCATATTTCTAATTTGCTGTCATACGTTGCTGCGGATGTGAATTGTATTGCGTATGAAGTGTGTTCCTTGTTTTACGTTCACTTCTGATTTTTTTATAAAATTTATAGCCTATGCAAACACCGGATGTCTGAAACATTTTGTATCTTTGTCCATGATAATTTTAATTATTAAGCACACCTAAATTATCAAAAAAATGAGGAAGTCAAACGGCTTTCTCTATTTTTTGTCGAAATTTTTCGGTTCTCGGACACTATTAGAATATAATACATTACTAAAAATCTTGAGGTCATTATATTTCCTATATCTGAAAAACAACACCACAGCCTTATATATCCCGATAGCAACAAAAAAAGCAATCGGCATCTCACCAATCAAACTAAGAATAAAAAAGAAGTCTAAAGTTTGTATCAGTAATATATTTATTATAATCAATTTCGATTTATTGACTGATATATTTTTGTAAAACAGCCCGATAAAGACTAAAGCCAATAAAACAACAGGCAGGTAGTTTATCATTATGAATGTACGATTAATTCGCACTGCCAATAAACAAGCACCTATGACAACAAATGATACAATTGTAAAAAATATAGATTTCTTTGGTCTGTATATATATAACGGCACAAAAAACACTACCATAAATAAAAAATCAATAACAATGGCTGTTATAATTGGATCTTCTATATAAAAATATAATCTCAACAAATATGCACAAATCATAACTAACAAAACCATTGTAAATACCATCAGAAACTTAGTTGATTTGATTAAATGAAAAAAAACAATAATAATTGCAGTAAAAAAAAATTCACACATGATACATTTCAGTACATATAAAAGCGAAAAACATCCTGCCGAAAAAATAAAAAACGGCAATGAAACAAATAAATCAAATATTATATTATCGTCTTTTAAATTATTAACAAAACCACACACACCCATACCGATAGAATATAATAATATTATAACACCAGCATCCTTGCTAATGTCGCACATAATTATTTTTAAATCTTTATTATTTAACTTCATTTCTTTTCAATAACAGTAATTTTATAACTTGTTTGTTTACATTCAATCTTAAGTCTATCTATTTTATTGAATGGAGATTTTTCTTCTCTTTTAGCATTCTTAAAATAAGCATCAAGAAACTCTTTAATCAATCTTGCACTTTTACTATCAAGTAAAGTTATTCGGTTCAGTATGTTCAGACCAGTCATAAAGATTTTTTGTAAGTGAAAAGTAATATCCATCTTGACAGAATTTATTACAATTTGCTCGTATATTATTATTGGAAATATTAAATGAACCAGCTTTTATGACAAAACCCTCCGGAACAATGAATTTCTGCAAATCAACTTCTTCATCTTTACCTAAAATGATTTTCCCGTTTTTTATATCTTCATCATGCAACACATAGGTATCTGGTCTTTCGGCATAAGTACCTAACCGTTCTGCATCAGGGTTCATTCCCATCAACACACCAAGATACATAAAGAGATAGTAATGACCATCAGTTGTCCACTCTCCCTCGCTTTCCTCTTTACTCCACTTTATCCAAACTCGACTTGGGGCTTGAATCTCATCCCACTGAAAATGCCAAAGTTCTTCTCCTGCTGAATAATCCATCAAGTTTTTCGTTTTGCCGCTTGACGAAGAATTTTCAAACACGTGCTCCAAGCCTGCGATGCCGTGTCCTAATTCGTGAGCGATGGTGTGCGGTGAGCCTCCGTCATAGATAAAACCGCAGTTGTAACCTCTTGGCATATAACCAGATACCATTGTGCCGTTGCCGTCTTTTTTGTCGGTTACGTTGTCAATGAAAAACAAACAATAAACGCCGTCTTTAATACTGTCATTGTAAGCTCGAAGTACACGTTTTTGGTCGTCGTTGTAAACTGAATTCCAAGGACTTCCACCATGCGAAAAACTTGTTAATTCCGACATCTTAAAGTCAGCGTGAGTTATTTCAAACTCAACAACAGCAGGTTTATATATTTTGTCAAGGTATTTTTTGATTTCGCTGAAACTTTCTTTATGATGCGCTCCGTTTACCATCACCAAACATACTTTTATTGGCTTTCTTTTGTAAACGTTAAGCATCAATTTTCCGATTTTTTGATCTACATGGTAAGCGTAGATATAGTTGGTATCGACTTGATTTGTACCCGTAAAGGTCAAGATGTTTTTATCGGTAAATTTGAGTGTTACGCCGTATTTGTCTTTGAATATTACGCTGTCTTTGGGATAACTGCCAAAATCTACTTTCACTTTATCGGATTTTCCTGTTTCTACGGATTTGAAACGTAAATCATAATTAGCTGACAAATAGGGATAATATTCTGAATCTGAGAATATTCCGCGGCTACCGCTCGCGAGGTAATCAAAGGCGTAAGTTTGTTCAGAATACGGCAAAAAGTTGATTTGCCACTGCGCTAAGCTATCGCTCTTGCGGTGGTAATCATTTAACAACGCACGGTTTTTATATGTAAAGATGCTTTGAGACATTTTTCATGAACAAAACTAATAACGTGAGCTCAACGAAATTTAAATGACTAAAAATTAAGTAATTAGCTATTTATTTTAGCATCTTTGTAATAACAACAAAACAAGTCAACTAAAAAAATCGCTAGGATTATCGAGACTAAATTATTGATTTTTTCTGTATTGCAGATGATTTTTGCAAAATTTTTAATCAGATAATACCAAAATTTTAAAGCAAATACTAAACATAACTATCACAGAATCATCATGTTATCTATAACAGAAGTTATGACTATAATTGTTATGTTTCATTCATCAGGTTATAGGAGTCTCTAACATCTTTATATTAATCAAATATGCTTAAAAAAAGATATTTATTTCCATGCGTTGTTTCATATATAGATTCGCTGAACTTGAACGTATGGTAGCTGTTCCTTTAGCTTTATTAATTAAGAAGGTGTTGCTAGGCAAATGCACAGACATCAGATAACCTATGTTTATTGTGAAAAATATTCTTAATTACCAAATTTAATAATACAAAGAACGGTATATCCTATACCAAATATCTGGCATAAACCATTGGTCAGGAGATAATACATACCAATTTTTTTCTAAACGATAAAGCCAACCACAGCACCTATCATTTGGTACATAGTCTACAATTTTATGCCCTTGAAAATATTGCAATAATTCGGGTTCAGTTTTCCTGGTGTATATATAATGAGTCATATCACCATTTAAATTGATTTTTGTTTCTCTTGCATCCCAAAAAAGTACTCGATTTTCAGCTCTGACTTCCCATAAATAAATTGGATATAACTTTTCATCAGAAAACCATTTTTGCATCACTTCTTTAAAATGAGGATACTTATTAGTGATATCTTTTTTATGAACAGTAAAAAGCTTATGATTAGGTTTTTTAATGGAATAAGCTACAGCGGAATCCGTATCAATTTCATCAAAGGCCTGAGCTACTTCAAAATAAGCCGTTCGCCATTCTTCGAAATCAGTTTTGTAATAGTCTATTATTTCTTGATTAGTATATTTATTACGGTCTGTTATGAAATCAACATATGACTGATCTTCCTTTGAAGAAAATACTATTATAATCATATTAACAAACGTAATTGCTAATCCGATAAAACATCCATAATTTTCTTTAGTCATCATAACCTGTGCATTTTGATATTATACAATAATCTTTTGAAGATTCATTCACCTCAATATTCGTATCAATTCCAAATATATATAGAATATTCTTTGAGATTTGTCTTCCATCTGTTATTTTAGAAACCTTTTTGTATTCAAAAGTTGGCTTATTAAAATCAGCATTTTCCAACGACATCTTTTTGAGATACTCGAATTCTTTTTTTGAAACAATTATACCTTTATTCTCAACCGTAGCCTTTGTGAATTTCACCGCACCACTAGCTGTAAGGTCAAGGCCAAGACCCACACCTATAAAGTTATTATCACCATCAAAGTTCTGAATGAATGATAACCCTAATCCTCTAAAATTAAATGATTCAGATATAGAACTTCCTTTTCCAAACAAATCCGTCAAGTTTTTTGCTGCGTAATCGAAATTAACAGACAAAGTAACACCTGCTCCATTTCCAGCTATAATATTACAATCGGGAAACATGTCTATTTGTTGCGAGATATCTTTTTGGAAAAATTCAGATATAGAATTCCATCGAACATTACCTACTGGAACAACACTGGCTGAGGCTACAAAATTACCATAAAGTGCAACATTTCCATAAGCATCCGTAGCATATCCCAAAGCTGTAGAAGCTATGCCATTAAAGACACCAACTCCAACTTGAGTACTTGCTGAAATTTCAATATGTGTGATATTACGTTCTCCTATTTTTCGTGTAAGCCAATCTTTAAATGCAAATTTTGTATATTTATGGAATAAAACCTCATTTACTTCAGGATAAAGTTCTCTCCACTTATTAAAGCATAAAATATAAAACTTATCGTAATTATCCCCACCTGAAAAACCATTTGCGTTATCAATCTTAGAGGCCAACGGACGGAACAAATCATTCTCTGACATATAATCAAACAATCGCTTAACATCATTCTTAGGCGTAGTCTCTATTAAATCAATTACGATAAATTCTTCCGGTTCATAAACTTCATCCAAATTTGAATAATACAAAAAATATTCTTTCCGTTTGCTGAGTGGAATTTGATTTTTATAATATTGTTTTATTTTACTATATACATTATTCATAAAATCTTTTCCACCAAACCATTTTAAATTATCGTATATCTTTCTATTATCTTTGTCCAATACCTCAATAACCTTTAACAAATCTTTGTCTGGAGTCGTATTAAAAAATAAGTTAACAAAAGAACTAGCATGATAAGTATCAAACTTAGAATTCATTCCCAAACGGTAATGACCAAAATATGATAAATATTTTATTCTTTCTGTTAAAGGAATATTTATAAAGTCGTTTTGATAGTAGGAATTTAGGTGTTTAGATAATATCTCTGAAAAATTATTAGTAGTAGCTTTATAATCATTCAACTTAACATAAACACCATCTTCTCCGAACATACAGTCAAAAAGCATTTGCAAATCTGATTTTGGAAAATTTCTTATACATTCCATAAGTTTTTTATCATTATATAAGAAATTATTTGTTTCTGCATATTCACGGATTTGACTAATTATTTGCGCAGTATGAGAACTTTTACGTTTTATAGAATTAACAATATTATTTAATTCCGTAAAATTGTCATCACCCCAAAAGTCATCTATTTGTGAACATAATTGCTTATAAAAATCACCGCTTAATAATTTACACAAAGAATCTATCTGATTATCAGGAACATATTTAATTAAATTAATTACTGCTTTTTCTCCATCAACGCAATTAGAAACTCCAATAAGACTGTTTGCATCAGTTAATTCCCAGCGTGCCAAAATATTCAAAAGTTTTTCCCTATCCCTACAATAAAAGTTCATAACCTCATTATTTGGCAATGTAGATAATCTCCTAATTATTTCATCTCTA
>JAFXZT010000057.1 GCA_017541145.1 Bacteroidales bacterium | reverse complement strand
GTTCATCTCGGATATCTATCATACGATCCTGAAGCTTATCGCGTTATGATTCCTAATACAGAAGTTTCTGGTGAGTTTAGAAATACTATTGCAAAGGCGGGTTGGGATTGGCTATCAAAGGCGTTGGCAAATTCTCTGACTTTGTTGGATAAGACACTTAAACTTGATACAGAATATATTGCAAACGCTTTTGATAATTACCGCCCTAATGCGTCCTCTGTTCAGAGAATCAACAACGAAGCGGCTATGGCGTGCGCAATCCGTATGGCGTATTTTGCAGCGGAAAGGGATTACAAAATTTTTCACGAACTTCCTACGGGCAAAGGTTTTGCAGATATGGTTTTTGTACCGTTGCCAAAGTCGTCGCGCCCAGCAATCGTTGTGGAGCTCAAATACGACAAAACCGCCGACGGAGCAATCGCTCAAATCAAACGCAAAAACTATCCTGCAAGTCTTAAAGGTTTTTCAAAGAAGATAATTCTTTTGGGTGTTAATTACAACAAGGCTGAATCCAAACACGAAGTAGAGTTGGAAGTGATTGAAGGATAAGATTTTAGTAATATAGAACTTGCAAAAATTAAGTCGCGTGCAAAACACGGGAATTTCATTCATTAATATCCGGTGGATTGACTAAAAAACACAGAAAGCACGAAATTTTTCTGAGAACTCCGTGCTTTCCTTGGTAAAAATATGAAAATGCGAAACTTGAATAAATTATAATTCAGATAATTTATTTCCTTTGATATCGTAAAGTGCAACGTGAGAATCTTCGTAAACCGCAAATCCCATCGGCGAACCGCCTTTTGGTAATATTATCGAACCGGGATTACAAATTATCTTACCGTTGTTGTCTTTTTTCAGAACTTGAACGTGTGTATGTCCGTACAAAAAGATGTTGTAACCTTGTTTGCTTGCCGGTTTTGAACCCGAAACTTCAGGATTTCCCTGTTCGTTGAGCGGTGAATAAACATGTCCGTGTGTTGCAAAAATTACAGTTTGATTATCATTAATCAAATTATAATCCGACATCAATGGAAAATTCAAAACCATTTCACAAACCTCACAATCACAATTTCCACGACAAGCTATTATCTTGTCTGACAACGGATTAAGAATATCATACAATCTTTTGTTGTCATAACCTTCCGGAATTGGATTTCTCGGTCCGTGATACAAGATGTCACCTAAACAAATAATTTTGTCACAGCCAAGTTTTGCGTATTGTTCCAAAGCACGTTCACAAGCCGTAGCACTGCCGTGAATATCCGAAAATATAAAATATTTCATTATTTCTCGTTGATTTTTACCTCAGCAGCAGTTACTTGCAATTCTGCGTCTACCATTATCATCATGATTCTTGAACCGAAATCCTGACCTTTTTTCCAATGTTGACCGTAATTGAAAATAACGTATGTTGTACCTTGTTTGATGCCTTCAAATACGAAAGTATGTTTTCCGCCAACACCAACAATTCCTTGTTCTGCTTGGGTTGAAACGTATTCGTCAGATACATACTTTACGGTTTTTGTGTCTTTGATTTTGTAATTCCATGTACATCCTGTTGTTGCATTACCTTCCAAAACGGCTGTTACTGTACTGCCTTTACAACTGAATGTCAACGGATTACCGCCATCCGGTGTTGTGGCTGCCTTTTTCGGCATTGCGCATGAACTCATCATAATAATCAAAATTGAGAAAATTGATAAAACTAACTGTTTCATAATTTGATATGTTTAAATTAAATTAAGTTTTTTAGTTCAAAATCGAGGAAACTTTTTTATGAAGTTCTGCTCCTCTGAGGTTTTTGGCAATAATTTTACCTGAATTATCAATCAGAAATGTTGCAGGAATGCTTGAGATATTGTAAATCTTTCCGCCAGCTGACTGCCATCCTTTTAAATCAGACACATGAATCCAATTCATTCCATAATTACGAACGATATTTTGCCATGCAATTTGATTTTCATCGAGCGAAACTGCGTAAATTTCAAAACCTTTCGCATGAAATTCTTGATACACTTTTTTTACATTCGGCATTTCCATCAAACAAGGTTTACACCAAGAAGCCCAAAAGTCAAGAAGAACAAGTTTGTTGGATTTTACAACATCAGAAAGTTTTTGCATATTTCCGTTGATATCTACGAGCGAAATATCTCTAAAAGTAGCACCGACTGCTGTAGCGGCTTCGGCTTGATGCATTTCCAAAACACGTTGATAATAAGGATCTTCAGGCATTTTCTTTGACATCGCATCCATAATTGCGGTAACCTGATCTTTCGGAAGGTCGGTATAATACAATCCGAACAAAAATCCGCTAAGCCCCGATGGGATGTTGTCCAAAATAAATTGTGCGTGATATTTTGAAATACCTTTAGAAATAGAATCAATAGAACTTTTTGCGGCAAGTCTTATGCCCAAAGTTTTGGTAGAATCGCCAATGATACCCCAAAACGGTTCCATCTTTGCGGCTTCACTATCGTCGTGATCAGTAAGTTGTCGCCACAAATTGGTTGCAGAAGAGCCGGATACTTGTCCGACATTTGATTGTTTGATAAGTTTTACTCCGATATTGGTGCCAACTTCTGCTATAAAATCTGTAGCAGCAACCGGCATTCCTTTTTCTACAGCAATAAGAGTTCTTAGCGTAGTAGCTTCAATCTCAGGAGTAAAAGTAAATTTGTCATTGGAAATCACAGCGGTATCAAGCGTAATAATCCCGCGGGAACTTACGTAACCAAGAAATACGGTGTCTCCGTTTTTCAATCCATCACATGTACCGTTGATTGTAAATTGTGTTTTGTTTTGTGCAAATATTGAGAAATTTGCTAAAAATAGTCCGATTAAAATTAGAAATTTTTTCATATAAATTTTGTATACTGTTAAATTGATTGCAAGTAATAATTTACATACCACAATTTAAACATCTCAATCGTATGGGAATTGTAGCCATTGCTTGAAAGATACCTGTCTAACAACATGGCTTTCAGTGACATCGGAACTCCGTCAGAACTGTTAAAATCTGAAAGTCCGCAATCATTGTATTCAGAAACTGAAAATTCACCGTTCAATGAAACCCATTTTCTTTCGTAAAAATAAGCAACTGCATTACGCTCGTATCCACCCTTTGAGCCGTAATATTTGCAATATTGTGTCAATTTTGTTTTCATAATTCAGCTTTATAATCAGTTTCTTATACGAAAAAGATGTAAAATTTGTTTCAGTGGCATCAAACAAATGAATCATATAATTGAGGATCAGGAGATTTGCCGTGACCGCTCAATGCTACAAATTTTAATTCGTTTATATTGGAATTATATAATTTAAAACCTTCCAAGTCGTTATCTTTCTGTAAGTTGACTGAAAATACAAAAGTTCCGTCATCCAAAATTTTCGGTTTGTGGTCGCCAATATAAAATTGTGCAAGTTCTATCCATTTTGATAACTTTTCGTCTAAAACAAAAAATCGTCCGCCAATACTGACATACAATTTATCTTGCTTAAAATCAAACAATTGCGGTATTTCGTATGAATAATAATCTTGCATCGAAATCGTAAATTCTTCATCCGGAATTTCATTGTGTTCGATATCAGTTACTTTCAAAATTGTTCTTTGATAAACCACATAAAGATCTGATTTATAAAGTTTAAGGTCACAAACAAAATCTTTAGGAAGTTTACCTAACATCTTGTCGTCGTAATATATTGCCGATTCTCCTTTGTCGGCATCGATAAATTTTGCGTACACAAGATGCTGATTTAGAGAGTTGTAACAATATCCTTTTTCGGAATTTATCATCTTTTTATTTTATAATTTTCGTATTATTTTTTACCTCTCAAAAATATGAAAATAGTTTAGTGTAACCAAAATTTTAAGTTTTTTTATGCAGTTTATCTTTCTGAGTGAGCAAACTGAATACAATAAAATGTTAAAAAAAAATAAAAACCGGCTCGATGTTTTTAATGTCCGAACGGCTTTTGTTGAAAAAAGAAATTTTTACACATTTCGTAGATAAAATTTGAGTATTTATTAACGGAAAGATGATAAAAATACAGGTTTCGGAATTAAAATCAAACGGAATTGCCTGATTTTCTTAGATTTTGCAAAGTTAATTTTTATGTTACGCAGATTACACGGATATTTGCATACAAAATTACAAACAATACTTAATTTAACAAAACATGAAAAATTATTTATTTTTACTATTTGTAATCCTTTTTGGATTTTCATTTTCTGCAAATGCTCAGTCAAACAAGGGCAACCGTCCGGAAAAACCAACTCCGGCTCAAATGACAGAAAAATTGGCTCAAGAATTGAATCTTACTGACGATCAAAAGGCTAAAGTGTTGGCTCTCAACGAGGAATACGCTGATTACATCGGCGGACCAAAGCACGGTTTCAAACCTCCGAAGGATGGCGAAAAACCTGACGGCGGACAGAAACCTCCAGAGTTGACCGACGAACAAAAAGCTGAATTAGAAGCCAAAAAAGCTAAACGTGATGAGTATGAAACAAAATTGAAAGCAATTTTGACTGACGAACAAATTACGACAATGGAGGCTAACAGGAAAAAAGGACCTAAAAAATAAGTTTTAGAAAAGCGTAATGAAAGGTTTTAATGGTTGTCAAGATTTTTTTTTTAAGTCTTTGACAACCATTTTTATTTTAACAGTTTTATTTCCAATACTTTCACCACATTGTTTTCAACAAAAAATTCAATATGCATTCCGGAATATTCAAAAGCATATTTTTCGGTACCGTTTTTCTTGTAAGCCGGTCGCGGGTCTTGCAGAAGTATCTCTTTCAATGCCAATAACTTTCTATCATTTTCACGTAAAGGCAAGTTGCAACAAAATTCCACAAAATCCAATTGTTCGGGCTTGGTGAACAGCGTAGTTGTTGCTTCGGTTATGCAATCGGTGTAACTTATATATGGCTTGATGTCATAAATAGGCGTACCGTCGAGCAAATCCGCACCCGAAACATAAATAACCGGACCCAATTTTGGATCTTCTTTTATTGTAACTATTTTCACGGCAGACATAGCTAACGAATTGGGTCTCTGCGGTGAACGTGTAGCAAAAACTCCCATTTTTTTGTTTCCACCCAAACGCGGCGGTCGTACTAATGCGGTATATTTTTTGTCAGTAAATTCAGAAAACTCCCATATTAGCCAAATGTGCGAAACGGTTTCGATTCCGCGTATGAAATCCGGATTTCTGAACTCAGGTTCAAAAATTATACGCGCCAAAAGATGTTTCGCAAGATTTGGCTGTCGAGGTATCCCGAATTTTTGCGGGAACTCGCTGGAGATGTGTGCTATAGGCGTAATTGTTAAACTCATAGTAACCACAAAATTAAAAAAAATTATTAAAAAATTTTTCAGTAAGGTAATATTATTGTAAATTTAATACCTAAAAAATAACTAAAAAATTAGTGACAAATATAACAAATATGGAAGAAGGAAACAACATATTAGAAATTGATTTTCAATATTTTCCGATAGTTGGGTTGCCGATGTGCATCAACAACTACAATATCACAAAATCTCTCGGTATCGAGAACAAATCCGTAGAAAATCTCGAAAATCTGACTTTAGAGCTGGTTCCTGCCGAGGATTTTGCTCAAAAATTTACGACATCAATCTCGAAAATTAATGCAGGTGAAAGTACAGAAATTTTAATTAAACTTGACACAATTCAATCATATATTTTAGGTCTGAGTGAAATTCGTGAAACATATATTAATCTAAATATTATTTGCAACGAGCAAATTTTAATTAGCAAACAATTTCCTATCAAAATAGTTCCGGTTGATTTTTGGACTGATAATTATTTGCCGGAATTAACAGCGTCGTTTGTGATGCCCGATTTACATGACGTAAAAAAAATTGTAGAACGTGCCTCACAAATTCTGAAAGAATATTCCGGTGACGGAACTTTGGACGGATATCTTTCTCGAAATGTTAACCGCGTAAGACAAATGGCAAGTGCAATTTTTGAGGCTTTACGCGAACAAGATATTGTGTTCCGACCGAATCCTGAAATCGCAGAATCGCTTAAAGGTCAACGCATAAGGTTTGCCGACGAAATTCTTACTTGTAAAAACGGAACAGGAGTAGAGACCGCGTTGCTTTTTGCATCGTGCTTGGAATGTGCTCATCTTTATCCGATTGTAATTTTGATAAAAGGTCACGCTTTTGTAGGTTTGCACCTTTTGCCTGAAACTTTCCAAGATTCTGTTTGCGACGATATGACTGTGCTTACAAAACGTCTGCAAACCGGCAACAAAACAATCGAAGTTATTGAATCAACGATGATTGACAGCGGTAAAAATATTGATTTTGAAACTGCTTGCCGATTTGGTGCGCAAAGTCTTACAACGGAAAAGAATTTTGAATATTTTGTTGCTGTTACACGTTGTAGAAGTTTCAATATCAAACCGTTACCGAAAATTTTGCGACTAAAGGACGGCAGTTTTGCAATTCAAGGCGATGTACTGCAAAATTCACAACTCAGTAAGCCGGAAGATATTTCGATTTATGACATCCCGTCTGTACTTCAGGACAACAAACCTTTAACAAAGCAAAATATTTGGGAACGCAAATTACTTGATTTGAGTCTTCGTAACTCGCTGTTGAACATGAGATTCAACAAGAAAAATCTTTTGTTGATTTCTGCCGGAATCAATAAGATTGAAGATTATCTGAGCGGGGGAGAAGAGTTTAGAATTTTTCCGCGCCCAAGTGAAATCAAAATTGACGACGAGAATATCGCAAATGCCAATATCACAGTGGTTCCGGGCTCTGATTTGGAAAAATTTATTCTCCGAGATGTTGACAACAAAAAACTCCATTCGGTATACAGCGAAAGCGAAAATATTGATGCTCTGAAAGCGTTGTACAGAACGAGTAAATCATCGTTGGAAGAAAACGGTGCTAACACTTTGTACATGGCAATCGGACTTTTGAAATGGTTTGAAACACCTAAGAGCGAAACTCCGAGATTTGCACCGATTTTACTTTTACCGATTGATATTATAAAACGCAACAGTTCAAGTGGTTATGTAATTCGCTGTCGTGACGAGGAAGTAATAGCAAATGTTACACTTGCCGAGATGTTACGACAAAATTACGAAGTTTCGTTGGGATTGCCCGACCCGCTGCCAACCGATGAAAGTGGCGTGGACGTACCGTTGATACTTGACATGGTGCGAAAATCAATTGCTCACATGAGTCACTGGGCAGTTGAAGAAAAAGTTGTAATCGGAAACTTCTGTTTCAACAAGTTTGTGATGTGGAATGATATTCATTCTCACGCCGAGATACTTACCAACAACAAGATTGTCAGCAGTTTAATAAGCGGTAAGTTAACTTTTTCACAAAATGAAAATTCAAAAACCGCCGGCGAAATGGACAAGGAGTACACGCCTTCGCAGATGCTTTTGCCCGTAAGTGCGGACAGCTCGCAACTTGAAGCGGTGGAAGAGGCTGTTACTGACAACAGTTTTATTATGTTTGGACCTCCGGGTACAGGTAAGTCGCAGACAATCACCAACATAATTGCAAATGCTCTTTACCGAGGCAAACGCGTTTTGTTTGTAGCGCAAAAGGCTGCTGCTCTGGAAGTTGTAAGAACCAGACTTGATAAATTGGGTTTGTCACCGTTTTGCTTGGACGTTTTCTCTAACAAAACTAATAAAAGTGTTGTAATAGAGCAACTTAAAAATTGTGTAGAAGTCACAAGATACAAAGAACCGAAAGATTTTGCCTCTGATGCTCAGAAACTGATGTCACTTCGTAACGAACTGAACGGAATGCAGGAAAGTACTCACAAACCTTTGCCGTGCGGAATTTCGCTTTATGAAGCTATAAATCAGTATATTGCAATAGGAGAGGAGGTTGAATCAAATATTGAAATTCCACTTGAACTTGTAGGCACAATCAACAAAGAAACCAAGGATATTTGGTTTGAAATTGCAAACGAATGTTCCGTAATAAGTCAAGCATGCGGCAATCCGGCTGATAATAAACTTAATTCGCTGAATTTCAAAGAATTTGATGCGGATTTAAAGAAAAATCTTACAGAAATTACTTCCGGATATATCAAAGATTTGTCTGACTTGAAAACCGGTCTTGAAGATTGTAATCAATGGTTGAAAGTAACAAATCATGAAAATATTGAAAATCTTGATAACTTTGAAAATCTGATACTTGAGATTGCTCAGCTGAAAATGATGAACGAAAAAGCAGCAATTTTCAGCGACAAAGACGGCAAACAAGATCAATATTTTGCTGCGATGGAACACGGAAAATATGCAGCAATTAAGCACGGAACTTTAACGGGGCGTTACAAGGAAAGTGTTTTCAACAAAAATTGGGCAGAGGAACTTGATATTTGGAAAAAATCCGAAAATCAATTCTTTATCTCAAAATGGTTTACGAGAAGGAAAATTAAAAAAGCCTTAAAACAATATGTATCAGGCAGTAACGAGATAAATCCGGACAGCGATCTTCAGGATTTAACTGTTTATTACGAGGAGATCTACAAGGCTCTCAGCATTCCGGAATTGAATGAAATTTATGAAGGAATTCCGTGCGTAACTTTGGAAAATTGGCACGACCGCGAAGATTTGCTCAAAGAGGTCTTGAAGATTGATGAAATGATTAAACAGCTGTCAGCCAATCCGTTTGAGTACATGAATGTTAAGAAAAATTTCAGTACATTGTTTAGTCAAGGCTTCAAGATGTATCAAGATTTTTATGCAAAATCATTCATCGAGACAGCCAAACTTATCAATCGTGACAAGGCAAACAAGCAAAATTTGCTGAACATCGGCGGAGTGGATATTCATGCTATTGATAATAAGTGTGAATCAGAATCAATTATCGAAAAGCGCAAATCTCTTGTGAAAACGATAAACGAAAATCTCGACGGCTTGAAAGAATGGTTTATCTATTTGACAGCCAAGCGAAAAGCGGCATCGTATTCAATGAGTTTTGCAACTGAATTTTTCGATAAAACCGACATCGAACCTTCTAAATGGGTTTCAACATTCAAGAAAAGTTTTTACAAAGCCGTTGCCGAATATATCTTTTCGGTGGACGACAATGCGAAACTTTTTAAGGGTGAGATTTTTGATGACAAAGTTAAACGTTACCGTGAACTTAACAACAAGTATACGGAACTTGCGAAAGCGGAATTGTACGCTGTTATGGCATCACGCGCTCCGAATTTCTCAAGCGAGGCTTCTAAAAATTCAGAACCGGGAATTTTGCAGAAAAATATCCGCAGCAACGGTCGTGGAACTTCTATCAGAAAAATTTTTGACCAAATTCCGAACCTTTTGCCAAGACTTTGTCCGTGTATGTTGATGAGTCCGATGTCTGTGGCTCAGTATCTTTCACTGACTGACAAGCCTCAGTTTGACATCACAATTTTCGACGAGGCATCGCAAATGCCGACTTCGGACGCTGTGGGTTCTATTGCCCGAAGCAAAAATGTAATTATCACTGGCGACCCGAAACAAATGCCGCCTACAAGTTTCTTCTCGTCGGTAACTACTGACGAAGATAATATTGAAATTGAAGATTTAGAAAGTATACTTGACGATGCTTTGGCTCTTAATTTCAAATCAAAAAATCTGTTGTGGCATTACCGCAGTAAACACGAAAGTTTGATAACATTCAGTAACAATGAATATTATGACAATTCGTTGTTGACATTTCCGTCGCCTGACAATAGAATTAGCAAAGTAACATTCCACAAAATTGACGGATATTACGACAAAGGAAAATCACGACGAAATCCCGCTGAGGCAAAGGCGGTTGTGGCTGAAATTGAAAAACTTTTGAGCGATCCCGAAATGAGTAAACACAGTATCGGCGTTGTAACTTTCAATTTGGTTCAGCAACAGTTAATTGACGATTTGTTGACAGATTTGTTTACCAAACGTCCTGAACTTGAAACAATTGCAACAAACAGCAGCGAACCTCTGTTTGTAAAAAATCTTGAAAATGTTCAGGGTGATGAGCGTGATATTATCTTGTTTTCAGTAGGTTACGGTCCGGATATCAACGGCAAAGTCAGCATGAATTTCGGTCCGCTGAATCAAAAGGGCGGAGAACGCAGACTCAATGTTGCAGTTTCGAGAGCGCGTTACGAAATGAAGATTTTCTCAACGCTT
Source organism: Bacteroidales bacterium (assembly GCA_017541145.1). Classification (GTDB taxonomy): domain Bacteria; phylum Bacteroidota; class Bacteroidia; order Bacteroidales; family UBA3824; genus UBA3824. The sequence continues at coordinate 27,515 of JAFXZT010000057.1, read as the reverse complement.
ACTTCAGAAATGATTGATACAAATCGCAGTTCCGCAAAAGGTGTGGAGGGCTTGAAAAAATTCTTGGCGTTTGCTCAAAACGGAACTTCGCATATCAGAACTCTTAACAATATTTCGGAAAACGAAATCGCAAAAGATATTGCAAAAGAGTTGAAAGCTGCGGGCTATGAATCTGATATTCATGTTGGTAGCTCAGGTTTCAAAATCGATGTTGCAGTCTGTGACCCGAAAGACAAAAAACGTTATGTACTTGCAATTCTGATAGATACAAACGATGAATCAAGAATCAAAACCGCAAGAGACCGCGAAATTATTCAACCGTCGGTTCTTAATGCGTTGGGTTGGAATGTGATGAAAGTTTGGTCAATAGATTGGCACAACGACAAAAAGTCAGTTGTAAGTAAAATCGAAAAAGCGATTCAGAATGCTGGCACTCCGGGGCAACAATCCGATGTCAAACCCAAAATAGAAATAAAAATGGAAGTTGCGGATATCGAATCAGAACAAAATCGTGCAAACAGCATTTATTCTAATCCCGATATCGTGAAGAAAGAAAACTATGTATCAATGGTTTGCATGCCGATTCCGGATCAGGAACTCAACACCGGCGTTTTCAATCACAACCTTTTGAAAGACCGTTTGGAAAAGATTATTGAACAAGAAGCTCCGATTTTCAACACGATGCTTTACAAAAAGGTGATTGAACTTTGGAAAATGCCGAGAATCACGCCAACGGTTGCTGAAGAGGTTGACAATATGATTAACAAACTGGGCGTAAAAAAAGTAAAAGAAAATGAAAGGTTTGTGATTTGGAAATCAAATCAAAATCCGGAAAAATATCAGGTTTTCAGGTCTGACGAAAAACGAGATTCGTCAGAAATTCCGCTTGTGGAATACGAAAATGCAGTAAAATATGTTTTGCAAACGGAAATGGCTTTGCCGCTGGAGGACTTGAAGAAAAACGCATCTAAACAACTTGGTTTCGGCAGAATGGGAACTCAGGTGATGAATTATATTGATTTGGCTATCAACAATTTGACTGAAAAAGGTAAAATTGAAGAGCGAGACGGGAAATATTTGCTGATAAGTTAAACAAAAATCAGTTTTGGGGTTGACACTGCATAAAAAACAGTAATCCCCGAAACTGATTTTTTATTTTTTAGTCAGCATCCTCAAAATCATCTACGAGGTCATCAAATTCACGATTATAAACTTCTTCTGCTTGAGACAGCAAGTTTTCAATCTCAGAATCAGAATCCGGTTTCGGGTCCAACCAATGGAGCTTTTGTTTTTTGTTGAAATCTTCGGAATCGAACTCAACAATAAATTTAGGTTCCTGAGTATGAACAACATAAAACAAATCAGGAGATTCGATTCTGTTGTCTGCTAATAAAAATTTTGGCAACATTTTTTTATTAAAATAAGTTATAAAAAATTGATATTTGATGCAAAGAACAAGATTTTTTCTGTAAAATACAAATTTGAAAGAAAAAAAATTCTTATTTAAAATAAAAATGATTAAATTTGAGAATTGAAAAATACAAACAAGATGGATAAAGATTTAGAAAAACTAACACCTCACGACATACTCATTAAGTATCTATCAGAAAATAAGTTACGCAAGACACCGGAACGATTTATGATACTTGATGAAGTATACAAAACAGAAGGACATTTTGACATCGAATGGCTTTATCAACGTCTGAAATCGTTAAATTATAACGTAAGCAAGGCAACCATCTATAATACAATGGAAGTGTTGACAGCGTGCAGACTTGTAATCCGTCATGATTTTGATACAGCACGAGCTACTTACGAAAAAAATACCGGCGAAGGTCATAATCACCTTATTTGTTTGATGTGCGGCAAAGTTACTGAATTTAAAGACGTTGACTTGGGCGAATTGGATGATATTGCGGCGGCAGAAAGCGGCTACGAAATATTTTCACACAGAATTTATATTTACGGATTGTGTCCGAAATGCGCAACCAAAAAGATTCGCTAAAGTAACTCCAACTGCGAAATTTTTAAACTTAACATACAAAAATGAAAATAGACGTTTTATTAGGTCTTCAATGGGGCGACGAAGGTAAAGGCAAAATCGTTGACGTATTAGCCCCAAAGTATAACATCGTAACCAGATTTCAAGGCGGACCAAATGCTGGTCACACATTGGAATTCAACGGTAAGAAATTCGTTCTTCACACCATTCCTTCAGGAATTTTCACAAACGGTGCTGTAAATATCATCGGCAACGGCGTTGTACTTGATCCGGGAATTTTCAAGAGCGAAATCGACGTTATCAGTAAGGAAAATCCTGAAATCACAAAGTACCTTAAAATTGCTAAACGTGCTAATTTGATTCTCCCTACTCACAGAATACTTGACGCTGCAAACGAAGCAGCTAAAGGTAAATCAAAGATTGGCAGCACTTTGAAAGGTATCGGACCTACTTATACTGACAAGATCTCAAGAAACGGTTTGAGAATTGGTGACATCTTGTTGCCAAATTTCAAAGAAAAATTCGACAAACTTACACAGCGTCATTTGAAAGAAATCGAAAGCCTCGGGTTCAAAGATTTCAGCTTGGAAGAATTTACAAAAGGCTGGTTTGAAGGCATTGAATGCTTGAAACAGTTTGAATTTGTGGATTCTGAGATGTATGTAAACGAAAAATTGGACGAAAACAAATCAGTTTTGGCAGAAGGCGCACAAGGCACAATGCTTGATATTGATTTCGGTTCATATCCGTTTGTTACAAGTTCCAACACCATTTGCGCAGGCGCATGTACCGGCATGGGCGTTGCACCTCAAAAAATCGGTGAAGTTTACGGTATTTTCAAAGCATACTGCACACGCGTAGGAGCTGGACCTTTCCCGACTGAACTTTTTGACGAAACAGGCGAAAAACTCAGAAATGCAGGTCACGAATTTGGCGCAACAACAGGTCGTCCCCGTCGTACAGGCTGGCTCGATTTGGTTGAATTGAAATATTCTTGTATGATTAACGGCGTTACTCAGCTCATCGTTACAAAGAGCGACGTAATGAACGATTTTGACACAATAAAAGCTTGCGTGGCTTACAAAATCAACGGTAAAGAAACTATGGCTATGCCTTTTGACTCATCTGAAGTTGCTGAACCGGTTTACAAGGAATTCAAAGGCTGGAAATGCGACATCTCTAATGCAAAGTCAGAAAAGGAATTACCAAAAGAACTTATTGATTACTTGGCATTTGTATCAAATTTCGTGAAAGTCCCTATCAAGATGATTTCTGTAGGTCCCGATCGTAATGCGACAATTATCCGATAATCAATCACATAAAACACACTTAATTTTTATTTTAAAATTACATTTAAATTGTTTACAGACGGTGTCATTTTTTTTGACACCGTTTTGTTTATTTTCAGATATGGACATATTATTTACGCTCAAACATCTTTTGTTTTCCGGCTTTTACAACGGACACAGGGTACATTCACCCAATATCTTCGATTTTTACATAAAGGCGATATTTTCAAAAGAAAATTTTGATTACAGTTTGGCGGAAAATACTTTAAAAAATCTAAAAAAGTCAAAACAAAAAATCAAAGTTTTGTCGGTAGGAGCAAAGGGAAACGGCTCGATTACAGAAAAAGAAATCAGTAAAATTGCCAAAAACAGTTCTTCTTACGGACGTTACGGAAGATTGTTGCAACGTATAAGTGCATATCTGAAACCTAAAAAAATATTGGAATTAGGAACTTCGCTTGGTATCGGAACTATCTATTTATCAAGCGGATACAAGGATTCTAAAGTTATCACGATAGAAGCTTGCCCTCAGACTCAAAAATTTGCGGAAAACAATTTCAAAAATTTGGGAATAATTAACATCAAATCCATAAACGCAAATTTTGACGACGTTTTGGATACGATTTTAACAGAAAACGAGGATATAAGTTTGATTTTTGTAGATGGAAATCATACTTACGAAGCAACAAAAAAATATTTCGCTACGATATGTCAACATGCTAAAAAACAGACAGTTGCAATTTTTGACGATATCAATTGGTCAAGCGGGATGTCCAAAGCATGGAACGAAATTAAAAATTCAGAAAAAACAATTGTTGCCATCGAAACTCTCAGAATGGGTATAATTTTCTTTGATAGCAATTTAACGCAAAAAATATATTGCACGAGATACTAATATATGATAAAAGTTTGTAATTTTGCTTAAAATTATTGAATTGTTGTTTCATGAGACTTATTATAGCTATCTTATTCGCAATATCTTGTTACTCAGATGTTTCTGCGCAATACAACTTGCTTGGTAACGATTATAATCATATATTTAGCAAGTTTAACGAGGATCCGGAGTTCTATGTAAAAGTAGACACCGTAAACAAATCAACAATTGTTATAACTTGCAAAACCTCAGCAGTTTACCCATATTACACTTACGAAATTGACCTCGAAAATGATGAATGTGTTTCGTTTGGAACGGTAAGCAAAGACCGACAAGTATATGAAACTTATGTAGATATGTTGTCTACTGTCGGAACTCTAATTGTAACAGACAAAACTAAAACCAATTTTACTTATTGTGTAACAACAAACACCAACGAAAAACTGTATTACACTATCAAACAGCCGTTTATAAATAGCGATTATTTGTCACGCAGAAGCATTTTTTATGTTTTGGTAACACGTGACAACAAAAAAGGTCAGGAAGAACCGCAATAAGGTTTATTATTTTTTTTTTAACTTTTTACTTTAATTTTGAAGCAATAAACAAAGTAGAATAATCACGGTCGGATTTTCTGAAAATCTGCTTATATTCCACTGAATCGAAACCGGCTTTTTCGAGCATGAGTTTAAATTCGTTGTCACCATACCAATGATTGCGAACAACATCCAAACGCACCGACTGCAATTCCCCGTTGAGATAAAGTTCATATTTTGAGTGAGTTGTACGAATTTGTTTTGACAAATCAAACGAATCGAAATAAGAATAAACAAAATCTTCTCCTGTTTCTATATCATAAAAAGTTTTGCCGATTTTCCAACAATTGTCAAGATTGCTCAAAAGACTTTTCCACGGAACAAAGATATCAAGAATTAATGTACCGCCGTTTTCCAGCGACGAAGACAACATCTGCAAACAATGAAATGCTTTGTCATAATCGGCTATAATACAGAAAGTTCCTTTCGGAATAAATATCGCATTATATTTGTTAGGCAAATTAAAATCAGAAAAATCAGTGTTGAAAAGTTGAGCTTCCAAACCGAGAGAAATAAGTTTTTCGCTACACATCTTCAATTGACTTACCGAAGCATCCAAACCATCGCAACGAATGCCCATTTCTTGAAGTTTTACAAGAATATTTCCTGTACCACAATTTATTTCAAGCATAGGACCTTTATATTTTTGCAAAAGATTAACATAATATTGAATTACCTCTTCATCTTGCAAATCAAGCTTGGAATATAATTCTGCGAGTTGTTCTTCTGTCATTATTTTACCTTTGTTCTCCGCCATGTTTTCGTTCGATTTTTTACAAAATTAATAAAAATTAAAATACAATTATAAGAAATATTGGATAAATTTGTACTAAAAATTTATAAAAAATGAAACCTGATATTTATAAGTACATCTACGAACTTGAATTTAAAGTTCGCGACTATGAATGTGATTTACAAGGAATTGTAAACAATGCGGTTTACCAAAATTATTTGGAACACACAAGACACGAATTTCTTCACACTGTAAACAACGACTTTGCAGAAATGCACCGTCAAGGAATTGACCCGGTTGTTGTAAAATCGGAACTTGAATACAAAGCTCCTTTAACCAGCGGTAACGAATTTGTGGTGAGACTTGCACTGAAAAGAGTAAGTTTTGTGAAATTTCAATTTATTGAAGATGTTTATTTGAAAGGTTCTAACAATCTTATTCTCAAGGGCATAATCACTTGTGCCGTTACAATGAACGGTCGTCCGGTAAAAATCGATGTTTTGCCGCAATCGTTCAACGAACTTATGGAAAACAATGAAGACCAACCGCTTGTAAAATCCTAAGTAAAATCCAAAAATCAAAACTTTTTTGCTGACATCTTTCAGCAATCATAATAGTTCATCCCTTGGTGTAAAATTTTTTTCGCCGAGGGATTTTTTTTTTACTGAAATTATAAAAATCAGAATGGCTTATTTACGGAAAAAAATTTAAGGTATAAAAACAACAAGAGACCACCGAAAAAATCGACAGTCCCTTGTTTTATTGAAATGAAAAATTACTTTGCATAATTTACTGCACGAGTTTCGCGGATTACAGTAATTTTGATTTGACCCGGATAAGTCATTTCGTCCTGAATCTTTCGTGCAATTTCTTGAGACAAAGTCTCGGTTTCTTGGTCGGTAACCTTGTCGGCACCAACAATTACACGCAACTCGCGACCGGCTTGAATAGCGTAAGTCTTGAGAACGCCGGGGTAGGATAGAGCCAAGTCTTCCAACGTTTTGAGACGTTTGATGTAACTTTCAGCAATTTCACGTCTTGCTCCCGGACGCGCACCAGAAATGGCATCGCAAACCTGAACAATCGGAGCAATAATTGTTGTCATCTCGATTTCGTCGTGGTGAGCACCAATTGCGTTGCAAATTTCCGGTTTTTCCTTGTACTTTTCAGCAAGTTTCATACCAACAATTGCGTGCGGTATATCTTGCTCTTCGTCAGGAACTTTACCGATGTCGTGAAGCAAACCGGCACGTTTTGCACTTTTTACCAAATTAGGCGACAAACCCAATTCTGATGACATCACTGCGCAAAGATTTGCAGTTTCGCGAGAGTGTTGCAACAAGTTTTGACCGTAAGATGAACGGTATTTCATTTTACCAATCAAACGAACCAATTCCGGATGCAAACCATGAATACCAAGATCGATATAAGTGCGTTTACCCACTTCTGCGATTTCGTCTTCCAACTGTTTTCTGGTTTTAGAAACCACTTCCTCGATACGCGCCGGATGAATACGTCCGTCGGTAACAAGTTGATGCAGAGCGAGTCTTGCAACTTCGCGTCTTATCGGATCAAAACCTGAAAGAACGATAGCCTCAGGAGTATCATCCACAATGATTTCAATACCTGTAGCAGCCTCAAGAGCGCGGATATTACGACCTTCACGACCGATGATGCGACCTTTGATTTCGTCGTTGTCGATGTTGAAAACAGTAACAGCGTTTTCGATAGCAGTTTCAGCACCAACGCGTTGAATTGTTTGTATCACAATTTTTTTAGCTTCGCGATTTGCCTGAAGTTTAGCTTCTTCGAGAATATCGTTTTTAAGGCAAATAGCTTCGGATTGAGCCTCGGCTTTAAGCGAATCAATTAATTGCTGTTTAGCGTCCACGGCGGAAATACCGGCAATAGCTTCGAGATTTTCCTGAGCTTTTTTTCTCAGATCGTCAAGTTCTTTACTTTTAGCTTCCACCTTTTCCAACTGACGGTCAAGGTTTTCTCTGATAGTTTCCACTTCGTTGCGCTTGGTCTCAACTTCCTTTTGTTTTTTCTGAAGTTCAGATCTACCTTGATTCAAAGTATTTTCTTTAGATCTGATTTTCTGTTCCCACTGTTGAAGTCTTCCGTTTTTTTCATTAGCAATGCGTTCGTTTTCGGATTTCATCTTCAACGCTTCTTCCTTTGCTTCAAGAATTTTTTTCTGTTTAATAGATTCAGCGTCGGCTTCAGCGTTTTCAATAATCCTACTCGCAGCTTTCTCAGTTGCCTTTATTTTGAGGAAATAGCCTAAAATAAAACCCAACACGAGTACAATAACGCAAATAGAGATAGTTAGTGCGCTCATTTTAATTTATAGTGATTTTTGTTTGTTTTTTATAAGCATAAAAAAACCCACACCATATTCAATAAACAGTTTAAGAAACCCCTGTAATACATGGGCGGGAAAAGCTCGTTTGTTTTTAACTTCCAACGTCAGGGTGTTCAAGTACCGGAGTACAAGAATAGAGCTGATTTACGGCGGTCCGTAGTATAAGGCCTGTTATACGCAAACCTGAAGGCAAATCCCTATTTTTTTTTAATGTTGAGTTTCAAACCTCTTAGTGAAATGATGCGGGCAATATTTTATCAATTACCTCTGTAGGATGTAATCTTTCTTATTTTAAAGAGCCTGTGATTTTTGGATATATTCATCCACTTCAGACGACAAGATACGCAATTCTGTTACAAGATCGCTGTCATCCGAACTTTTTTCTTGACTTACCAACTTGGTAACCAAATCAATAGCAACCATAGCAAGATAGTCGAAAGACTGATTCTCGCCTACACTGAATTTTTGTTTATAAATGGCCATTCTCTTGTTTATCAAGTTTACAGCACTTCTTATTGCCTCTTCCTGTGAAGGTTTTACTTTCAAAGGATAGACATGACCATCTATAGTAACGTTTATTGATTGCTTTTCGTCCATTAATCAAAAAGTTATATATAAATATATCGTAAAATCTAACTTAGTTGTTCAAAAGAGACAAACATTTGTCTATTTCCCGCACAAGTCTGTTAAGTTTGATCTTAGTATCATGTGCATCAGAACCGGTAACCAATGAATTAATCGTGCGCAAATTATCATACTTCAAACTCAATTCCTTATATTCCAAAGTTTTGTCATCTATCGTTTGAAGTAATTCTGTATTTTTTGCTTTCAGAGTACTATTTTCCTCCCTCAGTCGGTCACAAATCGACATCAACTGATGGATTTTTTCTCTGAAATCGTTGATTAATATTCCTTTATCTTCTGCCATTATTATACTAAATTCATATCACAAATGTAAAACATCTTTTTTTCTCTCGCAAATATTTTTTCAATTATTTAAAAATTTTTTTTTGACTGTTTGATAATCAATAATTTATCCATAAAGTATTTTTTCGTTCAAAAGTTTTTATTCCTTTTTATTTGGTTTTATTTCCCAAATTATTAATCTTTGTAAAAAATATAATCGTTTGCGAAACCTTTTGCAAGGATTTTCGTTTTAACGATTGTTGAATTAAATTTATTTGCGCACATTATATTTATTAACATGAAAGTCCTCGTTATTGAAAACGATTTTATAACACGTAATTACTTGCGTGACCTTTTCAGGTATTCAGGCTACGATTGTACCTCTGCAAAGAATGCATCTGAAGGTTTGGATTATTACTCCAAAATAAAACCGGATGCCATTATTTGCGATGTTACTATGCCCGGTATTTCTGGTATGCAGTTTTTACAAAAGATAAGACAAAACGATAACAAGACTTCTATTATTATGATTACTTCCAAAAGCTCGGAAAAACTTGCTATTCAGGCTTTTAGACTTGGCGCAAATGATTATTTGAAAAAACCGGTTCAAGACAAAGATATCCTCCCGATTTTGGAAAATATCGGAAACAAAATTTCGTTGGAACCCGAACACAGAAACTACGGCAAAGTAAACTCTGGTCAATTGGAATTTAAATTCAAAACCGAGTTTGGTGCCTCGCCGCATATTGTAGAACGTGTAATGCAAGAATTGGATTACAATTATTTTCCTCAAGACGAGCGTGTTAATATCGAAATCGGATTGTTGGAACTAATTACAAATGCAATAGAACACGGAAATCTCGGTATCAGTTACAAAGAAAAAGCCGCTGTAATGGAAGACGACCAATTGAATGAATTATATAAAAAGCGTCTCCAAGACAAAAATCTGTCAAAAAGACTCGTAACTATTGACTACAAATATACGGAAAACGAATGTGAATGGATGATTGCCGACGAAGGCAACGGTTTCGATCATAAGAAACTTCCTGATCCTACTCAAAACGAAAATCTTGATGCTCTCAACGGACGCGGTATATTTATATCTAAAGTGTTGTTTGACAGTATTGAGTATCTCGGAAAGGGTAATGTAGTAAAAGTTACCAAAAAACGTACACCCGCAAGTTAATTTTCAGCAAAAATTAACACCAAATATTTTTTCAATTTTTTTATGTCCATATTCTGCTGATACCCAAATCGTAAACGTTTGTTATCGGAATCTGCGAAAAAACTTAACCTTAAAGTTTGGAAAATAGTTTCTAATTTAGCAATCGAATTACTACCCAAAATCTCTCAAATGAAAAATGGACAAATTTACTCATTTACACGTACACTCTCATTACTCGATTCTGGACGGCATGTCCAAAGTTCCGGACCTTATTAAAAAGTGTCTGAAGAACGGCATGCACGCCATGGCTCTTACTGACCATGGTAACATGTTCGGTATCAAGGACTTGACCGATACAGCAAAAAAAATTAACGGTGCGCCCAAAAAAGCTGTTGGAGATTGCGAAGACAAAATTCGTAAATGTACCGACGAGGCTGAAAAGGCAAAACTTGAAGCCGAACTTGTGGAACTAAAAGCACAAGCCGAAGCTTTTGTACCGTTTAAACCTATCATTGGAATCGAGGCTTATTGCGCCCACGAAGACAGACACTTGAAAGATACCCGCGGCTGGCACTTGATTTTGCTCGCCAAAAACGAAGTGGGTTATCACAGCCTTTGCAAACTTGCGTCAATTGCCTATACTGAAGGTTATTACTACAATCCGCGTATCGACAAGGAAATTCTCGAAAAATATCACGAAGGCTTGATATGCAGTTCGGCATGTTTGGGCGGCGAGATTTCGCAAAAAATTATGAAAGGCGATCTTCAGGCTGCTGAAGAAGCTGTTTTGTGGTTTAAAAATCTTTTTGGTGACGACTATTATTTGGAAATGCAGCGTCACAAAACCGACAAGCCAAACGCTGAAACAAACACTTATTTAGAACAGGAAAAAGTCAACAAAGTATTGATAGAATTGGCTCGCAAACACAATATTAAGTTGATTGCGACCAACGACGTTCACTTTGTAGAAGAAGACCACGGCGAGGCTCACGACCGTTTGATTTGCCTTTCTACGGGCAAGGATTACGACGACCCGAATCGTATGCACTATACTAAACAGGAATGGCTGAAAACTCCTGAAGAAATGGAAGCTATTTTCAGCGATATTCCTGAGGCTCTGAGCAATACAGTAGAAATTGCAGAAAAAGTAGAGGTCTACAATATCAATTCTGACCCTATCATGCCGAAATTTGAAATTCCGGAAGAATTTGGTACAGAAGAGATTTACCGTCAGAAGTTTACGGAGGAAGACTTATTCAACGAGTTTACCCGTAACGAACTCGGCGAAGTAGAACTCACTCAAGAAAAAGCCGAAGCCAAAATCAAGAAACTTGGCGGTTACGAAAAATTGTACCGTATAAAACTTGAGGCCGATTACTTAAAGAAACTTACTTACGAAGGTGCTGTAAAACGTTATGGTGAAACACTTAACGACGAACAGGCCGAACGAATCAACTTTGAGCTTCACGTTATGAAGACCATGGGATTCCCGGGTTACTTCTTGATTGTGCAAGATTATATTCGTGGTGCTCGCGAAGAGTTGGGCGTAAGTGTAGGACCGGGTCGTGGTAGTGCGGCGGGATCTGTGGTTGCTTACTGTTTGGGTATCACCAATTTGGATCCATTGAAGTACGACCTGCTTTTTGAACGTTTCTTGAACCCTGACCGTATTTCACTCCCTGATATCGATGTGGACTTTGATGATGACGGACGCGGAAAGGTTTTGGAATGGGTTACCCATAAATACGGTGCTGAAAAGGTTGCTCACATCATTACTTACGGTACGATGGCAACCAAATCAGCAATTGCCGACGTTGGACGTGTACAAAAAGTACCACTTGCTATTGTTAACAAAATCAAGGGATTAATTCCGGATAGAGGTTTTGAAGAAGCTCAGGTAAAAGCTGTAGACGGCTCAGTACCGAAAAAAATGCCGAAAATCAACCTCCCGAACTGTTACAAATATATTCCGGAGCTGAAACAACTTCTCAACGGCGAAACTCCCGAAGGTTGGAATCTTGAGGGTCAGAACGAAAATGTAGCTTCGATGTTGAAATATGCCCGCGACCTTGAGGATACCAACCGTCAGATTGGTATTCATGCCTGCGGTGTAATTATCGGTGCCGACGATTTGACAAAATTTGCGCCGGTCTGTACAATCAAGGATAAGGATTCGGGACAGGATGTTGTTGTTACTCAGTACGACGGACACGTTGTTGAAAGCGTTGGTTTGATCAAGATGGACTTCCTTGGTCTCAAAACATTGTCACTTATAAAGGAAGCTCTCAAAAATATCAAAAAACACAGAGGCATTGATATCGATATTGAAAAAATTCCGATTGACGATGCCGAAACATATCAGCTGTATTCAGAGGGACGAACAATCGGTACGTTCCAGTTTGAATCGCCCGGTATGCAGAAATATCTAAAGGAATTGAAACCGTCACAGATTTCGGACCTTATCGCCATGAACGCGCTTTATCGTCCGGGACCTATGGATTATATTCCGACATTTATCAACCGTAAACTCGGTAAAGAGCCGATTGAATACGACTTGCCTGTAATGGAAAAGTATCTGAAAGATACATACGGAGTTACAGTTTATCAAGAGCAAGTTATGCTTCTTAGCCGATTGCTTGCCAACTTCACGAGAGGTCAGGCGGATACATTGCGTAAGGCGATGGGTAAGAAGATTGAAGCGATGTTGGCTGAATTGAAACCGAAATTTCTTGAAGGCGGAAAATCAAACGGTCACGACCCGGCAATTCTCGAAAAAATTTGGAAAGACTGGGAAAAGTTTGCATCCTACGCGTTCAACAAATCTCACGCGGCGTGCTACGGTTGGGTTGCGTATCAAACAGGTTACCTAAAAGCGCATTTCCCGGCAGAATACATGGCTGCCAACCTTACCCGCAACAAGGATTCTATCGACGATATCAAGAAATTCATGGAAGAATGCAAAGCCATGAAAATCAACGTAAAAGGTCCTGATATCAACGAATCGGATTTAAACTTTGCCGTAACACACGATTACGGAATTCGTTTCGGACTCGGCGGTATAAAAGGCGTGGGCAACGGAGCTGTGGAAGCTATTGTAAGTGAGAGAGAAAAAAACGGTCCGTTCAAAGATATTTACGATTTTGCCGAACGTGTAAACTTGTCACAAGTCAACAGAAGAACCATCGAAAACTTGGCTTTGGCAGGTGCTTTTGATACGTTCCCGGAAATCAAACGTTGTCAATGGTTGGAACTTGCTGAAGGCGATACAGTTACATTCAGTGAAGCACTCAGTAAATACGGTCAAAAAATGCAAATGGACCAAAGCGGCGTGCAAAATTCACTGTTTGGCGAAACTGTAAAAGTAGAAGTCAAAAAACCGAAACCTATTGCTTGCGAAGACTGGTCCGATTTGGTAAAACTCAACAAAGAACGCGACCTTGTAGGTATTTATCTTTCTGCGCATCCGCTTGATACTTACCGTATTGAGATAGAAAATTACTGCAACGCAACACTTGAAGAATTCAATGATTTCAACAATCTGAAAGGCAAAGATTTGAAAGTGGCAGGAATAGTTTCAGCAGTAGAAGAGCGTACTACCAAAACCGGAAAACCGTGGGGCTCGCTTACGGTTGAAGATTTTTCGGGTTCGTACAGATTCGCACTTTTCAGCAAAGATTATCTTGACTACAAGAAGTATTTTACATTGGGTTACGCATTGTTGATTAAAGGAAAAATTCAATCACGTTTCAACAATCCGGACGAATTGGAATTCAAGATTCAGAGCATCGATTTGTTGTCCGATGTAAAAGACAAGATGTTGAGTTCAATAACGCTGAAAATTCCAATCAACGATTTGAACGACAACATGATGAAATGTATCAAAAATATCACGAACAAGAAAGGAGACAGCAATTTGGGTTTCCAAATTTACGATCCGAAGTCAAAAGTATCGGTAAGAATGCATTCAAGAACTTACCGTGTAAAAATCGACAAAGATTTGATTACATCGCTGAAAAACGAACAGATTGAATATCAAATTCAATAATAAAGAAGGATTAATTCCGTATTTTTGCTGATAAACAAACGCCGTGAACAGCTTGAAAATTTTAAGTTGCTTCACGGCGTTTTATAATTCGTAAATGCACCGATTTTACTTGATTTTATCTCTTCGCAATTTTGGCTTGAAACATATCGGAGCGATGTGGTACAAGAATAATAAAATCGTTTATATTTGTTAAAATTTCTTAATTTGTTAATGTTTATATAATCAGTTATACAATTAAATGGCTCTAATTTTGCGGTAAATATTGTAACTGATTATATAACTAAAAAAATGGAGACAAGATTCTTTAAAAACGTAAAATTACTTACACGAATAAGACTATCTTTTTTATTTGTATTACTTCCAATCATTATTGTATTAGGCAACACTCTATCTGTAACTGTAAAAGTAAACGAAAGCGCACGCGAACTTTCTGAAAATATTACAGAATTGGCAAAACAGGCCAGCGATTTTGGCGTTCATATCAACGAAGGTTTTGCACAAATGGAAGTGATGTTCAAAACCAATGATGCTAAAGGAGCTCAGGAATTGATGCTTGAAGGGAAACGACGACTCGATAATCTTGAAGAATTAGTTAAAAAAGAATGTTTTTCAAATGAACAACAACAAGCCTTCTACGATATTGTAGAATCGATGAACACGGCACGAGACATGATGAAACACACTAATTTAACCGAAGAAGACAAAATAAAACTTCTCGAAGATTTAAAAAGTTTAAGACAGAAACACGACCAAATCCTTTCAGAAATTAACCAAAATGTAAATAATTCCACACGAAATTTTATACAATCCAACAACAAACAATCAGCTCTAAAATATTATGAAGCAAGTCGTTACCTTGAACGTAACAAGTATATCATCCGACTTTGCGTATCACAGGAATCAAAAGACAATTACGAAATATTACAAAAAAATATCGCAGAACTTAGCGAAAGTGAAAATAAATTGTTAGATTTGCTCAGTGGAAACGATTTGGAAAAACTGAAATCGGCAATCAACATCAGAAACGAGTACCTTGAAAAAAGCCGTCAGTATTTGACAGGTTATCTTACTCCTGAAAAAACTTACATGAATGCGCTCAAACTGCGATTGAATATTACTGAAAAAATCGGAAAACTTGAACAGCTTTCTATCGAACAAGTAAAAAAATCAAGCGACGGAGTAAATAACTCGATTAATTTTGTAAAATGGGGTATAATCGTTTCGTCGTTATTAGCATTTGTAATTGCACTTTGTTGCATTCACAAAATCAGAAATGCTATTACAAGACCGTTGGAAAAACTTATTGATGTAATTCACGATATAGCAGATGCCAACTTAGTTAACGATGTAAAACACACTGAGGCTAAGGACGAAATCGGTAAATTGGAAAACTCAATTGCAACAATGACTGATTCGTTGTCAGAAATGCTCAACGAAATTCGTACAACTGCTAACGATATTGCAACGGCAGGCGAGGAGATGTACCATACTTCGCAGATTATCAGTCAATCAGCAAACGAACAAGCATCTTCGGCAGAAGAAGTTTCGGCATCAATAGAGGAAATGAGTTCGTCAATTTCTCAAAACAGCGACAATGCCAAAGAAACCGAACTTATTGCAAAAAGTAATACAGAGAAAATTTCGATGTGTTCAAATACTGCATTGAAATCAGAAAACGCAATGACAGATATTGCAGAAAAGATTTCGATTATTGATGATATTTCGTTTCAAACCAACATCTTGGCTCTCAACGCAGCTGTAGAAGCAGCACGCGCAGGCGAACACGGCAAAGGATTTTCAGTAGTAGCATCCGAAATCAGAAAACTTGCCGAACACAGTGCCGAAGCAGCTCAAGAAATCAACACGGTATCAAACGGCGGTGTACAACTTGTAAAAGAAAATTACGATACTTTCAAGATGGTACTGCCTGAAATAGAGCGCACTACAAGACTTGTACAAGAAATTGCGGCATCATGCGCAGAGCAGGCAAGCGGTAGTCAACAAATTAATTTGGCAATACAACGTTTCAACGAAACAACTCAACAATTTGCCTCCATTTCGGAAGAACTTGCAAACAACAGCGAGAATCTTTCAACAGAGGCTAAGAGATTGAAAAAAGCAATTTCAAAATTCAAAACTAAATATTGAAATTTTTTTTAACTTTTTACCTACAAATTATGCTTAAAAGAACATTTACTGCGATGTGTTTCGGATTGTTGCTTGCGAGCTGCGGCAACAATGCTAAACAAAATACATCGCCCAAAACAGGAGAAAGAATCAAAGCGGATCAGATTGGTTATGAAGTAAATACAGCCAAAATCGCAATAATTCCCGCCGATTCTACTTCCGACAAATTTGAGATTTACGATCTCAACAAACAGTCTGTAGTTTACACCGGCGTAACAGGCGATTCCGAAACTTGGGAATTTTCCGGCACAAAAGTAAAAAAAGCCGATTTTTCTGACTTCAATACTGAAGGTTTGTACATCCTTCAGTGCGAAGGTGCGCAAGATTCTTACGCGTTTGCAATCGGCAGAGATATTTACGATGACCTCGCCAACAAAGCCATGAAAACTTACTACTATGCACGTGTAGGAGAGGAGATTACCAAAGAACATGGCGGAGCATACGCACGTCCGGCAGCTCATCCCGACGACAAAATCAAGGTTCACAAATCGGCAGCCGGTCCTAAACGCAAAGAAAACGAAATTATCAGCAGCACCGGCGGTTGGTACGATGCCGGCGACTACGGAAAATATATCGTAAACTCGTCAATTACAGTTTGGGAAATTCTCAATGCGATAGAACTTTATCCTCAATACGCTAAAAAACAGAATCTTAACATCCCTGAAAGCAACAATGCTTTACCCGATATTTTGGACGAAACACTTGTTAATCTCAGATGGATGCTCACAATGCAAGATCCTAACGACGGCGGTGTTTATCACAAACTTACTGCGTTGGGTTTCAACGGTATGATAATGCCTCACGAGGACAAAGACGAGCGTTATGTAATCGGAAAGTCAACAACAGCGGCTCTCGATTTTGCGGCTACATGTGCCAAGGCTTACAGAGTTTTGGAACCGTACAAAGCTGATCTTCCGGGATTTAGAGATACATTGTTGAAAGCAGCCGAAGACGCGTTCAAATGGGCAAAGAAAAATCCGGAACAACCTTTTGCCAAAAATCCTGAAGGTGTTTTTACAGGTCAATACGACGATGTAACTATCCGTGACGAATTTACGTGGGCAGCTTTGGAGATGTTTTTAACCACGGGCGAGAAAAAATATTTGAAACAAATCACAGAAGAAGATTTTGCTTTCAAAACTCCGGCTTGGGATTCTACAACGGCACTTGGAGTGGCATCGGTGCTCAACCGTCCCGACAATTCAGAAAAATTTGAACCCGAATTTTACAAGTTTATGAAAGACGGATTCATAGAATTGGCAAATCAATATTTGCGTTCATACGAGAGATCCGGCTATGCAACTCCGCTCGCATCGTTTCCGTGGGGCAGCAATTCAGTGGCTGCAAATCAAGGTCTTGTATTGATTACAGCATATCGAGCTACGGGCAACACCAAATATTTGGAAGCCGCACAAGCCGATTTGCATTATATACTCGGTCGCAACCCGTTGGATTACTGTTATGTAACAGGTTTCGGTTCCAATCCAGTAAAAAATCCACACGACAGACGTTCGGTAGCTGACGGTGTTAAAAATCCGGTTCCGGGCTATTTGGCAGGCGGTCCGAACGCAACCGGCGGTCACGATGTGCCGGATTCGCTTTACAAATATTCAACTCCTGCTATGAGATATGTGGACGACAGCAGAAGTTATACAACAAACGAAATTGCAATCAACTGGAACTCAGCTCTTGTGTTTTTGGTTTACGCAATTGAAAACGAAAAATAATTTTAAAGGTTTTTAGCTGTGTTTTGCGATATACATACGCATAATTTAAGCAACGAAAACCGATTTGTCATAGATATTTCTGAAAATTATCATTTGGCTGACTCGGTAAAATATTTCACGGTTGGAATTCATCCCAAAACCGTGCAAACTGTTGAGCAACTGAATGATAGTTTTCAGAATATTTTTTTATTAGCACAAAAAACAAATTGTGTAGCAATAGGAGAGTGCGGGTTGGATAAATTTTCAAGCATCCCGATTACGTTACAAGAAGAAATTTTCAGAAAGCAAATAGCTATTGCACAACAATTTAACAAGCCGCTTGTAATTCATTGCGTCAGGCTGTACAGCGAAATTATCAGAATCATAAAAGACACCAAATTCTGCAACGAAGTAATTTTGCACGGGTTTAATGCCAACGCACAAACAACCAATCAGTTACTAAAAATTTCAAATATATGTTTCTCGATTTCTGAATTGATAACAAATCCGCAAACCAAAGGTTACAATTCATTGGAACTGATTCCGTTGCAACGTATTTTTACCGAAAGCGACACCCGAATTTCTACAGATTTCAGTAAAATAATATCTGTAATTTCCGAAAAGCAACATGTTGATACAAAACATGTTGAAACAATAATCGAAAAAAATTTTGAAAGAATAGTAAAAAACATGTAACGAAAAAATATAATTTCATTCTTTCGTTACATGTTGAAAAAAAAAATGCAAATAATTATTTAGCAGAAGGTTGCGTGAGTTTCAAATGGAAATTTTCAGCAAATGAATTTTGAACCGCTTGAAGTTTTTTGTCAGCTTCCTTCAATTTTGTATCAACTTCTTTGTATTTGCTGTCCCACTGAACACGCATTTCGCCGGAAAACTCATTTTCAGGCACTTTGTAAAGTCTTACAAGTTCCGGAGCCTCGTCTTTCGCTACTGATTGATAAACTTCAAAATAGTCGAGAACAGCTTCTTTAAGTTCTTCACCGCCAGCGATATCCGGTATATTTTTTACTTCAAAAATCGACGCTTGAATTTGTGATTCAAATTCAAGAAGAGCATCATCCATCTTCTTGGCAACGTAAGTGTCGTAAGTTTCCAAAAGTTCGTCGTATTTTGTAACAACTTTTTTCTGTTCCGACATGATTTTGTCGTTGAAATCAGCAGCCTCTTGTTGCGATGGTTTGCATGATGAAAGTACGACGGCAAAAATAGCCAAAATATAAGTTAACTTTTTCATTTTATTTCAAATAAAGATTTAGTAAGTTCGTTACGAGTATCTTCTACTTTC
This sequence comes from Bacteroidales bacterium, assembly GCA_017541145.1. Lineage (GTDB taxonomy): Bacteria > Bacteroidota > Bacteroidia > Bacteroidales > UBA3824 > UBA3824. The sequence goes on along the minus strand of JAFXZT010000057.1, from coordinate 8,335 downwards.
TTATTAACTTCATTTATTTTTTGTTCAACATTTTTTGCAATTCCATCCCATTTGTTGCGAAGTTCAGTGGTAAATTCAGTGTCCGGAATTTTGTAAAGACGAACTTGTTCTACAGATTCGTTTTCTGCAATTGATTTCATAACATCAATTTTTTCAATAATAACAGCCTGAAGTTTAGACACATCACTACCTGAATTGAAATTTTGTACAGTCTCTTTTGCTGAAGTAAGATACTTATTGAGATTTTCCAAAGCCATGTCAAGTGTAGCAGGCACGTAGCTTTCGTAAGCTTCGTTTAATATCCTGTAAACGCTGTCGATATTTTTGTTGATAACCATAAGCGAATCTACACTTTTTACTTGCTCTTCTGACGGTTTGCACGAAAAAAATGTTGTAAATGCAAAAACTGTCAGCATGAGAATTGTGATTTTTTTCATTTAAATATATAATGTGTGTTAGGGTTAAAAAATATAAATTTTTATTTCGTGCAAAGATAAGAAATGTTTTGGAATTGATAACCGAAAATTTGTTTAGAAATATCGTTTTGAGTGTAAAATTGCCCGTTTTACTCTAAAATTAATTATTGTTAAAATTACAATATTGATATATTGTTAACTAAAATTTCGCAAATAAATTTTAATCAACTACCGAAAATTACATAAAAACGAACACTCAGGTCGCACGCATAATACAACCGAAAAATTAAAAAAAAGTCATGGAAACTATTATGGAAAAAATACACTCTAACACTCTTAATTACTCGAAAAAAGATGATTTTTGACCTTTTTTTTGACACGCTTTTATTCAATTTTACTTTAAAATTAAATACCGCATTTTGTACTCTGTTTATAAATGGTTAATTATTAAAACATTAAGTAACTAAAATAAATTTAAAAAAAAAATCTTTAAACATTAGGGAGATTAAAAAAATGATTGTAATTTTACACTCAAAATTATTTCACATTCTTTTAACACGAAATAAAAACAGAGCAATGAAAAAATCTCAATTTAAATTAATGTTAAGCGGCTGCGCTTTAGGGCTTGCAGTTTTGGCTTCATGCGGCGGCGCTCAACAAAATCAACAGTGCGATGCTAATGGCGCACTTTGTCCTAAAAATTTTGACACTACGATTAATGGTAAAAAAGTAGGTCTTTATACTTTGGAAAATTCTAAAGGTACAAAAGTTAGTATTACAAATTTTGGCGGTAGAATTGTTTCTTTGATTGTGGTTGATAAAAACGGTAAACCTCAAGATGTTGTTTTAGGTTTTGACAAGGTAGCAACTTATGCTGATTATTTGCACACTCCTTCTGATTTTGGTGCATCAATCGGACGTTATGCCAACAGAATTTATCACGGCAAAATTGTTTGCGACGGCGATACTATTCAATTGCCTATCAACAATTTCGGACACTGTTTGCATGGCGGTCCTCAAGGCTGGCAATATCAAGTTTATGATGTAACTGAAAGCACTCCTAATTCTTTGACTCTCGTAATGGACAGCAAAGACGGCGATGCTAATTTCCCGGGAAATCTTAAAGCTACTGTAAAATTCACTCTTACAGAAAATTCTGAAATTGAAATCGATTATACAGCTACCACTGACAAGGAAACTGTAATCAATATGACAAATCACAGCTATTTCAACTTGAATGGCGATCCTAATACAGAAATCAACAATTGTCATCTTTATATCAATGCTGACAAATATACTCCTGTTGACTCTTCTTACATGCCTACAGGCGAAATTGCAAATGTTGAAAATACTCCGTTTGATTTGAGAAATTTGGCAGAAATCGGCAACAAAACAAATCTTCAAGCAGAAAACGAACAAATAAAATTCGGTAACGGCTACGATCACAACTGGTGTTTGAATACTTACAACGCAGAAACCGGTGAAGGTGATATCACAAAAATAGCTGCTACACTTTATTCTCCGGTTACAGGTATTCAGTTGGATGTTTACACCAACGAACCCGGTATACAGTGCTATTCAGGCAATTTCCTCGACGGCAAAACTGCCGGTAAAAAAGGTATTGTTTACAAAAAACATGCTGGTATTTGCCTTGAAACTCAGAAATATCCTAACTCTCCCAATGTAAAAGAATGGCCATCACCATATTTGAAACCGGGCGAGACATATCACAGCTATTGTAAATTCGCTTTTTCAGTAAAATAATGCAACGAAGAGACGCTATATAATCGCGTCTCTTCAATAAAAAATCAATAAAGAAATGAATCAATCTAGTATTATTGACGCGCTGAGTAACAACGGCTTTACGGGCTGGGACTACGGCGTTTTTATCCTTTACATCATCATTCTAGTCGGAATGGGTATTTTCCTTTCAAGAGGAAAAAAAGGCGAGGAAAAAACTTCAAAAGATTATTTTTTGGCAGGTAACACCTTGACTTGGTGGGCTGTCGGTGCTTCACTTATCGCTGCTAACATCTCTGCTGAACAGTTTATCGGAATGTCAGGTTCGGCTTATGCTTCGGGTATCGCTCAGGCAGCTTACGAACTTATGGCAGCAGCTACACTTATCGTTGTCGGCAAATTCTTGTTGCCGCTCATGATTGAGAAAAAGATTTTCACAATCCCGCAATTCCTTCGTGAACGTTATAATAGCGGCGTAGGTTTGGCTTTCTCAATTTTATGGCTTTTCCTTTATGTATTTGTAAACTTGACATCTGTTGCATGGCTTGGTGCATTGGCAATTCAACAAATTTTAGGTCTCCCGACTGACCATATCGTACATGTTATGGGCATGGACGTTGACCAAGTAAGACTTTGCATCATTCTCTGTTTGTTCTTAATCGCCGGAATTTATTCAATTTACGGTGGTTTGGCATCTGTGGCTTGGACCGACGTTATGCAGGTAACATTCCTCGTAGGCGGCGGTTTGATTACAGCTTACTTCGCTTTGGACGTTATCGGTCAGGAAGTTTGGGGCTGCGGTGCAATGGAAGCACTCGGCAACATTTTTGACTGGTTCAAAGAACAACCAAGCGACAAGCACTTCAATCTAATAGTTACACGTAATGAAGAAGTCTATCCTGTAATTAATGGTATTCCAGAAGCATTAGTTCAAAGTGTTTCAGGTGACACTTTAGTAACAGTAAAGAATATTGCCACAGATTCTGTTTACACTTATGCAAGTAATTTGGTAGAACCACTTAAAGATGCAAATGGACAAGACATTTTTGTTGACGGAATGCAAAAAGTAAAAGTTAAGGAAGACCCATTCTTCACCAACCCTGGCCTTGTGCTCGTATTCGGTGCATTGTGGCTTACCAACTTGGGTTACTGGGGCTTCAACCAATACATCATTCAGAAAGGTCTCGCAGCAAAATCACTTTCAGAAGCAAAGAAAGGTATGGTTTTCGCAGCTGTATTGAAAATTTTGATTCCATTCATCGTTTGTATTCCCGGCGTTTGCGCTTACTATATTTACAATGCAAAAACCGGTGACGGTCAATCAGTACTCGATATGCTTATCGCCAAAGGACAGATTGCACAAGACAGTTCAATCGGACGTTCTGACGATGCTTATCCATACCTCATCAGAAACTTCACTCCGGTTGTGATCAAAGGTCTTTCATTTGCAGCGTTGGCAGCAGCAGTAATTTCATCACTCGCTTCGATGTTCAACTCTACTTCTACACTTTTCACAATGGATATCTACAAACAGTTCATCAACAAAAACGCAAGCGAAACAAAACTCGTTAACGTTGGTCGTATGACATCTGTTACAGCTTTGATCATCGCTCTTATCGCAGTTTATCCGTTGATGGGCGGTATTGACCAAGCATTCCAATTCATTCAGGAATACTCAGCATTCGTATATCCGGGCGTTGTAGTAATCTTCGGTTTGGGTCTTTTGTGGAAACGTGCAAGCGGAACAGCTGCAATCGTTGCTGCAATCGGTACTTTCGCATTCTCAATTATTTACAAGTTTGCGTTCCCGGAAATGCCGTTCTTGGTACGTTCAGGTGTAGTATTCGTTACACTTATAATACTTTTCGTATGGCTTTCACTCAGAAACAAAGATACAGAAGCTGCTACCGAACTTTCAGCAGACGATGTTAAGACACAACTTTTCTGGAGTAAAGTGATGTTTATTATCGGCGGTATTTCATTAGCATTGTTCATAGCAAGTTTCTTCTCAAACACACTTCATATCTACGGTATGGAAGGTGCAATGGCATTCTTCGCTGCACTTATGGGAACAATCGGATACTATCTCCGTTCCAACGCACTTGACAAAGTACAAGATAAGAAACTTGTAGAAATCGATTTGAATATTTTCAAGACTGACAAAACATTCAATATCGGAGCTGCAGTAGTAATTGCTTTGTTGACAATACTTTATCTCGCACTTTGGTAAAATTATTAATTGACAGTTGACAATAGACAGTTGACAAAAAAATTACGCTGTCATTGTCAATTGTCAATTGCTAATTATAAATTGAAATGGGTTATTATCAGGAACATCCGAAATTTTACATCTCAACAGATTGTATAATTTTCGGATATTTTGACGGCAAACTTCAAGTACTGATTCGTCCCCGCGACATGCAGCCAGGAAAAGGCGAACTTTCGCTGATGGGCGGTTTTGTGGACGACGATGAAAGTGTTGACAATGCCGCTAAACGAACCGTCAGAGAACTCACCGGTCTTGAAGATTTTTACATCGAGCAAGTCGGTGCATTCGGCAACGTAGACCGCGACCCGGGCGAAAGAGTGGTTTCAATCTGTTATTTTGCCTTGATAAAAGCAGGTAATTATAAGGACGAACTTAAAAGCCGTTTCAACGCGCAATGGGTTGATGCTAAAAAAGTTCCCGCACTTTACGGCGACCACAATTTGATGGTTGAAAAAGCGGAAAAAATCCTTCAAGAAAAACTTGCATGGTCACCGTTGGCGTTTTATCTGATACCGGAAAAATTTACACTCACACAACTTCAGATGTTGTTTGAGACGATTTACGGTGAAACTCTCGACAAAAGGAACTTCCGCAAAAAACTTACGGAAGAAAACCACATCGTAACAACCGGAGAAATCGACAAAACAACATCAAAAAGGGGTGCAAACCTTTTCCGTTTTGATTTTGACGGCTATTTAAACGATGGTATTTTTAAATTGTAATTACTATTGATAACAAAAAACGCGAAAAGCACGAAATTGAATTTTGTATTTTTCGCGTTTTAATTTTTTTACCTTTTTTTGTTGACATTTTTTATAAATCAATCACTCCAAACTTACAGATAATATCCGCCAAATCAATCAGTGATGTCCCCCCAATAAATTCAGAATACATCATTTTCATAACATTTTTTATAACACTTCTTCCTTAAAAAAATCATTAACTCACCGTTAAAAAAAAAGTTTTTATTTTTGTTTTTAATTGTAAATAAAACACTATCTTTGCCACAACATTATTTATTCAAACAATACAAGATATGTTAGAAGAATTAAAAGAAAAAGTTTTTAGAGCCAATTTAGATTTGGTGAAAAACGGACTAGTTCTCTTTACTTGGGGCAACGTATCGGGCATCGACCGCGAAAAAGGTCTCGTAGTAATAAAACCTTCGGGAGTTGACTACGACGTAATGAAGGCTTCGGATATGGTGGTTGTTGACCTCAACACCGGTAAAACCGTGGAAGGCGACCTCAATCCATCGTCAGACACCCCGACTCATTTGGTGCTTTACCGCGCTTTCAAAAACATCGGCGGCGTGGTTCACACACACTCACAGTACGCCACAGCCTGGGCTCAGGCCGGCAAGGACATTCCGAACATCGGCACCACACACGCCGACTATTTCTACAAGGAAATCCCCTGCACCCGCGACATGACCGAAAAAGAGGTGAAAAGCGACTACGAACTCGAAACCGGCAACGTTATTGTTGAACGTTTCAACGGCTACAACCCCGACCACACTCCGGGCGTTTTGGTAAAAAACCACGGACCTTTCTCATGGGGAACATCTCCTGCAAACGCAGTTTACAACGCAACCGTCATGGAATACGTCGCAAAAATGGCATTCGTATCGTACAGCGTCAATCCGCAGACGACAATGAATCCGCTCCTCATCGAAAAACATTACATGAGGAAACACGGACCTAACGCATATTACGGTCAAAAGAAAAAAAGTTAATTCACAATTCATAATTCATAATTCATAATTGGCTGCGCGATGAAAACTGACAATATTGTTAAAAATAAAAGTTTATCATTCGGAGTTCGTATTGTCAAAATGGTTAGACATTTACTAAAAAACTCAACATACGCAGAACACCCGATTTTCACACAAATACTAAAGTGCGGAACAAGTATTGGTGCTAATATTAGAGAGTCAGAACATGCCGAAAGCGTTGATGATTTTAAACATAAACTAAAAATTGCACTAAAAGAAGCCAATGAATCATTATATTGGTTAGAGATATTGTTTCAAGCGGAATATATAGAAAATCAGCAATATGAAAGTATGAAAAATGATTGTACTGAAATTAACAAACTTTTAATTTCCATAGTTAATACATTAAATAAAAAAAGTCATAAATAACTTTCGTAATTCATCAATTGTGCAATTCATTATGAATTGTGAATTATGAATTATGAATTAAAAAGAAATATTATGTACAAAGATTCTGAAATTTGGTGGGTTACCGGTGCCCAGTTGCTTTACGGCGGCGAAACCGTGAAAATCGTAGACGGACATTCAAAAGAGATGGTTGACGGTCTTAACAACAGTGGAATTATCCCTGTAAAAATCGTTTACAAAGGCACTGCAAACTCTTCAAAAGAAGTTGAAGACGTAATGAAAGCAGCCAACAACGATGCTAAATGTATCGGTATCATCACTTGGATGCACACATTCTCGCCCGCGAAAATGTGGATTAAAGGCTTGCAGCAGTTGCAGAAACCGTTGCTTCACTTCCACACTCAGTACAACGCCGAAATTCCTTGGTCTACAATGGACATGGACTTTATGAACCTCAACCAATCGGCACACGGCGACATCGAGTTCGGACACATCTGTACCCGTATGCGTATTCAGCGCAAAGTGGTTGTTGGCTACTGGAAAAACGAAGACGTTCAGAAGAAAATCGCTGTATGGGCAAGAGTTGCAGCCGGTGTTGCTGACGCTCACGATGTACGCTGCCTGATGTTCGGTATGAACATGAACAACGTTGCAGTTACCGACGGCGACAGAGTAGAATTTGAACAACGTCTTGGCTATCACGTTGATTATTACCCTGTTTCGTCTTTGATGGAATACTTCAAGAAAGTTACTGACAAAGAGGCTGACGAACTTGTTGAAGAATACAAAAAACTTTACACAATCAAAATCGACGAGTCAGGCGAAAAAGTTTACTGGGAGAAAGTTAAAAACTCTGCCAAAGCAGAAATCGCACTCCGCCGCGTTTTGAAAGACGAAGGCGCAACCGCTTTCACCACCAACTTTGACGACCTCGGTGATGCAGACATCAACGACCCGAATTTCTGTGGTTTTGACCAAATCCCCGGTTTGGCTTCACAACGTTTAATGGCAGAAGGTATCGGTTTCGGTGCAGAAGGCGACTGGAAAACCGCTTGTCTTTACCGTACACTTTGGGTAATCCAGCAAGGCTTGCCCACCGGCTGTTCTTTCTTGGAAGACTACACCCTCAACTTTGCCGGCGACAGAAGTTCATGCTTGCAGAGCCACATGTTGGAAGTTTGTCCGCTCATCGCATCTGACAAACCGAAATTGGAGGTTCACTTCCTCGGAATCGGTATCCGCAAACAACAGACCGCTCGTTTGGTATTCACTTCAAAGATAGGTTACGGTATCAAAGCAACCGTTGTTGACCTCGGTAACCGTTTCCGCCTTATCTCTCAGGAAGTTGAATGTATCGAACCCAAACCGTTACCAAAACTTCCGGTTGCTTCGGCATTGTGGATTCCGCAGCCTAACTTTGAAGTTGGCGCAGCAGCGTGGATTCTTGCCGGCGGCACACACCACAGCGCGTTCTCATACGACATCAACGAAGAGTACTGGGAAGACTTCGCTGAAATGCTTAACATCGAGTACGTCCGCATCAACAAGAACACCAACCTCAGCGACTTCAAACAGACACTCCGCAACAACGAAGTGTACTTCATGCTCGGCAAGGCACTCAAATAATTTTAATTCGTGTCCTTCTGCGTTTTTTCCAACACGGAAAGCACGGAGGACACGGATTATTTTTCAAAATATTAAAAAAGAAATCCATTTCTTTTTTAATGCTGAAAACACGGACTCACTTAATTGAACAATGGCATTATTATACGATAAAGAGACATACGC
>JAFXZT010000056.1 GCA_017541145.1 Bacteroidales bacterium | reverse complement strand
CGACGACGATGATGACGACGACAATTATCACCACCAACAACATCACCACCATCACGATGATGACTACGATGATTAATCAATAGGTACAAAAACAGAAAAGAGGTTTTCTATTTTTTAGGAAACCTCTTTTTTTTGTAGCGTACAAAAACAAAAAGATGTCAAAAAGAAAAACGCGCAACCATACAAAATGATTGCGCGAAAAAATTAAATTTATTTATTATGAGATCTATAAACGTGTGTATTAACTGAAACTTGCAAAAAATTTCTCAAACAAATCCACCGTCTTTTTTACACCGTCCTCAATTTCAGAAAGTTTGATATATTCATCGGCAGTGTGAGAGCGGTTGGAATCGCCCGGACCCATTTTCAAACTTGGATACGACATCACGGCACGGTCGGATGTTGTAGGACTTCCAAAAAGTTTGAATCCTTCTTTTTCCGCGAGTTTGATAAACGGATGATTTTCATCGATATGCGAAGATTTCAGTTTGAAACTTCTCGGTTTTACTTCAGTATCTTTGTTCGGAAGATTTTCGCGAATTACATCCAAAGCCTCTTGATGAGTGTATTTTTCTGTGATGCGAACATCCACCATAAACGAGCAAGAATCGGGAACAACATTGTGCAAAGTTCCGGCGTTAACTCCTGTAACAGTGCATTTTACCTCACCAAGCCACGGCGAAACTTTTTCAAATTTATATGTCTTGAACCAATTGATATCTTCCATTGCCTTGTAAATCGCGTTCACACCGGTATTTCTTGCAGCGTGACCGGTAACGCCTTTAGCTACACAGTCCAAAACCAAAATACCTTTTTCGGCAACAGAAATTTCCATGCAAGTAGGCTCTCCCACCACAGCAAATTCAATCGGCGGAAGCTTGTCCAAAATGCTTGCAACACCATTGTCACCGGAATTTTCTTCCTCGGCAGTTGGAGCAATTATGATATTGTAAGGCAAATCTTTACGCTCGTTGAAATACAAAAAAGTTGTAATCAAATTGATAAGCGGACCACCGGCATCGTTGCTACCCAAACCGTAAAGTATGCCGTTTTCTACATCGGGACTAAACGGATCACGGGTATAACTTTTGGCGGGCAATACTGTATCATGGTGAGAGTTGAAAAGTATCGTCGGCTTTGAAGAATCGAAATATTTGTTTTTTGCCCAAACATTGTTGAAATGTCGTGACACTTCTCTTACACCATGATTTTCAAGGTATTGCATGATAATTGCCGCCGTCTTGTCCTCGTTGCGCGAAGTGGAAAGCGTAGCAATCAATTTCTTCAGCAATTCAATGCCTTCAAGAGTGAGTTTATTTGCTAATAAGGGTTCCTGCATGATTTTCACTGAAAAAATTTTCAATATCGTTTGAATTTCCAATTATCACTTTGTCAACACCTTGCTCCAAAGTTTTGAAAGCATTTTCAAGCTTAGGAATCATACCGTCAGCGAAAATACCTTTTGACAAAAGTTCCGGATAATTTTGCTTGTTGAGAACAGGAATTACCGAATTGTCATCCTCAGCATTCATCAAAACACCTTTCTTTTCAAAACAGAAATAAAGATTTGTTTTAACGATTTTTGAAAGACCTGCTGCAAGTGTAGAAGCCACAGTGTCAGCATTGATATTCAAGAGTTGAGCATTTTTGTCGGCAGCAATTGTTGCAATTACCGGAGTATAACCGTCTTTTACAAGGTTAACAAGCAATTGAGCATTTACGCCGTCAGCAGTGATGTCACCGGCAAAACCGTAATCAATATCTTTTACCGGACGTTTTACAGCATCCAACAAAACGCCATCCACACCACTGATTCCCACCGACTTACGACCGAAAGAATTGAGTTTTGCGGTTATAGTTTTGTTGATAAGACCTGTATAAACCATAGTAACCACTTTGAGAGTTTCGGCATCGGTAATACGTCGTCCGTTCACCATTTTGGGTTCAATTCCCATACTCTCAAGCACTTGATTGGCAACTTTTCCGCCACCGTGTACAAGTACAATATTTTTTTTGATATTGGCAAGCTTAGCCAAAAATGCGTTGCGGGCATCTTCGTTGTCAATTACTTTGCCTCCAACTTTCACTATATTAATTTCTTGCATCTTGTAAGTCTAAAAATTTATGTAATTTCTTCCGACAAAAATCGAAAAAATTGTAATTGCAAATTTATAATATTTTCTCAAGTAACGAAGTTAAAATTATGAATTTCTAATCTGACCGTTACCAAAAATTTTCCATTTATAAGTTGTAAGCTCTTTCAAACCCATCGGACCGCGAGCATGAAGTTTCTGAGTACTGATACCGATTTCAGCACCGAGACCAAACTGAGCTCCGTCAGTAAAAGCCGTACTCGTATTCAGATAACAACAAGCGGCATCCACTTCGTTCAAAAATCGCTGTGCAACTTCCTCATTTTCAGTAATTACAGCTTCTGAATGTTTTGAACTGTATTTGAAAATATGGTCAAGCGCACTATCCAAATTATCAACAGTTTTTACAGCCATTCGCAACGACTGAAATTCACGACCGAAATCAGAATCCTGAGCATGATGCAACAACGCCGCATATTTGCCTTCCAATGCAGCAAAAGAACGTTCATCAGCAAATATTTCTACCTGTTTTTCAGCGAGTTTACTACACAACTGAGGTAAATCTTTCAGTCTTGAACTGTGGATTATTAGACAATCGAGCGCATTGCAGACACTCACACGGCGAGTTTTGGCGTTGGTAATCACGTCAATAGCCTTATTGATGTCACCAAATTCATCAAAATAAGTATGAACAACACCCGCACCGGTCTCAATTACAGGCACTTTAGCATTGTCACGAACTGCGTTTATCAAGCCCTTAGAACCGCGAGGAATCAGCACATCAATATAGCCAACCGCATTCATCAAATCTGTAGCAGCCTCTCTATCAGGCGGTAACAATTGAATAATATCCGGATTTACTCCGTTATTTTTCAGAACATCATGAATGATGTCAACCAAAATTTTATTAGAATCTTTAGCATCGCTCCCACCCTTCAGCACAACAGCATTTCCGGAACGCAAACACAGCGACACAACATCTACAGTAACATTCGGACGAGCTTCATAAATAACGCCAACAACTCCAAGCGGAACACGTACTTTATTGAGTTTCAATCCGTTGTCAAGAGTACGCTCTTCAATAATTTCACCGTAAGGCACAGGCAACAATGCCACATGACGTGTATCCGAAGCCATACCTTCAATTCGTTTTTGGTCAATAGTAAGACGATCGTACATCGGATTTTTGGGATCCATACGGCTGAGATCCAGCGCGTTGGATTCAAGTATCGACTTAGAATTGCTGATTAACGCATCTGCGATGTCATTCAAAATTTTAGCTGTTTTTTCAGCAGGAAGACTGCCTGTTTTGCGAGCCGCGTCTTTTACTGCAACAAACTGTAACTTAGACTGATTCATATTGCTATTGTTGTATTGTGTCAGGATAAATGTACAAATAATCGTAATGAATTATCGGTTTTGTATGTAACTTATAATCAAGCTTTTCCAATTTTGATTTGTCGATAGAAACACGACCGACACCAATTGTTTTGCCAGATTCATCTTTAATCAAAAGTAAGTCGTCTTTCTTGAAATCGCCTTCAAAACCAACAACTCCCGGATAAAGCAAACTTGCTGCTTTTGTGTGACTTAGCAACGCTTCTTTAGCACCGCTGTTCACAATAACGGTAGCTTTTGTAAAACCGTCGGAATAAGCAATCCATTTTTTTACCGCCGGACTACGATGTCCTGCCGTAAAATGTGTACAAACAAAATCGGGATCGCCATTGGCAAGCCGAGTGATAACATTCTGAACAGTACCGTTTGCGATATAAACATCAATGCCGGAATCAGCAGTCTTGCGAGCGATACGACATTTTGTCAACATGCCGCCACGACCGAAATTTGATTTTGAGGTCTGAACATATTGCGAGATATTTGCTCTCGGTGTAATTTCACGAATAACAGAAGTACCCGGCTGTTTGGGATCGCCATTGAAAATACCATCGATATTGCTAAGAATGAACAACTTCTGACAATCCATCATAGATGCCATAAGTCCGGAAAGTTCGTCGTTGTCAGTAAACATCAACGCCGTAACAGAAACAGTATCGTTTTCATTAACAACAGGAATTATATTATTTTCCCACAACGTAGAAATGCAATTTTTCATGTTCAAATAATGTTCGCGTGAACTGAAATCTTGCTTTGTAACAAGGATTTGACCAATCAGAATTCCATGACGGTCAAACAGTTTCTTGTAAGTATCAATAAGTTTTACCTGACCGATACTGGAAAGAAGTTGACGTTGCGAAACGGGATCCAAATCTTGATAATTGGAAGCCATACTTCTACCGGCAGCCATTGCACCCGACGACACAAGTATAACCTTTTGATTTTGAGCATGTAATTTGGCAATTTCATCTACAAGGTTACCCATTCGCTCCACATCAAGAAGTCCATTTTCTTGTGTAAGTACGTTGGAACCGATTTTGATGGTAATAGACATAATGATTTTTGTAATTTTTTGACAAAGATAATAATTTTATGAATATATTATTAAAAAAACAGTCAAAATCTTAATAAAAAATCAAAAAAATATTTTGTAGGAATGGGTTTTAAAGAGGAAATATGATGTGTTATTTTGCAAAGTTTTTACAATAATTATCTTATGGTCAAATTGTTAAATCCAAAAATATTTTTACTGTTAACAAAAAATATCAATAAATAAAAACAGAAGTTAAGCTGCAATTTTATACAAAAAGAAGTCAGAAAAATATAAAAATAAGCATTGCAAAATGTAGAAAAGTTACAAAATGCAATGCTATTATTTTTTTATTTTGTTACTTTGTCGAAAGCTTCAACGAATCTGTCAATTTCTTTTTCAGTGATACAGAGCGGCGGAATAAGTCGAATTGTGTTGACACCACCCGAAAATCCTGTAAAAATATGCTCGTCGAACAATAGTTTGTTACGAATTTCAGACGCATCGCCAACGGTCTCAATACCAATCATTAAGCCTTTGCCACGAAGTTCTTTTATGGCTTTGTGACCTTTCAACTTTCCGAAAATATATTCGCCCATTTTTGCAGCATTAGCCACGTAATTGTTTTTCATCATAACTTCTGCCGTGCACAATGCCGCCATACAGCCAAGATGATTGCCGCCAAATGTTGTTCCCAACATCCCGAATTTAGCCGGAATTTCAGGATTTATCATTATTGCTCCGACAGGGAAACCGTTTGCAATACCTTTTGCCATCGAAATGATGTCAGCCTTGATGCCCGAATATTGGTGATAGAAAAATTTTCCGGTACGACCGTAACCGCACTGAATTTCATCAATAATAAGCAACGAACCGTTTGCTGTACAAAGTTCACGAAGTTGACGCAAGAAATCATCGGTCGGAATTTTTACACCGCCAACACCTTGAATACCTTCGATAATTACGGCTGCTACATCGTTATCCATTACGGCTTTAACTGATTCTATATCATTGAGTTCAGCCCAAAGAACTTTATCTGTTTTGTTGATTGGAGCTTGGATCGCCGGACTATCGGTAACGGCAACTGCAAGCGATGTTCTGCCATGAAAAGCATGACGGAATGCAATTACTTTGCTTCGATTGGTGTAGAACGAAGCGAGTTTCAAAGCGTTTTCGTTAGCCTCAGCACCGGAGTTTACAAGAAACAATTTGTAATCGCTGTAACCGCTGAGTTCCTGCAACTTAACAGCCAATTCTTCTTGATACGGGATTCTAACAGAATTAGAGTAAAAACCGATTTTGTCCAACTGAGCTTTCAAGCCCTTAACATAATCTTCTTGACAATGTCCGATGCTGATAACGCCGTGACCGCCATAAAGGTCAAGATACTTTTTACCTTCAGTATCAGTAAGTTCCAACCCTTTGGCACTATCAATAGCAATCGGATATAATTTAAAAACTTCAAAAGTGTTCATTATTATTTGATGTTAGGATTTGCCGCAATATTAGCATTACGACATGGCAAATATATGGATTAAATTTTACAACACAAAATTCTAATCCGCCGTAAAAAGTTTTTTTGGGGATAATTTGCAGCGCAATCAAGGCTACCGCATTCATCAAGACATTCTGCACGGTGGATGCAGAAGGATTGAAGATTAAGAGTATGGGGAGAGAAAAAGTCATTAAAGTCATTAAAGTTATTAAAGACTTTAAAATCCTTAATAACCTTAATGTCATAAAAAAATCACTATTTGCCATTATTATCGCGTGCTTGTTTGCGAAGACGGTACATCCGCTCGGAAAAGCCGCCATACTTCAAGAAGTCTGCTTCCAAGCGTTTTAATTGTTTGAACAACAAATAATCCGCTTGTTTTATCAAAACAATGCACATATTTGCAATTGTCTGAGGCGAACGTGTTTTTGCTATGTTCATAAAATATTCAGTTTCATTATGTTCACGCCCAATACGCCGCATAGCCTCCAATTCTACTGAGCCTTCTTCCCATTGACGGTGGTTGCGTGTTTTCAGATAATCTTCATAATCTTCCAACAACTCTTGCAAACTTGCTTTTGCAACATTTACAAGTTTTATTTCTGTTTTGGAATCTGTGCTACTTGCAGCACAACCCTCTATTATGTTCTGTTTACCTGAACGTGCAGCCTGAATCATTTGGTCGCAAGTCCGATCACTTTTGCTCAAATAATTGCTGACAAAATAATATGTCAAACAGAATATCACGTCAGATTTCTGATAACTTAACAATTTCTTGTAATTGCCGTGGTGTGGTATCAATTCTTCCATATAACAAGTTTTGCCGCAAAGATAATAAGTTTAATTAAAAATTAGAGTAGAGAAAACAAATTTAAAAAAAGAAAAAAAAGAAATTATTTGGCAATAACAAAATCTAATTTCATCTTTGCAATACAAATATCAAAATCAACAGATAATTTCAATTAAAATTATGAAGGGAAAAATATTATTGATTTTTTTCATTGTGATGGTTTGTATTTGCGGATGCAAAAGTACAGGATTTCTAATGGCCAAGGCAAACGTTATTATGATAGGAGAACCGTACCCACCAAAAAACAATGACGCGGTTATCGATGTCTATATAACCAACAAACCAACAGTAGAATATATTGAATTTGCGCAAATCAGATGTAATGATACTAATGACGAGTGGAATTTAAACCAAATAAAAGCAAAAGCACGAGAAATTGGCGCAGACGGAATTCTTATAACAGGAAAGGCTTCGATAGCAAGTTTTGGTGTTCCTATTGGAATGGGGATGTACTCGTACCTCAATGAAGAATACGGAATAAATGCTGTTGCTATCAAATATAAATAGCTTCTCCATTCAATCACCCCAACACCACCCAAATAAAAATATAATTGCGGAATAACTCCGCAATTACAAAAAAAAATTTTACTCTATCCTGATGATGTTGTCCTCGGTGAATTTGTCCTTCGGGGTTGGGTTTTCATTCGGATAGCCAATTGCAATCATCGAATACGGAACAAGATTTTCCGGAAGTCTGAGTACTTCACGCGCCTTGTTAAAACGCTCAGCAGAAGGCCAAGTGCCACACCAAACCGCACCAAGACCTTGCGCTGTAGCTGCTAAAAGGATGTTCTCGGTAACCGCACCGCAATCTTCTGTCCACCAAAGATCTTCGGAAGTGCCGTCTGTTTTTGTCAAATCGCCGCAAACAATAATTGTAAGGGTTGATTTACTGATTGGCGGCTTACCTGTTGCCTCACCAAGTTCATTGATTTTCGCCTTGTTGGTAAGCGCAACAAGTTTCCACGGCTGTTTGTTCATCGCTGATGGAGCTGCAAGACCAGCTCTAAGAAGATTGTCAATCTTCTCTTTTTCAACAGGTTGATCGGTGTACTGACGGATGCTCGTACGATTTTTGATAACTTCAAGACATGATGCATTCGAAGGCTGATTGTCTTTTTCTCTGCATCCGCTCATTTCAAATGATAACATAGCGCAAAGTAAAATAGTTAAAAATCTGCTCATAATTAATATAAATCTTGTTAAAATGTTACTTTTATTTCTTTGACAGATTTTAGTGTAAAAAATTTAATTTAATATTAAAAAAAAATCCGCAGAGCGATTTATTCTCAAAATATCCGTATTTTCACTTATTAGAATCTACGTATTTTCCCTATTTATAGGTTGTTAAAATCAAACTGATAAAAAAATCCCGTACTTTCGTAACGAATTAAAAATAAAAAAAGACATGGACGGATTAATAACACAGAGAAACTCTGTTAACAATTTGATGAAACGTTACGGAGTAAGATTCGGAATCTACAAAAACGGCGAATTTAAGGAACAGATTTTTCCTTTTGACCCGATTCCGCGAAAAATTTCTGCATCGGAGTGGAAATTCTTGGAACGCGGTCTTGTTCAGCGCGTTAAGGCACTAAATCTCTTTTTGGCTGACATTTATGACCAGAAACAAATTGTAAAAGATGATGTTGTACCTTTGGATTTCGTGTTTTCGTCGTCGGGCTATCTGCCTTTCTGCGAGGGAATTAAACCGTCGAAAAACATCTATTCGCATATTTCGGGTATAGACCTCGTTCACGGCAAAAATGACGAATGGTACATCTTGGAAGACAACCTCAGAATTCCTTCGGGCGCATCTTATCCGTTGATAGCAAGGGAGATAACAAGGGAAGTTTCGCCGTCAACATTCGAGACCAACGCCGTTGCCGACAACCGCTACTATGCCGAGATGTTACGAAATATGATGGACTATGTAAAAACCGGCGACGGTATCAACGTGATTCTTACCCCCGGACGTTACAATTCGGCATATTTTGAACATTCGTATTTTGCCGAAAAAACAGGCGCGGTATTGGCTGTCAACTCCGACCTCAGGGTTGAAGGCGACACGCTTTATTACATCGGTATCGGCAATGAGAAACAGAAAGTCAGCGCTGTTTACAGGCGTATTTCTGATGAGTATCTCGACCCGCTTGTTTTTAATGCCGACTCGCTTCTCGGCGTGCCTAACATCATGCAGGTCTACCGCAAAGGCAATCTCGCCATCATAAACGCGCCCGGCAACGGTGTGGCAGACGATAAGGGTATATATTATTTTGTCCCAAAAATGATAAAATACTATCTCGGCGAAGAACCCATACTTCACAACGCACCGACCTATCTGCCTTTTTACGAGGAGGACAGAAAATTTGTGCTTGACAACCTCAAACGGCTTGTCATCAAGGACGTTGCAGAGGCGGGCGGCTACGGCGTAATCTTCTGCGAAAAACTGTCAAAAGAAAAATTCGAAGAGATACGCAACCTTGTAATCACTCAGCCGCGCCGTTGGATAGCGCAGGAAGTGGTGGATTTCAACGACCTGCCGATTTTTGAAGGCGACAAAATCGTTGAACGCAAAGCCGACCTCCGCGCCTACGTTGTTTCCGGCGAAGAAACCGAGGTTTGGAAATGCGGACTAACCCGTTTTTCCCGCAATCCCGATTCCTTTATCGTTAATTCGTCGCAAGGTGGCGGCTTTAAAGATACTTGGGTGATGGAATAACAATGCATAATTTATAATTAATAATTCATAATTCATAATTAATAATTTATAATTCATAATTTATAATTCATAATGCATAATTTATAATTTATAATT
>JAFXZT010000055.1 GCA_017541145.1 Bacteroidales bacterium | reverse complement strand
GGAACGGTCAAAGTTACAACATTGCTTTAAATTTTCTCTTTACTGATGCTTTCTTTTTGCTACTTTTCTCTTGACAGAAAAATAACGCAAATGGTCAATACGGACACTTCGCTAAAAATCAATTGCAGATACGCCCTATTTTGTTTTCATATCTCCCTCAAAAATCAATTCATTCACGCATGCAATAAGAAAATCTTCTGCCGCTTTGCAAACTACAATCAAAAAGTGTTGCCTGTCTTCGTGTTTTAACAATTTAAGATGTTCTGACTCTGTTATAATCCTAAATTTTTGAAAATCGGCCGGTTTCTTTTTATCATCATCAATTATTCCAACAGCGAATTTTTCTGCCGATTTACATTCTTTCATTCCCTTCAACACGTTATTACAACCATGACGATGATTTACTCCATCTAAATACAACAATGTTTTCGTAATATTTGTATCAACAAAGCATTCAGGGAATATATAATTTGCCTTATTTCCCATTATGTGTATGATTCTATATTATAAAAAACATCTATACCATCATCATAGATTTCTTGAATATCAGCCTCTGAAGCAGTGACAATAATTGATTTTCGAGATACTCTTTTTTCAAAAAATAGTTTAAATTCTTTTAATTCTCTTTCCAAAAATGCTGTCATTATATATGGACTATGTGTGGCAATAAAAATTGAATCTGATTCTTTTGTAACTAAGTTTATCAACCAGTCAACTAAACAAGACTGAGTCGGTGGAAACAAATTATTCTCAGGTTCTTCCAAAAAAAGTTCACAATGATCCGTTTGCGTATATCGTTCATAAATTCTACGACACTCCTCTGCATCTTGTTGATTTTTAAAATAAGCAGAATATTTGCCAATAGTAGCTATAGTAAAGGACAACTCTTTAGACTGATTATCTTGTGTTATTTTGTCTTTATACCTTTCATCGTATAACTTTTGAAGAAATTTCTCTTCCGTCCGTAAATCAGAATAACTCTTTGCCTGCGAGATAGCATAACTATCCTTTCCCACATAGTTTAAATGGACAAATAACGGGATCAATGATTGCAGACCGCTCGACGTATTTGTCAGTTCAAGTACGACTCCCTCTCCAACATCAACAAGATCTCTTCCTGATAGTTTATCGTATCGATAAACTACATCAAGATTTAAAATATTAAGTCCCTGGGTATAAATCTTTCTTGCTATGTCCCAATCGCCCATAAAACTTTGAATATTGTTGTTGTAAAATCTCACATCAAACCAAGTTGGAATTGCGGCGACCATATTACGTTCAGCAGGAATGTACGACACTTTAGGACGCATATAGTTCCACTGCGTGTCTTTCCATTCAAAAAGAAATTGATTCGTGTGAGCGTTATAGGAAAATTTTGTATAATCCGACTCATATTCAATAAATGAATCGGAACTAAAATAGCCCTCCAATTTATGAAAACGTGTCAATTCTTGTATAAAATAACCATCCTGCTTAAAAATATCAGCAGACTGATTTAGTTCTATTTGTTTTTCAACCCACGTGCAATAGCATGCTATTTTCAATACGCAACTCTTTCCAGAACTTTGTGGACCTATAATAACATTATATTTAGAAAGTTCTATATTTACCTCTAACAAGGGACCGATATTTCGTATGATTAGTTTTTTCATATCACTACGTTTATTTGCAAATATACATTTTTTTGAACATTTTCCGTCCCTCCCAGTGCCAACGATGAGATAAAAGTATGGAGGGTTTAGTTCTTCAGAATTTCCCAATTAGAAATTTTGCGTACTTATTAATTGTTGCTGTAATCAATGCTGATACGACAAGGACAATAATTAACAACACAAAGGTGTGGAATAACGATATGCGAACAGATTCAACATCTACAGAAATAACAATTGAATAAGCCTTTATTATAATTCGCTTTAATGGCTCGTGAACAAGCATTATGCAAAGAGAATTAATGCCAAGCCATTGTAAAGGCTTTACGGATTTTATATCTGTAGTCATTTCGAGCAAACTTAAAATTAACAATATCGCACAAATAAAAAATATAAAATATCCTTGAGAATAACTGGTATTTTGCATATTCCCATTCATTGAGGTTAATAGAATATACGTGAACACTCCACACATACATAGGATTCCCCCAAAAATACGAAACCACAATATTTTTTTGTTTTTTGCAGGAGAGAAAAGTTCACTATTCAATTTTACTTCACTATAAATAACGCCACAAATATAAAACGGCAATGCGTAAAACATCTCATACAGAAAAAATGGCAATTTTATCTTTACCATTATCGTAAAGATAATAGACACAAGCAACAAAACAACATTTAGCCATTTATTACAAATACGTGAACGACAAAGATGATATATTGTAGATGTTATAAATAAGCATGGTAAAAACCACAGCACAATATTAAATTCATATCCACCTTGCATATTCATTGGATAAACTATATTTAGCAATTGATCTAGAACGTTTGTCCCGTCTCGTTTTTCCCTAAAATGAAGTTCAATCAAAAACCAATACAAAAATGAAAGTATTGAAAATATAAAATAAGGTATCATCAAACCTTTAAATTGCTTCCAGATAAATTTTTCTTTTTTGTGGTAAACAACGCCAGAGATAAAGAAAAACAACGGCATATGAAACGCATATATACATCTTCCCAAGTCCGCATTTCTGGTTATATGTCCAAGTATAACAAATATTATTCCTAAGCCTTTTAATATATCATATGTTGCGATTCTTTTCATCTGTTTTGTTATTTATATCATAGGTAAATGATACTAACATCCTTATATTTCTTGTGTTCCATGGCATTTTAAAGGAAATCTCTGGATTTACCATTAAATCACCGTCTTTAACTTTAAATCCCATTCTGTATCTTGATTCTAAGTCGCGATATTCTGGTATTGTTCCATATTGCAATGTAAGATAAACAAGCCTAAATAATCTAATGTCACCGCCACATCTATATGCAAATGTTTTTTTTAATCCAGAGTCGTAAAATGGATTAACTATACCCCACAAATTTAAACGATTTGCTATAGAATATGAAATACTTGCCATTAATCCAGAATTCCAAAACATTCCATTGTATGTCCCACCAATGTATGGTGCAATAGCAGTTTCACAGTTCGATAATTTATTTTTATAAAAGCAATATAGTCTAATGTATTGATAACCATGGGTTTCTGGAAATATGCTGTGCTCTATAGCTGAACCTAAACAATATTGATGTATAAAATCTTTTTTTATTAACTTGATATTTTTATTGTTAGTTTGACATATTAACTGGGCATATGAATTTTCACGAAGTCCTACTCTGACGGTTTGAGACAAGGAACTATAGAATAGGAATGAAAAAAATATGCACAAAAAAAATCTCACCATAAATACGTTTTTAAAGACTCCGATAGTAGTTCATACCCATACTCGTTAAGATGAAGACCATCATATGAATATTGCGAATTCATTCCGTTTTTGTAAAACTTTTCATATACATCAATAAAAACGACAGAAGTTCCGTTCACTTTAGATTGAATCTTTTTGTTGAGTGAGGTTATTTTTTGATGAATATTTTCACTATCTGTACTTCTACTTCTAGGAAGTATGGAGAATAAGAACACCGTTGAAGCATCAAGATTATAAATTGCTTTTACATATCGTTCCACATACGGATCCTGTTCTTCAGAATTAATCCACTTTAAATCATTCGTTCCTATAATAACCACAACTATGTCGTTACAAAAACTATGTGCCATACTTTCAACATACTTAATGCCTTCTCCCGATACGCCCAGATTCTCAACAGAGTGAGCAGGGAAAAATCGTTTTACATCCCAACGAGCTACAATTGAGTCCCCTAAAAAGAAAATCGTTTCTTCTGATTTTTTTGAACATGAACAAAGTAATATCGCAAGAAACAAGCAATATATTATTTTCCGTATTTGTCGAAGCATCCTGTTATTTATTTTTCTATACACAACAATCTACATCTCGCACAATTGAGAGTAATTTTTTCGCTTCTGTTTCCCAATTGTATTTTGCAAGGGTTTCTTCCACATGTATAATCGGTTCTTGCATAATTTTTCCTAAATCAACTTCATAATCATATGGATTGATATAATGTGCTGATTCTCCATAAATTTCAGGCAAACACGCTGCGTTTGATAAGATTAGTTCTGCACCGCAAGCCAAGGCTTCTAATGGGGGGATTCCAAATCCTTCATATATAGCAGGATGTATAAAGGCACGACATTCCATCATCAATGCTTTTATTTGTGCATCAGATATGTATCCTGTAAAGTGTAGGTTCGATTCTTTTAGTTCAGATTCTCCCATTTTTGTGAAACCTTCTGAACTTCCACATATAACGAACTGGCAGGTCGGATTTCTTTTAGCGACTTCCTTTATCCACATAAAATTTTTCTGTGGAGTTAAACTACTTAATGCCATAAAGTAATCTTTCTTCTGAATATATTTTGGAATCTGCGAAAATATAGATTCATCAGGTTCAACATTGTTAAAGTGTTGCCAAGCATTATATACAACCGAGATTTTTTCAGAAGGAATTTGCAAATAATGCATTAAACGTTCTTTTGAATATTCACTGACTGTCAGTATTCTTTTTGCTCTTTTTTGTGCCACATAACACATCATTTTATGCCATGCGGTGGATAGTTTCCCATATAAATTCTGCGTTAATAAATCGTGTATCTCATAGACCGCCGCATCGTGAAGACACACAATATCGGGAGAAAACAACGGACATGTAGTTGTTAAATTAATGCTAATTAGGTGGTGTTTCTTTATATAACGAAAAAAACTAATTTGTTCCCAGAAATGACTTTTCACTTTGCCATATTTTACCACTCGTATATGCTCATATTGAGGTATATTTTGTGCATATTCAGGAACAACCAACACAAATTCATCTTTTAGATCAAGTTTATCTAATTCCCGTATCAATTCTGACGCAAACCGCTCTTGTCCAGTTTGTTTGCGTACGATAAATCGACCATTTATAGCATATTTTTGCATACTATCTTCCAAAAATCATTAACCCCACTAGTTTATTAACATTCAAAACCTTTGCAATACCTATACATGTAATAATTATTATTAACGCTAACACAAAACAAAAAGGAATGTAAATACATGGTGTGAAAAATATTACGTCATGAAGAATCTTAGGGGCGTTTGCTATGCCTATAATTAAATAATAATGAAGTACATAAATATATAATGAATTTTGCCCAATCATTACCATAGTCTTTTCTTTTTTGTTCAAGTTAGTCTCAGTTATACCTTGTGTTAATTTTTTTGCCACAAATAAGAAAAATAATACACCACAAGCTTTCATTGGAATATTAAGAAATGTTTGCTGTGAAATAAGTCCAACAACATACACTATAAATAACAAAAGTTGTACCCATTCCAAATTGATGAAATTTTCCATATATCTCTTATAACAAACACCCAAAATGAAAAAGGTATAATTATATAAGTTTAAAGCATTGAAAATTCCTCCAAGAACAGTGTTTTGATATGTCCGTAATGCGATACATAACGCAACTGGAATTACCAAACCAATTATTTCTAGAACCTTATTATTATTTTTTATTAAGTATAATTGGGAAACTGCATATATACAAAAAAACAAAAATAAAGTCCACAAAAACCATAAACCAAATTTATGCCATATAAGAAATTCGCCTATTTCCTGTTTTAAAATTAATACATTTCCCAAGCCAAACACGACTATCGGAATCAATAACTTCGTTTTTTTTATAAAAAAGGCAAACAGTTCATGAATATTGGTCTGTTTTTTATAAGATAAAATGCCACTGACTAAAAAAAATAACGGCATGTGAATACTATAAATAAATGTAATTATGGGATTGTCTGGACTATCTAAATTACGTATTATATGGTCCATTACCACCAAAATAATGGCAAATGCCTTGATATAATCGAGTGAAAAATCTCTATTTTTCATGTATCATCTATTTAAACGTGTGTATTCTCTATAGGGTAAATTCAGATTAATATACTCAATATGATGAGGTGTTCGCTTATCAATGGGTGGCAACTGCATATAATCGCCAAAATCATCACGCAAATACGCATCCGCCTGTTTTATTCCTTTAAACTTATATTGTTCAAAATCATAATCCACATATTCCGAAAAGTACGAAGCTAATACTATTCCATGAGTATTTCCATCCATATCAGAAACAAAACGAGTCGGCTTTTTTATCAAACGTTCATATTGTTTGGTAATACGTTTCATGAAGAATTCAACCGAGAACATTTTTCCCATACTTGTCAATAAAAATTCCTTAATTGGATTCTTGTCTTTATACTGATACGCCTTACGTACAAGTGGAGCCAATAAAATTCTATGCTTAAAGAACTCTATGGTTGATGTAAACCTACTATTACCAGAATATACTATAGGAAATATGTCAACAAACACACCCTTCGGTTCATCCAAGGCATTTTCTATTAGCGTTGTACGAGAATCATACGCTTTAATAAATGGATTATAGTAATTTCCCGATTTTCCCGCTAACGCAAATTCCAACCATTCATGTTTATTCTTTGTCACAACATCAAGGAATTTTTTATAATCATCATAGAACATTCCTATATCTAAGTCATCGTCCCATGGAATAAAACCTTTATGACGGACTGCTCCTATCAAGGAACCTCCCATCAATGTATAATTGATATTATGCGTAACACATATTGAATGAATTTCATTCATAATTACACACAAATGTTGATGCAACAAATCTAAATTCTTATCCATAATTTAGTTAAAACTTGCGATTAACTTTTCAAAAATTTCCTTCAATCCATATTTAGGAGTCCAACCTAAAGCGCGCAGTTTTGCAGATGATAGCCGCAGTTTTGTCACTGGAGCATACCCCATAGTGTCGTTGAGTTCTACGCGGACTGAAATATTTGGATTGAAGTTGTCTTTTACATATTCCGCCATATTTCTTGCAGAAATATAAGTTTCCTCATTTGCAACATTGTAGGCTTCGCCCGAAACCCCTTTTATCAGAATATATAAAATTGCAGAAATACAATCAGTTGTATAACAATATGGACGTGCCGCCTCTCCCGTAGTATGAAGCACAATATCATTCCCTTCCGCTGCTAAACGCGCAAATTGTGCAATCACACGATTATCGTCTGCCGCAATTCCCGCGCCCGTTGTCTGGGTAAGACGAGCAACTTTCACAGGAACGCCATATTCTTTTTCATACAAACAACACAACGTTTCCATTGCACGTTTTGCCATAGGATATGAACTTCTAACACTCATTATATCCAGGTCCCCTTGCACATTTTCAGTCACTAATTTGCTGTCATCGTAGATACTTCCATAAACCTCCAATGATGACAAATATACCATACTTTTCACTTTGTGTTTT
>JAFXZT010000054.1 GCA_017541145.1 Bacteroidales bacterium | reverse complement strand
TAAAATTAAAAATAAAACTTTTTTGTAAACCATTATGGCACAACAAGAAGATCTCTTAAAGAAAATTATTTCACACTGCAAGGAATATGGTTTTATATTTCCGTCAAGTGAAATTTATGACGGTCTTGCAGCTGTTTATGATTATGGTCAGAACGGTGTAGAACTTAAAAACAATATCAAAGAATATTGGTGGAAGTTTATGACAAGACTTCACGAAAATATTGTTGGTATTGACGCTGCTATTTTTATGCACCCAAAAACATGGGAAGCTTCGGGTCACGTATCTGCTTTCAACGATCCGCTTATTGACAACAAGGATTCTAAGAAGCGTTACCGTGCTGATAATCTTATTGAGGAGCATCGCGACAAACTTTACGCTAAAATAGAAAAAGAATGCGAAAAAGCTAAAAAACGTTTTGGTGACAAGTTTGACCGTGAGCAATTTGTGTCTACTAACGAGCGTGTTTTAGAAACTCAAAAAGCTATCGACGAACTTACAGCCCGTTATGATAAGGCTTTGAATGCTAATGATTTGACAGAACTTCGTCAGATTATTCTCGATTATGATATTGTTGACCCTATTTCGGGTACTAAAAACTGGACTGATGTTCGTCAGTTCAATTTGATGTTCAAAACTCAAATGGGTTCTGTTTCTGAAGAACAGTCTACAATCTATCTCCGTCCTGAAACTGCACAAGGTATTTTTGTTAACTATCTTAATGTACAGAAAACAGGTCGTATGAAATTGCCTTTTGGTATTGCTCAGATTGGTAAGGCATTCAGAAACGAGATTGTAGCCCGTCAGTTTATTTTCCGTATGAGAGAATTTGAACAGATGGAGATGCAGTTCTTTATCCGTCCGGGACAAGAGCTTCGTTGGTTTAAGTATTGGAAAACTATGCGTAGAAAATGGCATGAGGCTTTGGGCTTCGGTTCTGAAAATTATCGTTTCCACGATCATGAGAAACTTGCTCACTATGCTAATGCTGCTACCGATATTGAATACAATTTCCCGATGGGATTCCGCGAGGTAGAAGGTATTCACTCTCGTACTGATTTCGACCTTTCACAGCATCAGAAATTCTCAGGCAAAAAGATTCAATACTTTGATCCTGAGCTTAATGAAAGTTACACTCCATACGTAATTGAAACATCAATCGGTTTGGACCGTATGTTCCTTTCAATACTTTCAGGTTCTTATCAAGAGGAAGAAATCAAGTCGGAAGACGGCAAGGTAGATTCTCGTGTAGTATTGAAGATTCCTGCTGCATTGGCTCCTGTAAAAGTTGCTGTTTTGCCGTTGGTAAAGAAAGACGGTTTGCCTGAATTGGCTGACAAGTTGATGAAAGATCTTTCATACCGTTTTGATTGCCGTTACGAGGAGAAGGATACAATTGGAAAACGTTATCGCCGTCAGGATGCTATTGGTACTCCTTTCTGTGTTACTGTTGACTACGATACTTTGAAAGACAACACTGTAACTGTAAGATACCGTGATGATATGCATCAAGAGCGTATAGCTATCGACAAGGTTGCTGACTTGGTATCAGCTAATTGCGATCTTAACAATATTCTCAAACGTCTTGCTGACGAGGATATTGAACTTCCTGAAGCATAAATTTATTTTTCATATTCACACACTTCATCCCTGTTTCGGTTTTTTTCTGAAACGGGGATTTTTTTTGATTGATTGTTAACATCTATCAGAACTACAGCGTTTTACACTCTGTTAAAAAAGGTATAATTTAGGTTTGACATCTTGTTGACAGTTGCTGCCTTTTTGCAGGCTAACAACTCGGTGAATATACCCGTTCCAATAACCGTCAAAAAAAATAAGGACACTATTAAAATTAATGAAAAATTTGATTACCTTTACCGCATGGAAAACTGAAATTTTGTCGCAGTTGTTGTAAATTCAGACGGTACAACGACAGAAACTGACGTTGACATCCGCAAAACCGTCGCAAAGTTTAATTCACAAAACAGGCGTCAGAATGGGCTTAAAAGGATACAGAGCCATCGGCGGAAATGCCGCAGCAAACTCTTCAGATTTGGGTATAACTAAGAACTTGATGGATTTTTGACGATTTAACTCTCAAAAGATTTTGCTCTTTTCAGAAGTTTTTGAGCGATGAAATATCTGATTTAACTAATCAGAAAATAGCTTTGTACAATAATGAAAAAGATTTTAAAATTGGTATTCAGTATTTTGAAAACGATGAGTATAAATTGTATTTGGATAAGTCTTTTTTAGATGATAAGTAAAAATTATAAATTAATATAAACCGCAAATAAAAACTTCCTTGCAATCTCCCTACAAGCCAGCCGCATCGTCTTGCCGTGCTTTCCAAGACGGGGAAAACGGCTGTTGAGATAAGATGAAATAACGGATACTACTATTTTGTGTTACTAACTTTTTGACTTATATTTGTATCGAAAAAAAAATTACTTCGCCATGGCACAATTAATTGCTAATCCGATTTATGATTCGGCATTCAAATATATGATGCAAAACGAGCGAGCTGCTACTGTTTTGCTTGAGAATCTTCTTGATAAAGAGATACTTAAACTTGAAGTTCTCACTAACGACACTCCGATTATTGAAGAAAAAAGTGGCGTTAGAATTTTACGTCTTGATTTTTCCGCAAAGGTAAGAGACAAGAAAACCGGCGAAACTGAACTTGTAACTATTGAACTTCAAAAATCGTATCTTGACACCGAAATTATGCGTTTCCGTACCTATCTCGCTCAGCAATATTCTGACATCAAAAAAACTGATACAGAGATGTTTAAAACTTGGCGTAAGAATAAAGAAACCGGTAACGTAGAACAAGTTGAAGTTGAAAAACATATCCCTTTGCACATAATTGCGATTTACATTTTGGGACATCCGTTTCAAGAAATCAACATCCCAAAACCTGTAATTTATAACCAACCAAATCCTCGCGG
>JAFXZT010000053.1 GCA_017541145.1 Bacteroidales bacterium | reverse complement strand
GCTGTAAAAACCTGTGGGCATTATGCAAGCACGGTTTATGCCTATTTCTTGTAGTTGTTTTGCAACAGTGGAAATAGAAAAATATCCATCCCGGAATTGCCCGAAATGGATATGACAATCGTTGGTTTGTGCAATGATTTCATCTAATTGCATCACCTATATTCTTTAGGTTTAACAATCTCTTCTACAGGAGAATCTGTTTCAGTTGTTGGACTTTGTATTTTTTTCATTTATACCAAAATATTCTTCTACAACCTTCTTATTTAGGAATGCCACTTTACAGAAATGTTCATTGATTTTGAACATATCTCCGCCACTTTCGTTGAAGTTACGAACAAGACACATAGCACAATATGCACGTGCTTCGCATTCCAAGCACTGAGGGAAACTTGCCTGTGTGATTTTTCGCAACTCCTTGATTTTCTCGGATTTATCCCAAATTTCCTGTAATGATTGCTCATATACGTTTCCCAACACGTATGCCTGCCAGCCCGCACACGGATACACGTCTCCGTTTTCAGTGATACAGCAGTTGTCTTGACCTACGCCACAAATCGGCTGTGTTTTGAACTGTTCGGGATCAAATATAATATCATCGATAATGGATGGCTGTTTGAGTGTGATGTCTTTATAATCAGCATCGCAGTTTAAGATGTCTTTCAGCAATGCCTCGGTTTCATCCAACGAGATACGGTTTGCAAGGTTTTGCGTGTTGCAGTCCGATTGAGCCATCATAATAAAATCGGTCTGAGCCTTCATTTTATGGGCATTGGCGTATTGCATAACTTTGTCGTAACCTTTTGCGTTTGCCTTCATTACAGGACACGAAATCTGTATGGGAATATCGGCTTTGTAGAGTTTTTCGATTGAAGCTAAAGTTTTTGCGTGTGACCCCTTCACCGTGGTGATGGTGTCGTGGATTTTTGGGTCCATGCTATACAACGAAACTTGTATCAGCGATACGTTAACTTCTTTAATCACAGGAATTTGCTCGTCTTTCAAAAGTACAAGATTTGACAGAATCGAAATCCCCATATCCTTTTTGCGACAAAAGCGAAGGATTTCGCAAATGTCTTTGTGAAGAAACACCTCGCCGCCCGAAAGCGTTACGTGCAAACCGCCCATTTCGGCAAACTCATCAATGATGGAGAACACTTTTTCTTTTGGCATATCCTTGCCCGTGTTCTTTTTGTCGTTGGGTATGTAGCAGTGAATGCATCGTTCATTACAACGCGAGGTAAGTTCAAATTGTAAACTCAAAAGACGAGGCGTTTTTTGTACGTGTTCCAAGAAAAAGTCTTGCGTGTTTTCTTTCACATCTTGTTTTGCCGTTTGAGTGAAATCGTATGCAAGTGTTTTCGGAATTTCTATATCGTAGGTGAACTCATCGTCCTTTGAATCAAGTTCTTCGGGAGTTTCGCCCATAATCAGGAATTTGTGTTCAACTAAATCTGTTGCAAATTCCATAAAATCGTTGAACAGCGTTTGTCTGTCAACGTCTTCGTAAACCTTTAATAATCTGTCAACTATATCGTCAACGGATTGCGGTTCACGTGAAATTTGCTTCAATAAATCGGCACCATATTCGTCGTAAGTTCTATCATGACGAAGCAGTTGGTTTGTAATATATCCGTAGTCATCGGCACAACGGATAAATGTGTTTTTAGTTTGACGAAGTAACATACTTTAATATGAATTAAAAAAGACAACAACAAATGTTAATTTTTTCAAATAGGGAAATTACTATAGTTATGGCAGTTAAAATAATTGAAGCTATAACACTATATTTTGTCCATTTAATTGTTTTTTGGAATTTTAGATCTTCCTCCGTTATAAAACCATTTATTAGAAATTCTTTTAACTTTCTGTCAACAAAAAAAGATTTGTTGTTGTATTCTTTATATAGAGATATTAGTTTGTTATCTTTTATTTCGTAAGAAACACATCCTTCACTATTTTTTTGCAATTCACCATGATTATTCTCGCCCTTAGGATCATTATGAAATCGGAAAAAATGGATATAGTTTTTTTCTTCTAAAGTTTGTAATAAACTAAAAAAATGGAACATATTTTCTTGATATAAAAACACGTCTTCTTCTTTAGTTAAATATAGGTTTAACTGATTGTTTTCTAGCTCAATACACGAGTCTTTTAATATTTCATACAAAAAATCAGCGACCAAATTACTTTGATTTTCACAAAATTTTTTTATATAATTTTTTTCGATATCTGATAAATATTTCATTGGTTTATTTCTTTTGATTAGCAAAAAGAGACTGCCCATTTTTAGGCAGTCTCCGTTCATTAATTAAAGAGTTCTTTCGCAATACTCACAACCTGAACCACCACTCCAATAACCCCGACCTTTTTCTGGACATCCAGCAGCGTAAGAACCGCTTCTTGCATTCTTTGCAACCAAAGTTGCTTTTTTGTAAGACTTCATAACATTAAAAAATTTAATTGTACCTACTCTTTGAAGGATTTTCGGCATACTCCTGTAAATTATTATTTTCATAATGAAAATATCTCCCACAAATCTAAAACATTTTTGCTGAAATGACAAATATGTCATTGTGAAATTTTGGATAAAATGTTCAATTTGTGCAACTATGGTAAAAGGTACTGCACAAATCACGGATGAGGAATTATTGAAACAAATTGCTTGTGGCATCAAGCAAATGCGAGTTTCCCGTG
>JAFXZT010000052.1 GCA_017541145.1 Bacteroidales bacterium | reverse complement strand
ATAGCTTAATATACAACATCTTATTACATACCGACGAGGATATTTGTGTCATTTGTTGTACCAAATCATCCTCTCTGTATGAAATGTATTTGACTAATGATTTTTTTGCAACTTAGACGAATTAATTCCGCCAACAAGTTATTTTTATGTTTTTCTGTTGTTTTGTTGATATCTTGCAACGAACGAAATAGAGTTTTAGCTGATTTTATGGATAAACAAATTGAATTTCCAGAT
The DNA here is from genome assembly GCA_017541145.1 of Bacteroidales bacterium. Classification (GTDB taxonomy): domain Bacteria; phylum Bacteroidota; class Bacteroidia; order Bacteroidales; family UBA3824; genus UBA3824. Next base: position 5,912 of record JAFXZT010000052.1, on the reverse strand, counting down.
GATATTTGTTTTATTTCAAATTGTACAGATACCGTTGACGTAGATTTAACTAGTTATCCTTATAAAATTGTTCTTTATATAGATTCTGTGGGTTGTACCAGTTGTAAGATGCAGTTAAAACAATATGCAGAATATATTAACATCTTACCGCATGAAGTTATTTTTTTGATATTTGTTCATCCTCGCAGAGTTCAAGATGTTTACTATACAATTAAGAGGGACTCGTTTCCTTATCCTTTGTGTATAGATCGAACTGATGAATTCAATCGTTTGAATCATTTCCCCTCTGATGACCGTTTTCGTTGTTTCCTTTTGGATGAAAACAACCGCGTGGTTTTAATCGGCAATCCTGTTCAAAATCCGAAAATCAAGGATTTGTATATCCGCACGATTTGTGAAAGACTGAATATTGATTACAAAGCAGAAAAACAGTCAAATCCGCGAATACATCTTGGGAATATTTCAAAAAACGAAACCAAAACGGTTCAGTTTGAAATCAAAAATTCGGAAAAAGAAGTTTTGAAAATTGATTCAGTTTATACATCGTGTGAATGTACAACGGCAAAAATAAGCAAAACAGAAATCTTGAAAAATGAATCTGCAATTTTAACGGTAACTTACAAACCTGACGGAATTGGAGACTTTTATCGAGAAATTTTTGTAAAAATTCACGATGAAGAAAAAACAAAAATTTATGAAATAGAAGGAAAGGTAACAAATTAAAATGAGACATAACTTTTTCATTATCCTAATACTGCTTTTTGCATCGTGTACCGGTGCTAAAAGCTTTTAATTTTATGTTAAAATGACTAATTTTTTGTTTTTTTTGCCTTTTTTATTCTTGACAAGTAGCTGTAATAACTTGATTCTGTGATACACATTGTTTTTTGTATTTCTTTTGGGGCTTTGGTTTGGGCGAGAATTTGTAATATCATTAAAGTTGGCGTTAATGGTTCATATTCTGTTTCTATTTGATTTATAACTTCGGGATATTTTGTTGTGTAATAATCAATAAAGTCTAATTGCATTTTTTTGTCCCATTGCGCCATGTTTTTGTCTTCTATCCCTTCTAATATACCTATGAAATATTTTTCTTGTGGATTATTATCGTTTTTTTTAGAAATTTGCTTTATTTCGGCTCTTTGTATAAAGTATAATATTGTTAGTGTTATTGTTGATATTGCGAAAAAACATGTTACAATATAAACAATATATTCATTATTTTTTATATTTATTACTTGATGCTGAGGTGTAAGTATAGCGTTTTTTGTTAAATTTTTATTTATTCTATTGATGATTGAATCCTTTTCTGATATTATTCTTTTTTGTATTTCTATTGCTTCGTTGAGTTTGTTGGTTGCGATTTTGCATTCAACAAGTATTGTTAAAATATTTATTTGGTCTTCTGACCAATTATTATTAGAACATTTTGCGCAGAAATCTTCAGCTTGTTTTATATCGCCTTGATTAAAGTATAATTGTGCTAAATTTTTTTGAGTATATTTTGAGTTTGGCTGTATTGCTAATGCTTTGTTAAAATTTTCTTTCGCTCTTTCCGGTTGAGTGTTCATATACAATTCTCCGTAAAGATTGTAAATAAAGGATAAATCTTCTTTTTTCAAATAATTCGACCAATTTAGTGCCGCTTGAATTTTCAGATCCAATTTGTCGGTTTTGTTGGCATGTTTCAAAGCTATAACTGTATTTAGTGCTGCGTATGCTGATTGACGTTTACTACCTGATTTTTCTGCATGAAATGTTTGATTTTCTGCATCATGTACCATTTCTTGATATTCACCAGACAGGGCGTGAACCAATTGTTGATACCAATATATTTGCGATAGAAGAAAATGATCAGTTTTTTTTTGTGTTGCAAAATTTTTGGCTTTTTTTAGAAAGTATGCACTACTATCGTATTGCGGTTTGTAAAAATAACATACATCGCCTTTGTATAAGTATACTTCGGCAAGGTGGGTAGAATCGCTTAATGATTTGTAGTAACTTTCCGAGAAGTTAAGCATTGTGTCTATTCTGGAAATAAATTCAGGTGTTCCGTAGAGTCTTATCGTGAGTATGTTGTAAAGTGCTTTTTCTTTATTTGTAAGTAACTCTTCTTTCATTGTACTGAGTATAATTTTGGCTGAATCGTGTTGGTCGTGTCTCGATAAAGAATCAACTTTTTCTAATTGTTTGTACGTTTCAGTTTTTAGCTCTGTACATGCAGTAATTAAACAAAAAAATATAGTGATAATTGTTATGATTTGAGATTTCATGTATGTATTAATTATTTTTACAAAAGTATATAATTATATATAATCAACCTAATGAAAAACGTTTTTTTTTTTTTTTTTTTGAATGTGCTGAAAATCAGATATTTGCAGTGCTAATGCTCCGATCTGATGATTTTTGTAATTCGATAAATTGGTTATAATCAATAGTTTGCAATTTGATTTTTTTTTGCAAGGTTGTTTGCAAATTGGATAATTATTGCAAGAAAATCTGATAATTTAATGGTGACTTAAATTGCAAGAGCTTAAGTTTTAGCGTTTTAACTTTTTTGTTTGCAAGGTGGCTTTGCATGATGTTTTTTTCGTTTTTAAATTTGCAATCGAAATTTTTAATTAAATCTGATTATAATTGAAATGAAAAGACAAAAAACAATTAAAGAACGAATTTGCACAATGAATTATTTGATGCTATTGTGTATGGTCTTAATGTTGATTTTTATAATACCTATTGATCCTCCGAATCCATTTCCTTGGGATTTGTCACGACCAATAGGCATGAAGAAGCTCGGACAATTTTTTTGTTAACGATCAAATTGCGAGTGTAAAATTATATATTGATTTATAAAAAAATATTATTCCCCATATTGGCAGGGAATCAAAAACAGATGCCAAGATTTTATTTATTAACAATCCTGAGATTATAATGTTAGAATCAAAGGATATTAAATTTTTTTACAATGAAAAAGATTTTTATTTCAGCTGCTGTAGTAGCAGCATCGGTGTTTGGCGTTTGCACCGCAAATCAAAACAGCGCGATGGCTCAGATGAGTGACTTGCTATTGGAAGAATCTGAAGTATTGGCAGATGGTGAATGTGTAGGAACTCTAGAAGGTTGGAATTATTCTTGTACTGGTGATACTAGAAAGTGTTTCGATTATCGAGATGATCATCAGAGTATGTCTTGTCCAGGAGTAATGGCTGTTTGGAGATAAAATTTAGCGGTAGTTAAGATATACGGAAGTAATTATTTTAACTACCGTGTTTTTATAAATATAAAATAACATTAATATGAAAAAGAACGTATTTTTTTGTATTTGTTTGATTTTTTTTTCTATTTTAAGTTGTAACGAAAAAAAAGAAGTTAATACAGATGATGATGAATTTAATGACGTAAATACTCCATGTAAAATTTTGAATTATGAGAAAGTGCTTTTCCCTGACGATTTGGAATTTATGGATTCAAGGTATTATGTTTGTAATGATACAATTTTGTTGGTATTACATGATAAAAAGCCAGATCCTTATTATCTTTCTGTCGTAAATCTTAATAATTTTGAAGTTATTAATCGTATGTTTTATCGGGATAATAGTCCTAAAGGTCTATTAAGTGCTTCAGTTTCAATTGATTGTAATAATGTTTGTATTGAGGATGGAATAAGGAAATGTGTAGCTCGAATTCCTATTGAATTATTACTACAACTTGATTTTCAGTATCCAAATTTTGTTGAAATAGATGCTTTTTATAACGGATTTAATTGGGTAGATGATACTACAATTGTTTGTACTAATTGCTTATATTTCAATGATTTTGGATTAGATAAAGAAATGAAGGAGCTTTTTTATTTAGATATAACAGGCACTTTTAGGGAAAATTACCTCCAAAAATCGGACGGTGTTTTTGCAGCAGATTATTCGGGTGGTGTTATTGCATCTAATCCATCAAAACATAAGTTTTATTACGCAAAGTCTTGTCGTCCTCAAATTGTATTATTTGAAAACTGTGAAGAAAAAAAGAAAATAAATGGACCTGATAAGGATGATTCTCAGTTCGAAATCGGTATTGGCAATCGTGTTTGGTTTAAAGATAATATGAATTTATATTATTCTCTTTATTTTGCTGATGAAAACAATGTTTTTTTTGCTAATGAACGGGTGCATCGTTCCGTTAAATCGCGTGATTTTAATTTTGATAAGGAAGAAATCATACGGTTGGATTGGGATGGAAATGTAATAGCCCGTTATTGTTTAAAAGATCAATTAAAACAAATAAATGCAATTTCCTATAGTGAAAAATTAAATTCTTTGTATATATCTACTTATGATGAAAATGATGAAAGAGTTTTGTATAAAGCTGTTATTTCTGATTAGTATTTCTTTTATGATAGTTTCGTGTGATATCAATGCGGAAAAACTTAGTGAAGAGTTTAATTCGGCAGAAGAATCAAATGCTTTGTATCTTAAAATTGAAGATTCATTGCCGTTTGTAGATAAATATCGTTCTATAGTTTATCTTCTTGATGCATCATGTTCTAAGTGTATATCTAGTTATCTTAATTTTGTAACGGATTTTAATATCAATAGTTATGAATGTGATTCTCTTTATACTATTGTATATGGTTGTAACGATTTGCTGTTGATAGATTATTATAAAAGAAAATTCGATATAGCTGATATTGCTAATGAAAGATACATTATTGATAAAAATAATTGGGTTGCTAAATTTCATTCAAAAGTTTCTGATTCTAATATTATGCTTTTGGATAATGGTTGTATTTTATTTTATTCTAATAGTTTTAATTACACCTTAAAAGAAGGTGTTGGATTAGTAAAAATAAAGTAAATGGCAATATTGTTTTTATGTTGTATTTAAACTTTAAAGATTGAAATCGAAGGAAAAACTTCAAATTAAATGAGACATAACTTTTTCATTATTCTAATACTGCTTTTTGCATCGTGTACCGGTGCAAAAAGCGATTTAGACGTTGCTCTCGAACTTGCCGGCTCAAACCGTTCAGAACTCGAATCCGTACTTGAGCATTACAAGGACGAACCCGAAAAACTTGCTGCGGCAAAATTCTTAATCGAAAATATGCCCGCGCATTATTCGTACAAGTCCAATGAAATAGACGGATATTATGCCGTAGCTTTAAAAAATCAAAAAGTTTACGTGTCAATATTGTTTTTACCGTGAAATTTATGTTAAAATTCACGACGAAATTAACCCTCTAATTTTTGAAATTGATGGAAATTTAACAGAAAATGGACGGAAAATGGACGTAAAAATAACACATTTTTTTAAATAAAAGCTAACTTATTAAAATCTATAGTTTTATAAGAAGAATTTTGTATTAAAATTGTTTTGAAACTGAATAAACGTGTTTTAACTTTGTAGTGTTGAATAAAATAAAATAATATCTTTATGAAAATTTCATCTATTTTAGATGTATAATTTAGAGATTTTGTTTATACTTTATAACATCTAACATGAAATATATCAATAACCAAGGAAAGAAGTTATTAAGTATAGTTTAGTGGTAATGGTTGCGTCACACATAAAGTTTTAGGCAACCCGAAGAAGTATTTTAATTGAAGGACTTGAACATGAAATATTATCTATCGTTGAGGTCGTCATTTTCAGACAACTTCAACTCTTCTTTTAATCTATTTCTTTTTCAGTAAACTCAAGATATATTTTTACGATGTATTTTAACAGAAAAAGGGCAGCGCGTACCGTGTCTCGCAAACTCTGTATCACTGCCCAAGTGTAAAACCCCTAACATAAAAGGAGGTATTAACAATAACTTAGTAACGTTTCAAGTAGTTGCCTACGGAGCAACAATTTTCAAAATATTCCATTTGGTCGGGAATCTAAAGACAGACCAAAGAAAATTTTTTATAAACGTT
>JAFXZT010000051.1 GCA_017541145.1 Bacteroidales bacterium | reverse complement strand
CAAGACTTGATTTTCGAATTTAGGACAGCTTATTCGGCAAAAGATTAACCCTTTGCAATTTATAATCAAAAAAAAGCCCTCCAGGTATGTGTAGAGGGCTTGGGAGCGTATTGTCAAATTTTTCTCGGACACTAATAATTCGTAATATAGTTTTTTGTCTTCATCTGACAAATCATTGTATTTTTCGGCACCAATTGAATAATCGTGTTTTTCACCATTATAACTATCTTCGGTTTCAATCTTTTTTTGAGCCATCGTCAGATGGTATTCCTTGATATTAATGTCTTCGTCCATTTCTTTTTTGGAAACACGACGATTGTTATCAGTGATATGTATTCTAAATGTAACGTTTTCTATGTCGTTGATATTAGGATTCTTTTTATCGTCAGCAGAAGTCCATTTTTGTACAAACAATACGCTTGTTTTTGTCCCGGTGTGCTGCAAAAATGTATTTTGATGCAAACCTACAACGGCAAGAATGCGACACTTTGACGCTATGAAATCACGCAGATATTTTTCGGAAGAATTGTTGAAGTCGCCCTGAGGAAGAACTACACCCATTCTACCTCCTGGTTTCAGGAAATTTAGGTTACGCTCTATAAATAGTATGTCGCGACCAATATTATTTTTTAGTTTACCTTTTTCATTATAGCCAAGTTGATAAAGACCTATCACTTTTGCATCGGTTCTATCGCCTGCAAAAGGTGGATTTGCAAGAATAAGGTCGAAATTGTATTTTGTGTATTTGCCTTTTTGATCAGCAAGTCCTTCAAGCCTTTGAAAACCTGCAATATATTTTTCTTGCCAACTTTGTTTTTGCAAGTATTTGCTTCCGTTCCAAACATTGTAATCAAGAGTGTTGAGTTCAATCACGTTGGTTTTTCCATCACCCGCGATTATATTCAACATTTTACCAACACGCACACACACTTCGTCAAAATCTATTGCAAAAACCTTGTTGTCGACATAGTCTGTTTCCCTACGGCTTCGGCGTGTGTTTACAAAATTGTGCTTTTTTGGATTGATTCTATTCCATACGTGAAAAATTGTGTGCATTGGGAAACCGCAACTTCCACTCGCAGTGTCAATCATTGAATCATTTTCAGAAGGGTTCATCATTTTAACACACATATCTATAACATAACGTGGTGTAAAAAACTGTCCCTTCTCGGCTTTTTGAGATTTGCTCATAAGATGCTCAAATGCATCGTCAACTACATCGAGATTTGAGTTAAACAACTTAACATTTTCAAGATAGGCTACAACGATTTTAACATCAGATGCTCCAAGTTCAAATTTGGTATTTTCGGGGAAAATACCTTTCCACGTTTGCTGTGCCTTGTAGAACAAATTCTGCACACGGTCGTAAACTTGCCCCTCCGCGCCAAGCGAGCGGAATTCCAATTGACGAAAACTATCGTCTTTTGTGTATTCGTTTGCGTGGCTGATAAAACCGTCGTTGATGGCGTTGGAAAGACGGTCGTTGTCATCAGCAGAAAGATATTCGTCGTAAAGTTTAGCAAACAAAAATTTGAACACCTCCTCGAAAACATCACCACCAAAATTTGCAAAAATTTTGTCTTCAAGTTCAAGAATAACGTCTTTAAGCGAAGTAGTGTTTTTTTCGTCAATGATGACTAAATCTTTGATTGTAAAACGGTCATTGAGAATCTGATCCAAAGTTTCGTTGAACTTCGGAAGGCGGTCTATCTTCTCAAATTTATAATTTTTGTTTTGCGAACTTTGACGATTGTAATAATACTCTTTTACTTCGCCTCCGTCCACTTCCACTCCAATACTTGCACCTAAGTTTTTGCAGTAGTTTTCGAGTTGCCCCTTCACTTTTTCTTTTCCAACTGCTTTACACTCAGCAACAATGTAAGGTGCTGTTTTATGGACATCTTCATATATTACGATGTCTGCTCTTTTGGAGTCATCGCGCCCCATCTGCACAATTTTTTCAAATTCTATGCGCTCTTTTGGGTAATTATATTCTTCTATGAGTTTATGTGTAAAAAGTTGACGTACAACTTCTTCGGGTTTTAATTCTATTTCTTTTTCACGAACTATACACTGCACTTTTACAACACCTTCCCCTTTGTCGTTTGTGCCGTTAAACATTCTTTCTTCAAGCCATTGTATTTCCTCTTGGGAAAACTGTGTCAACTTGGCAAGTTCGTCTTTACTAAGAATTTCGGATAATTTCATTTTCTGCGCTTTGTTTTGTGGCGTTTGGCTTATCCATTGGCGGCAAAACGAGCAATTTCAGGGCATAAAAAAGCGCGGACTCAACATTATCCACGTCTTAGGCCCTGAGACTGCCCGTTGTAACAGATAAGTCAAGCCCACGCAAAAAGCGCAGGCATTCACTGACTTATTCGTGTTACAACATTTTAAATTTCTCAGGTTTAAGACGTTACCGAATAAATAGCAAACGCTAAAGTATTTTATTATATGTTTATTATATATTTCGCTGACGGTTTTTCCGCCGCTTTTTATCATAAATTTCTTTCGTTATTTTATGTTGTAAAATTAAAGTAAGATTTTTGAAATATCAAATTATTTTTGATTTATTTTGTTTTTTAATTTCCAAAACTTCCGATTTGGAATAATCTACAATATCTTTACTGTGCTGACAATGAGCGGTATTTTTCGCGTGAATCTACGGCAAATACGCTACCAGGATAGTCGGTAAGTATTTTCATGTAATATTCTTTTGCCAACTCTTTGTTGTCAAGTCGCAGGTTGCATATTTCTGCAAAATAATATGAAGCTTTGTCGGCAAGTACATCAAATGAATAATCGTCGGCAACTTTTTTGTAATATTCTGCCGCTTTTTCCCAATCCCGCTGTTTCTCACAAATTTGTGCTTTCAGAAAATATGCCTCATCCACAAGCCCTGATGTCGGAAATTCTGTAATGATACTATCAAGCGATGCTACCGACTTTTCGTACTGATTTTGAGTACTGTACAAATGGGCTCGTGCATAAATTCTTAGGTCAACGCTTGTACTGATATTTTCGTCGGAAGTTACAGCCGTATCGCCTGACATCGGATTGCTGCGCTCGGCATTGTCTGAGATTATCAGACACAATTCCATTGCATCGTTGGCTACAAGTTTTGAGGTTGCAGCTTTTAAGACATCGAGCTGTGACTGCGCCCATTTGAAATTTCCGGTGTAAAATGCTATTTTGGCTTTACGAAATTTGGCTTCATCGCCGTATTCGTTTTGTTTGTTGTCGTTTTCTACTTTGGCGTATGTCATTGTAGCGCCCCAAACGTCGTCCATAAAAAGTTCGATGTCGCCAAGTTCCAAATTCAACTGCGCTTTTTGCAAATAATTGAGTCCGGGCAATGTTAACGCCTTTTCTATCAATTCTTTTGCTTTTTCCGGCTTGTTGAGATAATATGTTTCAAGACGGGCGTAATTTTTTACTTCGTTGATTGTTTTGCCGTTGATTCCAAATTCTTGAAATGTTTTGTCGTATTGAGATTCCAAATACGCGATTTCTTCGGGCGTTGAGATTGTTCCGTCCAACACTTGCTCGTACATCGAAGTTATAATTCCAAACTGGGCACGATTGTAATACGGTGACGAGTTGCCTTTTTCCAAAACATATTTGTAACATGCTGCCGCCGATTCGTAATCTTTTGCCTGAAGTGCATCGTCACCAAGCGAAATTACACGCTGTCCCGATTCGTTGAGACGTTTGTCAAGTGCTTTGGCTTGTATCAATGCGCTTTTGAAATTTTGTTTTTGTACAAACAGCCATATCAATAGTTGTGAAAATGAGGTTGTCGGATTTTTTTGGATTCGCTGCAACAATGCAAGTCGCAGTATATCATAAAATTCGTCGTTGACATCGCTTGTGATATTGTACTGAAACATGGATTGTACATGCGACAATTTTGATTGATCTTCTTCTAACAAATCCAAACCGACTTCTGCCATTTTTTGAAAATTTCTTGCACTGGCGTATACAGTAAATAATTCTTGACTGAAATTATCGTTTACCAGCGACTTGCCTTTTTCCAAAACTTTTTCGGCATAATTCGGTTCACTGATTTGCAAAAACTGATATGAAATTTGTACAATTTTATTTTTGTCAGCAGGCATTTCAGCGATTACTTCATCAAAAACCTGATTTGATTTTTCGTATTGAGATTGACGTTTGTAAACTCTGCCAAGCAATATTTTGTAACAAAGATCGGTTTTGTTGGCAGCAACGGCTTTTTTTGCTGACTTTTCTGCCTTTTCAAAATCTTGGATATTTATCAGACATTCAAGGTAATAATTGAAATAGCTTCTGGATTTTGTCTGATTATATATTTTGTCAAAAAGGTAAGATGCCTTATCATATTCGCGGTTGTTGTAATACGAAAATGCCAAACGGATATCGTCGGTATTTTGCGCAAACGAAAATGTTGTAACAAAAATTGTAATTATAATCAATAAAACTTGCTTCATCTTGATACTAAAAATTTTTTCCAAAGTTAAGCAAAAAAACGCAAACTACCGTCATCACCGCGAAAAAGCTGTCTATTTGAGATTTGTAAGTTGTTTGTAAACTTCCCAAATTGCAATGCCGCCGCTTACTGATACATTTAATGAATGTTTTGTACCAAATTGAGGAATTTCTACGCAAAGGTCGCAAATATCCATAAGTTTGTCGTCCACACCTTTTACTTCGTTGCCCAAAATCAGTGCTACTTTTTTGTAATTGCTAAGGTCAAGATGTTGTAACATAACACTTTCCTTTGCCTGTTCAAGTGCAATGATTGTATACCCCTGATTTTTGAGATTTGTAACGGCTTCTACATTATCTTTGCAATATTCCCAATCCACCGATTGTTCGGCACCGATAGCAGTTTTACGAATTTCGGCGTTTGGCGGACAAGCTGTAATTCCGCAAAGTACAATTTTTTCAACTCTGAAAGCATCGCTGGTTCTGAATACCGAACCCACGTTGAGTGCGCTTCTCACGTTGTCCAACACCACAACCATCGGCGTTTTGTCTGCATTTTTGTATTCTTCAACAGTAATTCTGTTGAGCTGTTCCATTGATAATTTTTCCATTCTAAGAGTGTTGTATTACAAAACAAAGAACCAAAGGACTACAACTCTAATTTTTGTAGAAAAATAGTAGTTGTAAGTAATTTGGTTCTTCTAATTAAGCGCAGTCAAAAAAAAAATAATGGCTGCTTTTTTTAATAATTATTTGTTCAAAGCGGCTTTCACTTTGTCGGCAATCATTTTGGATTCAGCTTTGCCGGCGAGTTCGGCATTGGCGAGTTTCATTACTTTGCCCATGTCTTTGATGGAAGAAGCGCCTGATTCTGCAACCAATTTAGCTACAACGGCTTCTACTTCGGCTTCTGACATCTGTTTTGGTAAATAAACCTTGATGAAATCCAACTGTGTAGTTTCTTCCTGAACTAAATCTTCACGACCTTGTTCTTTGTAAATAGAAATAGAATCGGTACGTTGTTTAATCATTTTTTGAATGATTTTCAGGATGTCGGCATCAGTTACGCTGTCGGTTTTGCCTGAAGTTTGAGCCAAAAGAATTTCTGACTTGATTGCTCTTACGGCTGCCAAACGAGCTTGATTTTTCTCTTTCATGGCAGTCTTCATGTCTTCTTGAATTTGTTCTGCTAAAGTCATGATTTATATTGTTTTAAATAAAAATATGTTCAATAATTATTTTACTTTTTCTTAGGTTTTGACAAACGATTGTAATATGCAGCATTTTGAGTTTCGCCAAGTCTTGTACATATAATTGCCAGCACTGCTGCATCATCGGGACGTTTGTACAATGTATAAAGTCTTAAATAATAATTTTTTGCAGTCTTGTATCTCGGATTAAGTGCCGAGATTTTTTGACGCAATATCTTGTAATTTGCTTTGGTTTTCTTCTGAGCGTATGCTTTCTGAGCTGCTTCATAATCGGCTTCGGTTCTCGAAAATGCGTTGTAAGCCACGTAATTGAGACCTATCAGATTGTTAGGATCCAAATTGTAAATTTTCTGAGCAATCTCGTTGGCTTTGTCGAATTTGCTGAGCTTTTCGTTGACATGATAATATTTTTCCAAAATATCAATTCTGTCGATAGATTCTTCGGGAAGTTCCTCGTAAGCATCATAAGCTTTGCGGTAATTTTCGCGTTCGTAATAAGCTGTAAAAAGTCTCTCACGGACATACTTGATATCCATACCGTCGGAAAATGCCGATGAATAACGCTCAAGACACTGAATTTCTTCGCCTAAACTTCCGGTTTCGTTGTAATACTGAATCATAAGATAGAGCGACAATTCATCTTCATAATTTTTGTTTAATGCAGTATGAAAATACTCCATCGCTCTGGATTTCAAACCCTGATAATACAAGCATTTGGCAGCCGAAGCATATATCACGCCTTCCGGATCTTGTCCCTTTTGGGTATAAAAATTAATTACCTGCTGATAGGATTCCAATGCACTTTCATAATCTTTTTGATAGTAATACAAATCCGCATCCTTACGTGTATTTTCGATTTTACGCTGTGCCAAAAATACGCATGATGATGTTTGTAATGCTACAATCAAAAATAATATTTGAAATAATTGTTTCATTTTTTTACCAGAAGGTTGCTTAATAAAATTCCCAAAAATAAAAAGAATTTTTTCAAATAAAAAACATTTCTGAAAGATGTTTTTTATTCAGATACCATACCGCTTTTTTCTAACTGTTGCTGTACCAAAAATCCGTGGTCAACATGAAGTTCATCGGTATTGAGAGCAGCAGCCACAGCCAACCTGTCGCAACGTTCGTTTTCCGGAGTTTCGTTGTGACCTTTTATCCAAATAAATTTTACTTTATGTTTTTGGTATACAATCAAAAAACGTTTCCAAAGGTCGGCATTTTTCTTACCCTTGAACCCGCTTTTTACCCAACTCCAAACCCAGCCTTTTTCTACGCTGTTTACAACGTACTGAGAATCTGAATAGATTGTAACATCCATTCCGTCTTTTTTCAGAGCTTCCAGACCGACAATTACAGCCAAAAGTTCCATTCTGTTGTTGGTGGTCTGCTTAAAACCTTCGGAGATTTCTCTTCTGTAAGGTCCTGACATCAAGACCACTCCATAACCTCCGGGGCCGGGATTTCCCCTTGAGGCTCCATCGGTATACATTATAATGTCCATGTGTTATTAAATAAGTTTTTCTGTAAGTGCAAAGTTAATATATTTTCTTCAACTATTCAACTCTATCTTTTCTTCCGTACTTTATAATTATTGCATTCGACGGCTCACTTTCTACATGATAGCGGTTGAACGAGGTAATTTTGTAGGTATAATATTGTTTTCTAAACAAAGATTTCCCTTTGGTGAAAAGCTGCAAATCGCAACTGTCGGTAAATTTCAGGAAATTACGCGGCGAAGGTTTGAAATCCGGTTTCTTGCCTTTCACACGGTAAATCGAGTAAAAAACTGCGCTTCCTGCCGGCTGAATTGCTTTGCCGTTGTCTTTTTCCCAATAAACAAGATAATGTTTATTGCTCTTAACAAGACCGGCTTCAGGTGCATCTGGACGGTTTTCCAACCACGGCATTCTTGGCATCATGGCATTGTGAGAAAAACATCTGTTTTTTACGTTTGTTACCATATTCATCGGATTTTTGGTAATTGTAGTACTACGATAAACAATCACACCTTCCACATTCGGAAATTTTCTGGTAATCATTATTTGATTTGGAATTTCGTTCGGATCAGTCCATCCCGGCGTTACATTTTCCTGATTGTAAGCACCAAGCCCGATGTAAACATTTCTTCCGAAAGCATGACGATCCCACCAATCTACACATTTTTCAAACTGATTGTAAACATGATTGATATTCCAATAAATTTGCGGTGCTACATAATCCACCCAACCGTTTTTCAACCATGTTACCACGTCGGCATAAAGATAATCGTAACCCGAAAGCGAATTTGTCGGCGAACCGTCGGGATCTTCTCTTTGATTGCGCCATACTCCCGCCGGACCTACTCCAAATTTTACCCAAGGTTTTACTTTTTTTACAGCTTTGTAACATTGTTCGATAAAGATGTTAACATTATTACGACGCCAATCTGCCTTGTCGGTAAAATTGCCTTTATATTTTTTGAAAGTAAGATTATCATCGATTTCTACAATTTTTCGTTTTTCATCAACCACCGGATACGGATAAAAATAATCGTCAAAATGCACACCGTCAATATCATAACGTGTTACAACATCAACAATAATTTTTACAAGATAATCTCTGACTTCAGGAATTCCGGGGTCAAAATATTTGCTGCCGCCGTACGTAAAAAACCATTCCGGCTTAGTATTGGAAATATGATTTGCGCAAACATCAGCATATTTTATTGTAGCAACAGCGCGAAAAGGATTGAACCATGCGTGAAATTCCATTTTTGCGGCGTGAGTTTTCGCAACCATAAATTCCAACGGATCGAAATACGGAACCGGTGCCCTACCCTGCTTGCCGGTCAACCATTCCGACCAAGGTTCGTATTCTGACTTGTAAAAAGCATCGGCCGCCGGTCTTACTTGAAAAATCACGGCATTGTAACCCGCATTTTTATATTTACTCAAAAGACTTTCGTAATTATTTTTCAACGTATTGGCATCCGTAGTAGCAACATTCGGATAATCAATACGTTTGGTAGTAGCTACCCACACACCTCTAAATTCCCGTATCGTATCAGGGAAATTTTGAGCAATAGAGGTTGTTACATTCAGAAATAAAACAAAAAATAAAAATATATTCTTCATTTAATCAACAGATTAATTCAATATTCAGTGGCAAAGTTAATAATTAAAAACTAATTTTTCACAAGATTGATACAATAAAAAACAATTACGGATTCGATTTTCTCAAGCAATGATATTGAAAAAAATCAATCATTCACAAACAAATCATCCAATACAACCTCGTTCTGTACCACCGAACTATACATATTTTGTTTTACACCCAAAGAGGTAATTAAGGTAGTACGGAGCGATTTGGAGGTTTTAGTCTTTTGACGGAAAATTTCTTCGCGCTCGTTTAGTGTTTCGTAATACTTCTTGGTAACAGCATATTTTGTTTTTGAAAACTTCATTTCACAAAGATTTATAGTGTTATCTCTTCGGTCAATGATAAGATCAATTTGCGTTCCCTGAAGTCCTAACTCTTTATCCGGCAATGCTTTCCATGAACAAACATTCGTCACAACACCACCTATACCAATTTTCCGCTTAATTTGACTGATATGATGAAGACAAAGAATCTCAAACGAATAGCCTGCCCACGCATTAATATCAGGCGAACCGATATTTTTTGAGAAAAATTGAGGATCGTTTTCACGACAGTTTTTACAAAATTTTAAGTAAAAAAGCGTATAAAAATCAATAACTTGATAAATCATATCACGCTCTTTTTTTCCAAACGAAACATATTTTCTGATAAAGCCACAACATTCTAACTCCCTCAATATCAAAGTTAAATTACCACCTTTTGACAGTTTGAGTTCGTTGGAAATCTCTTGTCGAGTCATACCTTTACTTTTCTTGGCAATACATTCAATGACATCAATTTGAAAATCATAATTTTTAAATAACGAACGAAACAAAAATTCAAACTCCCATTTCATAAAACCGTTTTGAGCAAAAAAAAGATTATCAATATTTTGAGGCAATCCAAGCCGAGGATCAATCATATCCAAATAATACGGCACTCCGCCCATCGTCATATAACACAAAGCAATATCAAAACGATTGAACTTCACATTTTTTGACTTCAAAAACATCTCTGTTTCTCTAAGATTAAACGGACTAAGCTCAATGGCCTTGGTAACACGATTGTGCAAACCGCCTTTATCCGCCAAAAAATTATTAATAATCCACGAAGTAGCTGATGCACAAACAATTAATTTAATTTTACCGTAAGATGACGCCCAAGAGTTCCAAAAGTACTCAAATTCAGACAGATAACCGGATTTGGGAGTATCAATCCACGAGATTTCGTCTATAAACAAGATAACCGTTTCCTTGTTCAAACTTAAAATGTAGTCTTTCAATTGGTTAAAAGCTTCATGCCAAGTTTTGGGAACCTCGTAAATATTTTTAGAATATTGTCTGAGTTGTTCATTGAAAAGCATCAACATCTCGTCTTTTGACTTATTTAACGACCCTGTAAAATAGAAATCCAACTTACTGTCAAAATAATTTTTTATGAGGAAAGTTTTTCCTACACGTCGTCTGCCATAAACCGCAATAAGTTCTGATTTATTGGTGTTTATACAATCCTGAAATATCTGTTGTTCTTTTTCGCGTCCTATGATGTCTTTCTGCATAATGCCAATTTTTTTATTGGTTACGCAGCAAAAATACGACATTGTTTTGGCATTGTCAAACAATAGATGTTAAATTTTATCCCTAACTATGTTTTTTACACCACTTAGGGATAAAGAATAGGGGGTATTCTTTATCCCTAACTATGTTTTTTACACCACTTAGGGATAAAGAATAAGGGGGATACTTTATCCCTAACTATGTTTTTTATACCACTTAGGGATAAAGAATAATTTTTTACAGTATAAATCAAGCAAATTTGTTATAAAAAAATGCAAAATTGAACGACATCAACTCAAATATAATATAGGTTTCAGAATTTAAATATACCTTGCTTACAAAAAAAACGGATTGAGAAAAAAATATATCCTCAATCCGTACAATAAACATATTACTAACCTTTTAAAAAAAAACTCTTATCTTCTTTTGCTACGACCGCCACGTTCTCTTCTTGAACCAAAGTTTTCAATGAAGAAATCACCGCCACGACGCTCACGTCTTGAACTGAAATCATCTCTTCTGCCGCGTCTTTCACTTCTGTCACGACGATCGCCTCTTTCACCACGGTCGTTTCTGTCACCGCGTCCGCCTCTGCGCTCTGAGCGTGATGACTTTCTTTCTGATGGTTGCTCGCCTTTGGAAGATGCTGGTTCTACTGTTACAGTAATACCGTCAAATTCTGCATTTTGCATTGCATTGATTACTTCCTGTTCGTGTTCCTGATCTACCTCAAAGAACGAGAAGTTGCGCATAATATCAATTTTTCCGATTGATACTTCACGGTTGTCAACCACGCGGTTGATAAAGCCCATCATTTTGGCAGGCTGTACGTTGTCTCTTGAACCAAGAGTAATGAAAAGTCTTGAGTATTTTTTACCTCTTTCGCGACCGTTTCTGTCACGACGTTCACCACGTTTTTTGCCGCGTTCTTCATCAGAATCTACATTGATATCGGCAGCGTTGCGATAATAATCCAAGAATCGGTTGAACTCCATAGAAACGAATTTCTTAATAAGTTCGTCACGTGACATATCAGCAAGTTTTTCAGCGATTTGAGATTGGAAAACTCCGATTTGATCCTCATCGATTTCTACATTACGCATTTTGTCGATAAGATTGAAAAGCTGAATTTCACAGATTTCACGACCGTTTGGAACTTGTTTTCTGATAAATTGTTTTTTGCACAATTTTTCGATGTCTCTCATTTTGCCTTTTTCTTTCATGTGAATCAGCGAAATAGAAACACCTGATTTGCCGGCACGTCCTGTACGTCCTGAACGGTGAATATAAACTTCGGGATCGTCCGGAAGATTGTAGTTGATAACGTGCGAAAGATCGTTAACATCCAAACCACGGGCTGCTACGTCGGTAGCAACAAGAATTTGGAGATGTTTGTTGCGGAAACGTTGCATTACATTGTCACGCTGAGCCTGTGAAAGGTCGCCGTGAAGTGCATCTGCATCATAACCGTCAGCTATAAGTTTGTCAGCCACTTCCTTGCATTCCATTCTTGTACGACAGAATACAATAGCGTAAATATCAGGATTTACATCGGCAATACGTTTCAAAGCCTCATAACGGTCTTTACTACGAACCAAGAAATACTGATGTTCTACGTTTTCAGCAGCAATATTTTTTGTAGCTACAGCAATTTCCTGCGGATTTTTCATATAATTTTTTGCCATGCGCTCGATATCAGCAGGCATTGTAGCAGAAAAAAGCAATGTAGTTTTAGTTTCAGGAGTTTCAGCGAGAAGTGTATCGAGGTCGTCTTTGAAACCCATTGACAACATCTCGTCAGCTTCGTCAAGAATAAGCCATTGAATAGAATCAATTTTTAATGCCTTGCGCTCCATGAGGTCGATAGCGCGTCCCGGAGTTGCTACTACAATTTGGCAACGTTTTCTCAACTGTTTGATTTGTACTTCGATACTAGAACCGCCGTATACAGCTACAACGTCCAAACCTTTCATTTTTGACGAAAAGTTTTTCAACTCGTTGGTAATCTGAAGGCAAAGTTCTCTTGTAGGACACAATACAAGTACCTGAGTATCTCTCACTTCAGTATCAATCATATTAAGAACCGGCAAACCAAAAGCCGCAGTTTTTCCTGTACCGGTCTGAGCTAAGGCAATTAAATCTCCTTGTCCGCTGATGATAAAAGGAATTGTTTTTTCTTGGATTGGGGTAAGCTGTTCAAAACCCATTTCAGTAACAGCTTGTACGATAGGCTCTTTCAAGCCAATTTCTTCAAAGTTCATTTTGTAATCTTAAAAAAAAATGTGTAAAATAAAATCCAAATACCATTACCCCGAATAACATACCCTTTTTCAATAAATATCCGACGCGGGGACAAGTATTTAGTGCTTACTATTTAGCGGTACAAAATTACACTTATTTTTCTGCGGAATATGTTAAAAAAAAGGTATTTTTGTCTTAATATTAAATTTCATAAATTTGCAACGAAATTTTTTTAAACTGAAACACAATGGCAAATATCGGAGACAAATTAACAAAATGGCAAAAATTTTTGCTGAAAGATATCTGGAAAATGGAAACCAACGACTTCAGCAAAAGCAAACGTCATACCTATAGTATTCTGAAAATCATTATTATAGCTGTAAAAGGCTTTATAGAAAACGGATGTTCGGTGCGAGCCTCGGCTCTTACATATTTTTCGCTTTTGTCGGTAGTTCCGATATTGGCTTTGGCGTTTGCAATTGCAAAAGGATTTGGTTTGGAACAGCTTGTAGAACGTTTTATAATGAACACTTTTGCTACAAGTCCTGATACAGCAAACTACCTTATCTCGTTTTCATCCAGCATGTTGGAAGATACCAAAGGCGGTGTAATTGCCGGTGTTGGTATTGTAATGCTCATGTATTCGGTTTTCAAATTGTTAAGCAGTATCGAAGAGGCTTTCAATTACATGTGGAATATCAAGAAAAACCGTCCGCTACTAAGAAAAGTTACTGATTATATTACAATTATGATTTTTGCACCGATTATGCTGATTGTAGCATCAAGTGCAACATTCTTTTTAAGATCGCAACTTCATGATACATTTTCGGGTTATCTTTCGCCGGTATCCGAAATCATCATGAAACTTTTACCGTGGATTTTGATGACCATTGTTTTTACATTAATTTATTTGATAATGCCAAACACCAAGGTACAAATAAAATCAGCGATAATTTCGGGAGTTGTTACGGGATTGGCATTTCAAATTTGGCAATGGATATTTGTAACATTCCAAATCGGTGCAAGCAATTATGGTGCAATTTACGGTAGTTTCGCAGCATTACCGTTATTCTTGATGTGGCTGCAAACCTCATGGATTATTGTGTTGATCGGTTGTGAGCTTACGTATTCTGTACAAAATGTTAACCTCTATACAACAGAACGTTCTACCGCGAATATCAGTCCAAGACTTCAAAAACGTGTTGCACTGCTGATTATGACAAATATCATAAAGGATTTTGAAAAAGGCGAAAAACCCAAAGATGCTGCTACTTGGAGCGAAGAACTGAAAATTTCTCAGAAACTTTTCTTATACATCGCCCAAAAACTCCAAGAAGTAAAACTTTTGGCAGAAATCAAAGAAGATAAATTTGAATCTCAGATTTTTATACCGGCAATGGATATCAACAAAATCTCGATAAGCACCATTTGTGAAAAGTTGGAAGCATTGGGAGAAGACGAAGATTTCCCGATTCAAATCGGTAAAGACTTCAAAAAAATTGATGACCTTTGTCATGACAACGAAATTCAAAACAATGAAAAACTCAGCAAAATGCTGTTGAAAGACTTTTGATAAAAAAAAGATGGAAAAACTTGTAGAACTGATAGAAGCCGAGCCGTTTGTTTACGGCATGGAATTCAAAAACAAACTAAACCTTACAATATACAAAGGTGAAAATCCTACAATAATCGGAGCTAACGGAGCCGGAAAAACAAAACTTGCAGAATTACTTTGCGGAAAAATAATCTGTAGAAGCGGCGAAATGAATTTTTCGTTTCTGCCCCAAGGCGTGCATTATCAGAAAGGCAAAGTAATAAAAGCCGGTTTTGAATCGGCTTACACCATGGCGGACTATTCCAACATGTATTATCAGCAACGATTTTCATCAACAGAAAACGAATGGGACGCCGTACAAAATACCGGTATGCCGACAATCAAAGATTTGTTGGATAAAACCAACGGTTACGACAAAGAATATTGGATACAAAAATTAAAACTGGACCAACTCTCTTACAAAACCCTCATCATGCTTTCGTCCGGAGAATTGAGACGTTTTCTTATTGCTAACATCTTGATACAAAAGCCGGAACTGATAATATTCGACAATCCGTTCATCGGGCTTGACGTAGAAATGCGCAAAGATCTCAACAATCTTTTTAAAGATATAGCCGACAGTCAGCAGATGATATTTATTGTACCGGATGTAAAAGAAATTCCCGAAATTTCAAAATCAGTAATACCTTGTAAAAACCTCGAATATTTTCCCAAGATGTCCAAAGAGGATTTTTGCGCTGACAAGAAATTTCAAGAAGAAATATTCGGTAAATTAACAGAAAATACTACACAACTGCCTGAACCATACGTAAAAACAGAAAGTCAATTTACCCATGCAGCAATTCTAAACGATATTACGATACAATATCAGAAACGAACATTGTTCAAAAATTTGAAATGGGATATTCAAAAAGGCGAAAAATGGTCGTTATCAGGACCAAACGGTTCGGGAAAATCCACGTTACTAAGTCTTATAACAGCTGATAATCCAAGAAGTTACAATATGGATATTACATTATTTGACCGGAAACGCGGCACAGGAGAAAGTATTTGGGATATAAAAAAACGAATCGGATATATTTCGTCGGAAATGCACTTATATTTTAGAGAAAACCAATTGTGCAAAAAAGTTGTAGCATCTGGACTCTTTGATACACAAGGACTTTTCAGACAATGCTCCGAACAACAATTTGAACTTGCAATTCAAGTAATGAAAACATTCGGAATAGATCATTTGGCAGAAAAGCCATTCTTAAAAATTTCCGACGGGGAACAACGTCTTGTTTTGTTGGCACGAACAATCATAAAAAATCCCGACTTGTTGATACTTGACGAACCGCTTCACGGGTTGGACGCCAACAACAAAGCAAGAGCCAAAGAAGTTATAAATCAATACGCTGCACAATCCGGAAGAACATTGATTCTTGTAACACATGATCCCGACAATATTCCGTCATGTGTTACTCACAGATTTTCGTTGTAACAAGATGATACACAAACTGTCAAAACATACCTCCATATTGATGGCGGTACAGAAAATCCGGGATATTTTTACAAAAAAAGAATAATAAATTCACAGTCATATTTTTAGGATTTTCAAACAAAAAACAGTAAATTTGCAACGTAGAAAAATTACAAAAAACATCAATTATGGCAAAAGTTTTCAATCCGATATACGATACAGTTTTTAAATATCTCATGGAGGACAAGAGAGTTGCGAAAGTTCTCCTTAGCGGTATTTTGTCCAAAAACATCATAGACGTTGCCATTAAAAGTCATGAACATATAGTTCACCGTGGCGACGACTTGCAACTTCTGCGTATT
>JAFXZT010000050.1 GCA_017541145.1 Bacteroidales bacterium | reverse complement strand
TATCTTTTCAACGTCAATTTTGTCTTTGATTCCGTTGATTATCACGGAATTGTGTACAGGTTTTTGACAAGTCCCGATTTGGTTTACCTGATTATTTTTGCGGTTTTTTTCATCGAAGTTTCCAAAACGACGTTCAAAGTTTTGGTCGCGAAAATCAAGCCTCAGGCACTTTTTGCGCTGAGTTTCTTTGTTTTGGTTTTTATCGGCGCGGGATTTTTGAAACTGCCTAACGCCGCGTACGAAAAAATACCGTTTACCGATTGTCTTTTCATGGCAACGAGTGCAATTAGCATAACAGGTTTGCAGTGTGTGGACTCTGCGGAGAGTTTTACTTTGTTAGGTCAGATTATCTTGTTAGTTCTCTTGCAGATAGGCGGTCTTGGAGTTATGACTTTTACGTGTTTTATCGCGTATTTTTTCAAAGACACGAGTTCTTTTAAAGCCGATGCAATGCTCGGAAACATGGTTGGGACGCAGGGCATGGGGTCTGCCTTGAAAATGGTTTTGACGATTGTAATTTACACTTTTACGATTGAAATTTTCGGCGCGGTTGCTATTTATTTTTCTGTTGCCGACGATGGTATATTCAAGAGTTTTACAGAAGAATTGAAGTTTTCTGTATATAATTCAATATCAGCATTTTGCAACGCAGGTTTTACAACTATTCCGGGCAGTATGACCGACAAGGCAATTTTTCATAATTATTATTTAAAAGTTGTGATTGCAACGCTTGCGATTTTGGGCGGTGTTGGTTTTCCTGTTTTGATTAACTTGCAAAATTTTCTGTATCACAAGTTGGTTAATATTAAACGTGTGATTGTTGACAGAAAGCGTTATATTTACGAGCCGAGGTTGATTAACGTTAATACCAAACTTGCTGCGATAGTTTCAACTTCGATGTTTTGTTTTGGTACTCTTACGTTTTTGTTTTTTGAGTGGGACAATACTTTGACGGCTCATGAGGGTTTTTGGAAGAAATTTATTGACTCGTTTTATTATGCGGTAATGCCGAGAAGTGCGGGTTTTAATGACGTTTCTATTTCGGCAATGCGGTTGCCTACGGTTATGTTACTGATTTTTCAAATGTGGGTTGGTGCTTCGCCGATTTCAACGGGCGGCGGCATAAAAACGACAACATTTGGCGTGGCATTTTTGGTGATAACGGGAATTTTGCGCGGCAAGGACAGGATAGAAATTTTCCGCAGAAAAATCGCTAACAGTACCGTCAGAACGGCTTTTGCGGTGATAATGGTGTCGCTTATTTTCTTGTTTTCGGGCAGTTTTCTGATTGCAATTTTTGATGAGCACAACGAGAAAGTTAACTTTATAAGTATAGTTTTTGAGTCAGTTTCGGCGTATTGCACGTGCGGTTTGAGTATGGGTATAACGGACGTTTTGTCAACTTCGAGCAAACTTGTTCTGACGTTTTTGATGTACGTCGGCAGGGTAGGTGCGTTGACGTTGGTTGCGGCGTTTTTTACTCCCGTCAAGTCGCAGAATTATATGTATCCGAAAGAACAAGTGTATATCGGATAAAAAAAATTTGTATCGTTCGTTTTTTTTCTGTAATTTTGCATTTGTAAAATAAAATCAGCGGCGGCTGTTTCCGTCGAAAATTTAATTTTTTTTACAGAACAAGAGAAGAATATTAAGATATAAATAAACTTAAAATGCCCAAATCTTCTGTTGCGGAAGTCTGGTAAACTTAAAGCAGGACGAAGATACGGCACGGGGCGAGTTCACGCTTATTTAGGGCGTGAGCCGTTACGTGTATATCAGTCCTACGGGTTTTACCAGACACCTCGCAACGTGATATGCACTATTGAACGGTTCAAGTCCTTTTTTATTTGCATATCGTTAAAAGAGATTCGGACTAAAAAAAATCGAAACGTTTAACTATTAATATTTAACGATATGAAAAAATTAAAATTCTTAGCCGCATTGTGTCTTGCGGCAACATTGCTGCCGTCGTGTATGACCACTCATACTTATGTCGGTAATTATCAACAAATGACGAGGGACGGTGTAGAAAATACCTATGTCTATGACAAAGGCAAGGAGTTCTATTTATTTGGCGGATTACTTCCTTTATCCCATACTCATGTTCCGACTCCTGAAACGAATTTTGACGTTATGACAAAAACTACTTTTGTGGATATGTTGATTTCGTCAGTAACCTTTCAACTGATAGGAATACAAACAATTCAAGTGAATGCCGTTTGGACGGAAAAAGAAAAAAAAATAAATAATTAAAAATTGAAGATTATGAAAAATATCAATGTAATAAAAATTTTGATACTCATATCTGTAAGTATTTTTTCTTCTTGTAGAGTAACACACACGTATGTCGGTGATTATAAAAAACTTACAGAAGACGGAGAAGTTAATAACTATGTATATGATGAAACAAAACAATCCTATCTGATAGGAGGTCTTGTTCCGCTTGGCGGATATAAACATGCTCAAACGCCTGAAACAAGTTGCGAAATTATTACACAAATAACGTTTGTTGATGCTTTATTGTCAGGTATTACGATGAATTTTTACAAGCGGCAGCATATCACGGTCAAAGCGGTACTTTCTGACGGCAGAAAAGAAGTTGCCCACTTACCGGAAAAAGAGGAAAAGGGTAAAGCGGAAAAAGCCCCGAAAGAAAAGGTTGTGAAAGAAAAAGTTCCAAAAGAACCTGTACCTCTTGCTGAAAGTGGTTGGGAATTTGAAGGAGAAAGTGGCATACCTTATTTATTTGATTTGGCGTTGCTATACAAATTTAATAATCATTTGAGTCTTGGGTTTAATTGGGGATTAACTTATCCCGGTGATGTATTCAGTTCGTATCCGAACATCAGATTTTATGGACATCCATCTATGGATGGAGCACTACCAAAAGTATGTTTTAAAGCAAATTACAGAATATTAGATAAGAATTTTACACCTTTTGTGTCGTTGGAGTTTGGAGGATACGATAAAGCGTTTTCTTACTATGATAAGTATAGGCAGCCTAATGGGGTTGATAAATTTTGTTTGGGATTTTCGTGTGCAGCGGGAATTCTATATAGGTTCAATGCAAATCAAAATCCGAATAATGCAATTGGTTTTAAAGTAGGATACGAAAGAGCATCAGGAACATTGACGGATTATCATGCTAAATTAAAAGTCCATACCATAATAATGATGTTAACATTTACTCATACTTTCAATAGTAAATGGAGCAAACTTGAAGGCAAAGGCACAAATTGGAAATTGCCGATAGGCAATTAAAATTTTAATTAAATCTTTTTTCATGTTATTCCCCGAAAAATTATGTTATTGATTTTTCGGGGATTTTGTTTCTTTGCTAACTCAAAAAAATGTTTTAAATTTGCGCAAAATAAAATTGAAATGTACCCGAAAGAGCAGGTGTATATCGGATAAAAATATTTGGTGTAATTTAAAAGAAAATACTTTATTTGCATAATATAAATCAGCACATACAAATTATGAGTACGCCAGCATTTAGCGGTTTAGATGTTCCTCGTTGAAACCATACGAAGTGAAGCAAGTGTGCGAAATGCTCGGCAAATACATTCAAAAATATGAGCAGTTGCAGCAAAAGCCTTTTGTAAAAGGTGAAGGTATATCAAGTGAAGATGTATTCCGCGGATTGAATGAAGAATTTGCAGCCAAAAATTGAAAATTTATGGCTGCTGCAATGCAACAGTCCTATAGGCGTATCGTTTTTAGTGATGTATTTTTCTTTGCTAACTAAAAAAAATGTTTTAACTTTGCAAAAAATAAAAATTGGGAAAGTTATGAGCAGGGAATTGTTACAAAATTTAGGAAATTATCTTTTGGGAACACTTACAAAAGATGATACGGCGTGGCTTATTCAATATTTGATGGAGAGTTCGCATCAAAGGCCGTTAAGACCTTATACAATGGAAGAAATTAATGCAATGATTGATGAAAGTGAACGTCAAATTGCTAACGGCGAGTATTTTACAAGTGAGGAAGTTTTTAAAGAGTTGGCAGAGGAAGAATTAGAACTTGAAGCCGTATGAAAGTAATTTGGTCAGTAAATGCACAAAAACAACTCAATGATATTGCCTATTATATCCAAGAGGAGTTTAGTCGTAATAGGAAATTGAAGTTTTTGCGTGAAGTCAAAGATAATGAAAAACTTATCAGCACGCACCCTTTTGTAGGAAAAATTGAACCGTTATTAATAGACCGTTCGATTTCGTATAGAAGTTTTGTTATCAACAATGTGAACAAAATAGTTTATTATGTTGAAGACAAACGTATTGTTATTGTTGCCTTTTGGGATGCTCGTCAGGAGCCGCAAAAGTTGGTAAATCAGATAAATTAGAGGTTTTTGCAAATTGCAATTTTTCCCGTCGGTGGTTGTTGTTTTATATAAAAACTTTTGCTAACTTTGTGCAAAACTAATTAGTTAAGTCATTACAAATGAATAAGTATGTAATTGTGGGACTCGGAAATTTCGGGTCGTCGCTCGCTATAAAACTCACTAACGCAGGCAGTGAGGTTTACGGTGCGGATACTTCTGACAAAAAAGTTGAAGCCTTAAAAGACAAAATCACTTCGTCTGTAAAACTCGACTGCACGGATGTTAACGCCATAAAAGCCGGTCTGCCCGTTTGGAAAGATGCTGACAGTGTGATAATTGCAATCGGTGAAGATATTGGACAGTCGATACTCGTTACGGCAACATTTCACCAAATGGACGATTCTAAACGGCTGATTTGCCGTGCGATAAACGATACTCATCAGCGGGTTTTGGAAGCCATTGACGACAAAATCGAAATTGTTCACCCCGAAGAAGAATCCGCCGAAAGGCTTACCGACCGTCTTACTTTGGCAGGCGCACATGAAGTTCTCAGCATTTATGAACAACATAAAGTCGCCGAACTCGTTTTACCAAAACGTTACTTCGGTATGATGATTAAGGACGTTGACATCAGAAAGAAATATCAACTGAATGTTTTGTCGATTTTGAGGTTTGAAGAGCGTACTAATTGGCGCGGAAAAGTTATTCGCGAGAGAAAAATTATTGACCCGAAATTCGATTCACTGCTTTTGGACGGCGACAGTGTAATCGTTTTCGGGCTCTCAAAAAATTTAAAGGCGTTTGTTGAGGATTAGACCTCGTCCAATGTCTTTTTCAACAAGTTAACCGCATAAACGATTTCTTCATTTGTAATCGTTAGCGGCGGCGTAAACCTGAACGCATGGTCGCGGAAAATAAACAAATCCGACAACACGCCGTTTTCCAACGCCTTGTGAAGAAATTTCCACATATCAACTTTTTTGTCAACCTCTATGCCGCGAAAAAGTCCTATGCCCCATGTGCGTTTTACTTTCGGGTGGTCTTTTATAAGAGTCTCAAAATATTCGCCTTTTGCTGTGGCTTTTTCGGGAAGTTTTTCGTCGATGATAAAGTTGAGCGATGCCAAAGCCGCCGCTGCCGAAACCGGATGTCCGCCGAATGTTGTTATGTGTCCGAGTGGCGGCTCGCAAAAAGCCTCCATAATTTTTTTGTCGGCAACAAACGCTCCGATAGGCATACCGCCGCCCAAAGCCTTTGCTAAATTTACAATGTCAGGCACTATGCCGAAATTCTCAAAACCGAACATTTTGCCAGTGCGTCCCATGCCCATTTGAACCTCGTCAAGAATCAAAAGTGCCCCCGTTTCGTCGCAACGTTTCCGTAGGGCTTTTACCCATTCAATCTCGGGAATGTTGAGTCCGCCTTCGCTCTGAATCACTTCTGTAATCACGCACGCGGTTTTGTCGGTGATTTTTTCTAAATCTGACATATTGTTGAAATTCAGACGTTTAACGCCCGGTAAAAGCGGTTTGTAGGCTTTGTTGTACTTGTCAGAACCCCAAATTGACATTGCACCTATTGTGCTGCCGTGATATGCTTTTTTGAAGGATATGATTTCTTTTCTGCCGGTAAAGCGTTTTGCAAGTTTCAGTGAGCCGTCCGTTGCCTCCGAACCAGAATTTACAAAATATACGTTGTTTAAATTTTCGGGCAAAACCTCTGTAAGACGTTTTGCCAACTGTACTTGCGGCGACTGAATCATTTCACCGTAAACCATAAGGTGCATGTATTTTTCGGCTTGTTCTTTTACCGCTTGAACAACCTTGGGATTGCAGTGTCCGACGTTTGAAACCGAAATGCCCGAAACCGTGTCAATGATTTTTTTGCCGTCGGGAGTATACATAAAAACGCCTTCTGCTTTGGCAATTTCTGCCGACAAAGGCGCAAATGATGTTTGTGCAACATAGCGCATAAACATCTGTCTGTTAGTCTCTTGAATCATGGTAATTAATACTTTGTTATTGTTGTTGGCGAATTTTTGAATGCTCTTTCGTTCATCATGCAATTTTCAGGTACGTATGCCTTTGACAAGTATCTGCAATCTCTGAACGCCGAACTGCCGATTTCCGTTACGCTTTCGGGGATTTTTATTTCCATCAACGCGGTGTTTTGAAAAGCGTGTCCGCCGATTCGCGTTACCGATGAAGGCTCTTCAAATTCCACTATGCGGAGATTTTGACAGTTAGCAAACGTATAACCGTGGATTTCGCCTATTTGTTTGGGAAGATGTACTTCTTTTAACTTTTTGCAGTTGTTGAACGCATAACCGCCGATGTATTTTAATTTTTTCGGCATGTTAACGGTTTCCAAATATTCGCAATCCTCAAATGCGTGTCCGCGTATTGTGTCAATTGCGTCAGGCAACGTTACCGAAACCAAGTCTGTCGAATTGAAAACATCGCCTCTTAGTCCCACAACTTTTTTGCCGTCAACCTCGTCGGGAATTATCAGATTAGCCTCGCTCATTAAACCTTCCGTGTAAAATCTGACGTATTTTTCGTTTTGATAGTCCTCGTAAAAAACGTGCGGTTTTAAGAACATCAACATGGGAATCAAAAACGTGCAGAGAATAAAAATTCCTGCTCTTAACAGTTTGCCGTTTTTGCAACGGTCGTAAAGTTGTGGCGCGATAACGTCGGAAAAATTTTCATCCGGTCTGGATTTTATCTCTTTTATAAAAAAATCCGTAACGGGGGCTTTCGTGAATTTTCGCCAAATCAAAAAATTGATAATAATCAGCAATATAAGCCAAAATTGTGAATAATGAAACACACGGAAAACAATTATCAAAATAAGGTTTATCGGTGCTGAAATCAAGGTCGCAGTAAGTTTTTTCTTTTCTAAATGCGACAAGGATTCTTTTTTTATGTCAAAATTGTTTTTTGACAATTCTCCGTTGATATAATTTTGAAGGATTTCGTTTTCCGGTTTCAAAAACAACGGATCGATAACTTGTTGTGTTGTATTGTTTTCCATGGTTGTTTTTAGTTTTTATTTGTTATCATTTTTTGACAGGGTCGCAGGTTAAGTCAACACCGAGTTTCTTGAAAATTTTTCTGTCTATTTCCGAAAGCATAACCGTTGAATGAACTTGACAGCCTTTGAGTTTCGGCAGTTGTTCGAGTGCTTTTTTACAAGTTTCCTCCGATGACGAAAGCATTGCCAAAGCCACC
>JAFXZT010000049.1 GCA_017541145.1 Bacteroidales bacterium | reverse complement strand
GTCGGATTTTCCTGTTTCTACGGATTTGTAACGCAAGTCATAATTAGCTGACAAATAGGGGTAATATTCTGCGCCTGAGAATATTCCTTTTTTGTTTGACACTTTATCAAATCCGTAATCTTGTTTATCAAATACATCAAACTGTATAATCCACTCTCCTAACGAATCCAACTGTCGATGGTATTCGTTCAAGAGGTGGCGGTTGTCGCCTGCAAATTGATATTCTTTTACGCCCATTACTTGTCCTTTTTTGGAAACTACCAATGTGTCGCCTTGTCCGTCGGTGATAAGTGCTTGACTGAATGATTTTTCCGGCGTAACATCTTTTGTTTTAGGTTCACCGTTTTCATCAAAAACCACCGACATCAAGCGTCCATTTTCGGTGTAAAGGTAATCAAATTTTTCGTTAACCAAAATAGTATCGCGAATTGTATTATCGGTAATCGCCATATTTACGTTGTTAATCAACTCGTTAACATATTTCTTAATTTCTTCGGGATCTGCCACAAATCCGGGGATGTCCTCACTTTTATAACGTGTGGTAATCAAATATAATCTGATTTTAACACCATAATTTCATAATTAAATAAAAAATTATGGACATCTAACATACCAATTATCTTCAATCCAATACACACAATTGGTATCAGTATCACTTGGGAAATAACCATTTGAATATATTTTACAATTTGGATAATATTCTTGCACATTAGGACAATATACCAAGCCACAAGACTTACCATTTTTATTTCTAGTATATATACCACTAATGTAGAATTCAATTTCTTTTTTATAACAATGTATTTTATAATGATAAATAAAATCTTCTCTCTCATGTAAAAATTTTGATTCCTTTAAAAATTCAAACCTACTATTTTTATATGGATAATTATATGAATCAATTTGAAGACCTTTAATATATTCGATTATAATTTTCTCATCAAAATCATACTTATCAAAAAAAAGAATCATTTGATTAAAATCCTCTTTATGTGAAAAATATTCATACTCATATTTTTGAATAAAATTTTCATTTGTGTTTTGGGTACGACTTAAAATAAAACCTAAAATAAAAATTGAACAGCAAAAGCACGCCCAAATGACAAAAATTCTAATAGTTATCTTTTTCATTTTTAACAGTATTTAGTTAGTATTATTCTAATCGTTTTAATGCATCTTCTGAAATCCAATAATCTCCTTTGTCAATTAAATTGACTTCATGTTCACTTTCATCTCCATATCGTATTTTATTTACTAAAAATAAGACAGGAGTATGCCATGGAGCAATTAATTGATTATACTCATCAATAGATATTACAATTCCTTTCGTGTAAGTAATCCAATATGTTAAATCAAAACCGCCACCGACACCAACGCCAACACCAGCTCCAACAAACTTATTTTTATCATTAAAATTAAAATGAATATCTCCACTAAAAATTTCTCCTAAACTTACTGCATACGAAGATGATTTACCAAATAAACCTCTAACATCATTATATCCCCAATCCCAATTTAAAGAACAGAAAAAGACCAAATGCGCCTCCGGCAACCCAACTTTTTTCAAATCCGGTAGTATTATATGACGATAAAGGTTTTCTAAAATTATCAATATTGATTTCAAATCCATAATTTAAAAAATTAGCGAAAAACTGTGCATTTCCAAATAAAGCAACCCCGCCTTTAAAATCAAATCCAATACCACATGTAGCAGAAACTCCAGCATTGGTAAAAATAGTTCCAGCTTCCGCAGATGCAGAAAAATCCAAATGAAATACACCACAATTTTTTATTTTGGAATCAATCCATCCTTCAGTAGCTTTTTGGAAATAACTTTTAGTTGTATTTTTAAATACAGCACCATTTTCACTATCGTTTAAAATCTCGTATCTTGACAATAAATAAGGTTCTTGTATATAAATTTCATCAATGTTTTTAAAATCAGCCAAAGTATTAATATTTGTAGTCACACCGTTCAAACAATACACAGCTACATGCTCATAATCAGTAGCATGACCGTTAAAATAATATTTTACAATGGGAGTAGCATCAATTTTATCTCCGTTTTTATTGAATTGACTTTTAAAAATTTCGATTCTATCACGATAGTCATCCGGATCTGAGACATAAATATTATTAAAAATAATTTCACTTGCTCTTTGATTAAGGAACACTTGTTTTGAAGTTCGCGATGCCCATTGGTTAAGTGTACTTATTAAATTTTTATCATCAGATTCCATTAAAACTTGAAATTTTCTTGAAAAATAAGGACTAAAAATCAAATAAATATTCTGACACTTTTCATTAGGGTATATCCATTCTGTTTTCTCTCCTTCTCCTTCATCTTTATTCCATTTCATCCAAACTCGGCTCGGATCTTGAATTGCATCCCACTGAAAATGCCAAAGTTCTTCGCCCGAAGCGTAATCCATCAAGTTATCTGTTTTGCCAGATGCTTTTGAATTTTCAAACACGTGCTCCAAGCCTGCAATTCCGTGTCCTAACTCGTGAGCGATGGTGTGAGGTGAGCCGCTGTCGTAGATAAATCCGCAGTTGTAACCGCGTGGCATATAACCCGATACCATTGTTCCGTTTCCATCTTTTTGTCGGTTACGTTGTCAATGAAAAACAAGTAATAAACACCATCTTTAATACTGTCATTGTAAGCTCGAAGTACACGTTTTTGGTCGTCGTTGTAAACTGAATTCCAAGGACTTCCACCATGCGAAAAACTTGTTAATTCCGACATCTTAAAATCGGCGTGAAGTATTTCAAACTCAACTACTGCGGGCTTAAAAACTTTATTGAGGTGTTTTTGGATTTCGTCGCCTGCAAACTGATATTCTTTTACGCCCATTTATAGCTTTTCGATCTCGTCAACGGATAGTTGAGTTAAATCTGCAATAGTTTGTATATCAAAACCTTTAGCTTTCATACGCTTGGCAGTTTCTTTGATACCTTCTGTACGTCCTTCTGCGCGTCCCTGTTGTAATCCTTGCTGTAAACCTTCCTCTTTTCCTTTGCCAAAACCCTTAGTCTCGGCATCGTTCATCGCGTTGGTTATATCCCACAAGTTATGAAGACTCTCTTCATAATCTAAATACTCTTTGGGCGTGAACATCGCAATTTCGGCTTGGCGGAACAATTTTTCAAAAACTCGTTCTTGTAATTCTTTTGG
>JAFXZT010000048.1 GCA_017541145.1 Bacteroidales bacterium | reverse complement strand
TCTGTCCGAAATATTTTGTAATTTTGCCCATGGTAACATGTTTTTGTTTAGCAACTGAAAGTTACCAAAAAAAAACGGGCTGCCTATTATGGCAGCCCTATTTTTATTCGATTTTTTATTTTTCTCGGACACCAATAATTACGAATACGACAAAAGACAAGATTACGAGGTATATATTGATTATCCAATTTTCTTCGCCACTATGCAAGAACCTACCGTTAACAACCAAAAAGAAAAGATTTACGTAACGGAGAACTATGTAACGTGGACAAAATGGCATTACGGCATAAAAGACGGAGAAATAGTATCCGAAGCGGAAGAACAAAAGACAAAATGGGACACGACAGATTTTATACAAGATTTGTTCATTCAAGATTTCGGCAGTCTCGAAAGCCATAAAAAGTGGATTTTCAAACCAATAACTTTTGAGAAGAAACCTTTATCCCAAAAAGATAGCGGCAACCAAACTCTTGTTGCCTTGAAACAAAGTCTTTCGTTAAACGAGTTCCTCGCTCTGCCCAAAGATATTCAAAAACGTTACAAAGAAGTTCTGAACCACGGCAAGGATTGTGAAACAATATCCGCCAACGAAATATCATTAGAGGAATATAAAAACCTGTCAAAAGAATGGCAAAAATATTGTCTCATAATTGAAGACGTAAAAGTGCATAACAACGTGAGAGTTAAAGACACTCACGGACATATTTTTGTTAAACACGACCTTTTCAACCACGACCCCGAACTCGACAAACTATGGACTTCTCGCGACAATCGTCTTGAAGGTAGATATTCAAAAGACGGCATCGCCGAAGCCTTTGCCGAATTTGCCAAAAAAGAACATTTGAGTTTTTTTTAGGTAGCCCTTTCAACAAGGAAAAATATGATGAATTGTTGAAAGGGTTGGAGGTGAGCGAGGTATGGTTAAGCGAAGTACAAGATTTTAATGAAATATTCAGATATGATGCTGAGTATTTTAACAAATATTCTGTTCAAGTTGTAAAAAAAATTCGTGATAATAAGCATTGTCTTATTGGCGAGGAATTTGATGTTTCTAAGTTGGCAGGATTTGAATTTACAGAATACTTTACGCCAACAAATATGGAATCAGAGAATTTTTATATTGCATTAACAAGTAAAAATATTCAAAATGAGCGTATAGAATTATCTAATTATATAACGATTGATAAAAATGTTGCTGACTTGAACTTATCTCGTTCTAAAATTTATGATGGTGATGTCATTATGTCATATACAGGAGAATATCGACGTGCCCTTACATTGCAAGAAAAAAGTATATTTCAATTAGGACCAAATATTTGTCGATTGAGACCCAAAGGAAACATTGTAAGTTCATTTTATTTATCTACATTTCTTAATTCTAAAATAGGTCAACTTATTTTGGATAAAGAAAAAACGTTATCTGCGCAACCAACAGTTGCGATGTCAAGAATTAGACTTATCCCTATTCCTATTTTAAGTTCCGACTTTCAGCAGAAAATCGAAACGCTCGTAAAATCTGCCCACGCCAAACTTGAAGAATCCAAACAACTCTATGCCGCCGCTGAAGACCAACTTTTATCTGAACTTGGATTAAAAGATTGGCAACCTAAAAATCAAAACATCAATATCAAAACATTGAAAGAATCTTTTTTGAGTTCGGGAAGATTGGATGCGGAGTATTATCAAAGTAAGTATGATGCATTGTTTACTCAATTGTCTAACTATGAATGTAATACACTTAAACAAATAGTAAATATAAATAAATCAGTTGAGCCGGGCAGCGATGCATATCAGGACAATGGAATCCCATTTGTGAGAGTGTCCGATGTTGACAAATTCGGCATTTCAGACCCAAATATTTTTCTGTCGCCCGACGATTTCGATTTACAAGAATTGCGACCAAAGAAAGATACAATTCTTTTGTCGAAAGATGGCAGTGTAGGCATTGCATACAAAGTGGAAAAGGATTTGGATTGCATCACATCGGGAGCGTTGCTTCATTTGACAGTTTTCAATCAAGACTACAATCCTGATTATCTCACACTTGTATTGAACTCTATAATTGTAAAAATGCAAGCCGAGCGCGATGCTAATGGCGCAATTATTCAGCATTGGAAACCGTCAGAAATTGAACAAGTTATAATTCCAAAACTTCCAATGCCAATACAAAATGATATATCTGCAAAAATCCAAAAGTCTTTTGCCCTCAAAGCCGAAAGCAAACGCTTGTTAGCGGAAGCCAAAAAGATGGTTGAAAATGAAATTGAAAAAGGAGGTAAATAAATTTTCGGCTGCGACTTGTTGAAGTCGTAGCCATTTTTTTACAATTATGCCCTGAGTATTTGAAATCACCCCGAAACGCATTAAGCGCACCAACCGCAAAAAACTAAATTTACCGTTACACAAAAAAACATTTACAATCCGAACTACAACAGCAAGCAGGAAGAGAAACGATACAGCCTTGTCTCAGTAAATTATTTAAGGAAAAAATTGGAATATTGGGCGGAAATATATAATTTTGCAAATTCAAAATTAATTGGGATAAATTGCGCATATTAGCGCGTTACAATAAACAGAAATTATGGTAAAACAGTCAATTAGCAAATGTTCGTTCTGCGGACGACCGAAAACAGAAACAGAACTTCTTATCGAAGGACAGGACGCATATATTTGCAATTATTGTATAGAGCAAGCACATCAAATTGTACAGCAGGAAATGGATTTCAGAGGTGAAACCGGTTCCAAGAAAAAATTAGAATTTAATTACAAACCTGCTGATATCAAGAATTATCTGGATCAATATGTTATCGGTCAGGACAATGCGAAGAAATCACTTTGCGTGGCTGTTTACAATCATTATAAACGCCTTAATCAAAAG
This sequence comes from Bacteroidales bacterium, assembly GCA_017541145.1. Lineage (GTDB taxonomy): Bacteria > Bacteroidota > Bacteroidia > Bacteroidales > UBA3824 > UBA3824. The sequence continues at coordinate 11,022 of JAFXZT010000048.1, read as the reverse complement.
GTGAAAAATGATGATGTGGAGATTGAAAAATCCAACATCATAATGGTAGGTCAAACCGGTACAGGTAAGACCTTGTTAGCCAAAACAATAGCAAAACTTCTCAACGTGCCGTTTACAATTGTGGATGCCACAGTACTTACTGAAGCCGGCTATGTGGGCGAAGACGTAGAAAGTCTTTTAACACGTTTGCTACAGGCATGCGACTACGACGTAGCGATGGCAGAGCGCGGAATTGTATTTATCGACGAAATTGATAAAATTGCCCGCAAAGGCGACAATCCGTCAATTACACGCGATGTATCAGGCGAAGGCGTTCAGCAAGGTTTGCTCAAAATACTTGAAGGCAGTATCGTAAACGTTCCGCCAAACGGTGGTCGCAAACACCCGGAACAAAGAATGATAGCTGTCAACACCAAAGACATCCTTTTTATATGCGGTGGAGCATTTGACGGTATCGAAAAGAAAATCGCGCAACGTCTTAATACAGAAATCGTTGGATTCAACAACGTACGCGAAACAGGTCAAGTGGACAGAAACAATCTTTTGCAGTACATCACGCCTACCGATTTGAAATCATTCGGACTTATTCCCGAAATCATAGGTCGTCTTCCTGTGTTGACATTTCTTAATCCTTTGGACCGCGAAGCCCTCAGAAATATCCTCACCGAACCCAAAAACGCAATTATCCGTCAGTACAAAAAACTGTTTAAAATGGATGACGTAAAATTGGAGTTTGAACCGGAAGTATTGGATTTCATTGTAGACAAAGCAGTAGAATTCAAACTCGGAGCCCGCGGATTGAGATCTATCTGCGAGGCAATTATGCTTGATGTGATGTACGATTTGCCCTCACAAGGCATCGCTACATTTACAGTGACCCTTGATTATGCAAAACAAAAGCTTGAGAAAGCGGAATATCTCCGTTACGAACAAGTGTAAATTTTTATATTGATCAACTTTATTTAATAGAAACCGATTTATTAGATGGCAGACAACACAAACTTTATCGACTACGTAAAAATTTACGTTCGTTCGGGCAAAGGCGGAGCCGGCAGTGCACACCTCAAGCGCGAAAAATACCGTCCTAAAGCCGGACCTGACGGTGGTGACGGTGGCAAAGGCGGCAGCATTATCGTAAGAGGCAACAAGCAATATTGGACTCTTTTGCATTTGAAATATCAAAAACATATCATAGCCGAAGACGGTGTGTCGGGTATGCGCGACACTTGGAAAGGCAAAGACGGTAAAGACGTAATAATAGAAGTTCCGCTTGGAACAGTAGCCAAAGACGACGAAACCGGCGAAGTACTTTTTGAAATCACAGAAGACGGTCAAAAAGAAATCCTCGCAAAAGGCGGTCGCGGAGGTCTTGGCAATGTACATTTTAAATCATCTACCAACCAAACACCGCGTTATGCCCAGCCCGGCGAAGAATGTCAGGAAGGTTGGAAAATATTGGAACTCAAGGTTTTGGCTGACATCGGATTGGTGGGATTCCCCAACGCCGGCAAGTCAACATTGTTGTCGTCAATATCGGCAGCCAGACCAAAAATTGCTGATTATCCTTTTACAACACTTGTTCCGCATTTGGGAATTGTGGATGTTGACAACAAACATACATTTGTAATGGCAGACATCCCCGGTATTATCGAAGGAGCATCAGAAGGCAAAGGCTTGGGATTGAGATTCTTGCGTCATATCGAAAGAAACTCGCTCTTACTTTTTCTAATACCGGCAGACAGCGATGATGTAGCAAAAGATTACGAAGTTCTTCTTGGCGAATTGGCAAAATACAATCCTGAACTTTTGGACAAAAAACGTATTCTCGGTATCTCCAAATGCGATATGGCAGATGAGGAAATCAAAGCCGATATCGAAAAACATTTACCGACCGACGTACCGCATTTTATGTTTTCGTCATTCAGCAAAGAAGGATTGAAAGAATTGGTTTTCGGAATTTGGTCAATTCTCGAAAAAGATTTGCAGGAAGCCGAAGCACAAGCCAAAAAATCAGCTTTCACAACACTTGCCGAAGACGAAGAAAAACCAAGCGTTTGGGACGAAGAAATTTAGAAAAATATTTGCAACTTTTCAAATCATTTGTTATGTTTGCAAACATCTAATCTTTTTATTTAACATTCAACAAAAAAATACAGACCATTATAATATATTATGGCAAAAGATAAAAAAGACGCAGCTCCTGTGGATGCTAAAGCAGAAAGGCTAAAAGCCCTTCAACTTACACTTGACAAAATCGACAAAGATTTCGGCAAGGGAACAATCATGAGACTTGGCGAAAAAGTTGCAGAAGATATACCTTGTATTCCAACCGGATCGTTAGGATTGGATTTTGCAATAGGAATCGGCGGATATCCGCGCGGTCGTGTAATTGAAATTTTCGGACCTGAATCATCAGGTAAAACAACTCTCGCAATTCACGCAATAGCAGAAGCTCAAAAACTTGGCGGCATTGCAGCAATCATTGACGCCGAACATGCTTTTGACCGTACTTATGCAGAAAATCTTGGTGTTGACGTTTCACAACTTTTGATTTCTCAGCCGGATTGCGGTGAACAAGCGTTGGAAATTGCTGATTCACTTATCCGTTCTGGTGCGTTGGATATCATCGTAATCGACTCAGTAGCAGCGTTGACTCCTCGTGCAGAAATCGAAGGCGATATGGGTGATTCCAAAATGGGTCTTCAAGCACGTTTGATGTCACAGGCATTAAGAAAATTAACAGCAAATATTTCAAAAACAAATACTTGTGTAATATTCATCAACCAGTTGCGTGAAAAACTCGGCGTGATGTTCGGTAATCCGGAAACCACTACCGGTGGTAACGCCCTCAAGTTCTATTCATCATTGCGTCTTGATGTTCGCAGAATAGGTCAGATAAAAGACGGCGACGATGTAATTGGTGGTCGTGTAAAAGTAAAAGTTGTAAAAAACAAAGTTGCACCTCCATTCAAGAAAGCAGAATTTGATTTGATGTTCGGAACCGGTATTTCATTTGTCGGAGAACTTGTTGACACCGCTGTTGACATGGAAATTGTAAAGAAAAGCGGTTCGTGGTTTAGCTACGGCGACAGCAAACTTGGTCAGGGACGTGACGCTGTTCTCAATCTTCTTACTGAAAACAAGGAACTTGCTGCCGAAATCGAATCAAAAGTAAGAACACAAATGAAAGGTGAATCTTATTCTGCCGATATGGCTCCTGAAGAAAGGGTAGAAGATCCTGAGCAGGAACAGCAACCGGAAGAATAATAAAATTTTCGACAATAATTTTTAACAAAAGGGCTGTTAATCTCGAAAAAAGAGGTTGACAGCCGTTTTGATATTTTTATAAAAATTTGTTACATAGAAAAAACAGAACAATATGATTATAATAGGAATAGCAGGTGGCACAGGTTCAGGCAAGACCACCGTAGTAAGAAAAATAGCAGAAACACTTCCTCCTGATAATGTTGCAGTAATTCCTTTGGATTCTTATTATAACCAAACCGATGAACTTACACCGGAGCAGCGCAGACAAATCAATTTCGACCATCCGGATGCTTTTGATTGGGATTTGCTTTTTGAACATATCAAGCAGTTGAGAGAAGGCAAAGCTGTGGAGCAGCCTACATATTCTTACGTGATTTCCAACCGTTTGAAAGAAACAATTCATGTAGAGCCAAAGCCTGTAATGATAATCGAAGGCATTATGACTTTGATAAAGAAGAATTTGCGCGACCTCATGGATTTGAAAATATTTGTAGATACCGATTCTGACGAGCGTCTTATCCGAATCATTAAGAGAGATGTTTTGGAGCGCGGCAGAACTGCAGAAATGGTTATGGATCGTTATGTAAAAATTTTGAAGCCTATGCATTTGGAATTTATCGAGCCTACAAAACGCTATGCCGATGTTATAATTCCTCAGGGCGGCGACAACGTAACCGGTATTTCAATAATAAAAAAATACATCCAGCACGTTGTAAACAAATAGTATAAAAATTCCCTTTGATAGGGTAGGAGTGCAGCGTGCCAATATTATATACGTGAAATACGTATTTTCTTTCAAAAAGGGTAAAATTAACTATTCGCTTATATTGTGACTTTTATTTAAAATATATTTCAAGTTGAGTTTGTTTTTAAATAAAAAAACATGGATAATTTTGTCCTTTGAAAAAACACTTAATGAATTAGTCTAATTAAAAAAGATAAACGGAATGAAAAAACTTCTTACCTTTTCGATGATTGCTCTTTCATCATTATTTGCTAACGCTCAAACAGAGTGCGATGTTAACTATTCAGTTTACAAAGAATTTCTCAATGTAGAATCTTACAAAAACGCTTTGCCTAAGTATCGTGAAGTTTTCAACAGCTGTCCGCAATACGACAAAGTGGTTTACATCGATGGCATCAAGATTTACAAAGGAATGATTTCTCAGACACAAAATGTTGCTGAAATTAATGCTTACGTAGATACTTTGAAAATGATTTACAGCAAGAGAATCGAAAACTACGGAGAAGCTTCTTCAGTTCTTGCACGTTGTGGTCTTGACGTTATGAAATTGCGTAAAAGCGATACAGCTTACGTTGAAGCTTACCACATCCTTGCTCAGTCAGTAGCAGCTGATCCTGCAAATCCTGATATGAGCGGTGTTTCTGCTTATTTCCAACTCGCTGTAAATCTTGTTGCTAAAAACAAAATTTCAAACGACGAATTTTTTGCAGCAATTGTTCCTACTTCAATCGCTGTTAAGAAAAATGTTGCTACAAACGACGCAAAATACAAACAACAAGCAGAGAAAATCTTCTCTACATTGTCTACAAATATGTCAAAATTGCCAGCTCAGCAAAGTGATTTCGACAGACTTTTTGATGAAAAATACAAAGTTTCTAACGATATAGCTGAAGCTGCTGTGATGTCAGAAACGATGTCGATGTTGGGTTGTGAAGGTAGCGGTCTTTTCGCTCAAACTGCTGAAAAACTTTACTCTTCTAATCCAAGTTCTGCTGCTGCTGCATCTATCGCAAGATACAATCGCAAAATAAAAGATTACGAAAAAGCTGCTCAATATTATGGTGAAGCTATCGAAAGAGAATCTGATAACGTAAAAAAATCAGTTTACCTTTACGAAGCATCTACAGTAGCTAATTTCCGTAAAAAATATTCAGAAGCAGTATCGCTCGCAAAGAAATCAGCACAAGCAAATCCTTCAAACGGTGCTCCTTACTTGTTTATCGGTGCAATCTACGGTTCTAATGCAAATCTCTGTTCTACAGATGCTTTTGTAAGAAGAGAAATTTATTGGATTGCTGCTGACTACGTAATCAAAGCAAAAAATACAGATCCTTCGTTGGAAGCTGATGCAAACTCATTGTTGAAAAAATTCTCAGCATTGTTTCCAAACAAAGAAGATGCTTTCATGCATTCAGTAAAACCCGGCGATGTTGTTCGTATCAATGCATTCGATAGCGAGGTTACAACTGCAAGATTCTAAGCATCTTGATAAAATTAAATTTTTTTGAAAAAAGTTTGAAAAAAATTTGGAAGTAATAAAAATCTGCTCTATATTTGTTGCAGAGAAAAACATAACAACGCAGTGATGCGTAGATTTTCTTTTCAAGCTGTGGATATTGTTAAAAAAAATGCAGCTTGGATGTAAAGACTAAAATTGTTTTCATATCTTGTTTGATTTTAAGTGTTATTTTTTTTGAAAAAAGTCCGGAATTTATGTTTACCGGACTTTTTTAATTTTTAAGAGCACCTAAATTTTCAAACACATTTTCAAAAATTAAAATAAATAATAATTTTCAAGTATGTATACAGAAAAAGATATCAAGTATTTCGCTGAACGCGGAATCAAAACAGAAGAAATTGATCGTCAGTTGGAATTTTACAAGAAAGGTTTTCCTTACTTGCAATTGGTGAGACCGGCTACTGCAAATGATGGTATCAGATGTCTGACAGACGAGGAAATCACAAAATATTCGCAAAAATATTCCAATGAAGCTGAGCAGATGAGCATTGTAAAATTTGTTCCTGCTTCGGGTGCTGCTTCGAGGATGTTTAAAGATCTTTTTGTTTTTGTTTCCGAATACAATGGAAGTGCGGAATCCAAACAGAAATTTTTTGACATCAATTCTGCTGCACGCAAATTTGTTGATAATATTGATCGATTTGCATTTTATGACAATCTTCAGAAAATTGTTTATGGCAAATACGGGATGTCTGTAAAAGAGATGTTACAGGATCACAAACCAAAAGAGTTGGTTGCCAGCGTTATTTCAAAAGATGGTTTGAATTATGGTAATCTTCCTAAAGGTTTGATTGAATTTCACCGTTATAAAAATACTTCAAGAACGCCGGTAGAAGAACATATCGCCGAAGGAATTCAATATGCAAAATCCGGTAAGGACGTGAAAATCCATTTCACTGTTTCGCCTGAGCATTTGGGTTTCTTTACAGCTTTTGTTGATAAAGCCCGTGTATTTTTTGAGGAAAAATATGATTGTAAACTTGATATAGGTTTTTCTACACAGAAGGCTTTTACTGATACTATTTCTGTAGACGACAACAACGAAATTTTCCGCAACGATGACGGTACTCCTTTGTTCCGTCCTGCCGGTCACGGCTCTCTTATTGAGAATCTTAACGATATCGATGCGCGTTTGGTTTTTATCAAAACTATCGATAATGTTGTTCCGGATTCAAGAAAAGAAGCTACTATAAGATACAAAACTGCTTTGGCGGGATATCTTCTTAAAACAAAAGAGAATATTGCTGATTATATCAAGTTGTTGGAAAACAATCCTACAACAAAACAGCTTGACGAGGCTTATGTTTTCATAAGTAAAAAGCTTTGCACCGAATTTCCTGAGTCATTCTTGAGTCTTTCAGACCCGGAGAAAGCTAAATTGTTGGTTGCAAAACTAAGACGTCCGTTGAGAGTTTGCGGTATGGTGAAAAACGAAGGTGAACCGGGCGGCGGTCCTTTCTGGGCTAAAAATTCTGACGGTACTACTTCGCTTCAGATTGTAGAATCATCTCAAATTGATAAGGATAATCCTGAAAGTCAAGCGATTGTAGCTAAAGCAACACACTTCAATCCTGTCGATTTGGTTTGTGACCTTACCGATGTGGATGGTAAGAAATTTGATTTGAGAAAATATACTGATCCTCTTACAGGCTTTATTTCTCACAAGTCTAAGAACGGTAAAAACCTTAAATCTATTGAGCGTCCGGGACTTTGGAACGGTGCGATGTCTGATTGGAACACTATTTTTGTAGAAGTTCCTATTGAAACATTCAGTCCGGTAAAAACAGTACTTGACCTTTTAAGAGAACAACATCAAAATTAAAATATTCTAAATCCGTATGACTGACTTTTGATTGTTTTTCAGCAAAAGTCAGCCATTTTTTATTTAATTATTCAACATGTCGTTAGTCTTAAAAAACGGAATTTATATCAATTATGCAACTTTAGAATTTGTAAAGAAAGATATCATAGTTGATGAGCAAAAAGATACACTTACATTTGTAGAGCCTGATACATATCATGCAGTAGTGGGTGATCAAGTTGCTGATTGTAGTGGTCGTTACATCATGCATTCGTTTGGAGATGCATATATGCGTCCCGGATTGTCGCTTGCTCCAAAGGCAAATGTATTTACAAAGCGACAGTCAACTTATTTCCGTTATGTCAGCGACATCCTTTGGAAGATCGATAAATGTCTCGACAAGGATCTTGTTTATGCTTCGGCGTTGTATTCCGCTATTATTGCAGCCCAAAACGGTACAACATTCGCTATTTGTCGCAACGAAAGTTCCCTTTTTATCGAAAACTCTTTGTCGCTGGTGGCGAGCGCTTTCGATAAAGTTGGTATCAGTACATTGCAAAGTTATGCCGCATGTGAGGCCAACGGATATGCTGTAGCTGAAAAAGCCGTAGACGAGAATGCCGAATTTATCGAATCGCATCAGGGATTGATGGGTATTGCCGCCTCTTATCTTGCAAGTAATGAATTGTTGAGAAAAGTGGCTGATATTTGTAAAGAAAAAAATGTCGGTGTACTTGTAAACGCAGCTGAAGACAATATCGATCAGGTAAATACAATGCGTGATTATCGTAGAACAGCGGTTTTGAGGTTTTATGAATTGGGAATTATGGACAAATCAGCCACAATTCTTGCAAATTGCAACGCTATTACCGACGATGAACGCGATTATATTAAAAACAAACCGGCTTGGCTTGCTCATAATCCTTGCGGTAATTTTCAACGCGGTATCAAGCCTTTTAATTCTATTTGGCTTGACAACAATATCATGCTTGGTTCTGATTTTACTAATTGTAGTATGCCGGAAGCTTTGTCGCATGCATATTTTGAGTCGTTGGGTACGGATTACGAATCTTCTCTTACTAATGCTTACAACAGACTTATTGCTATACATAGATATTTAAAATTAAACAACTTTAAAGGCGATGGCGAGAACAATCTCATTGTTTTTGAGAACAACTCACCGTTTGAATTGAATTCTGATACGCTTATTAAACATATTGTTTATAACCGTAGTGTTTTTGACATCAAATTAGTAATTGCAAAAGGTAAAATAATTGCGAAAAATGGTCATACTACTTTGGTTGACGAGCGTGAGGCATTCAAATACATCGCTGAGCAGGCAAAACGTATTACCTGCTAAATTTTAGGAAACTTATGGCTAATTTCTTTTTTAAAATATTATCCGGGTTTTACAGGATTGGAACATCGTTCAGAAATTTTTTGTACGATAACCATATTCTGAGTTCTCACGAGTTTTTTACTCCGGTGATTTCTGTGGGTAACATCACAGTGGGCGGTACTGGCAAAACTCCTCATACTGAGTATATTGTGGATATGCTCAAAGATGATTTCAAAGTAACGATACTCAGTCGTGGTTACAAACGTAAAACTCACGGATATCTGAAAGCTGATGAAAATTCTACTGTGGCTCAAATCGGTGACGAACCCAAACAGATGTACCGCAAATTTCATGGTAAGGTTGACATGGTAGTTGACGAAGACAGAGTTCACGGAATAAAAAAAATAATTCAAGAAAAAGCTGATAAACAAATAGTTGTACTTGATGATGCGTATCAGCACCGTAGTGTGGTGCCAAGAGTAAATATTTTGCTGATTGACTACAATCGTCCGGTACACGAAGACAATATGTTGCCTTACGGGCGGCTTCGGGAATCAGTAAAAGGAGTTTCAAGGGCTAACATCGTTGTTATTACAAAATGTCCGGACGATGTAAAACCGGTAGACCGCAGAATTCTTGCTAAAAATATTGGACTTTTGCCATGTCAGTCTATTTATTTTACAAAAATGAAATACTTGAATTTAACGAAAGTATTTCAAGAGGCTGTAGACGAACCGGTTGTTACAAGAAATACACAAATATTGTTGATTACCGGTATCGCAACTACCAATCAGCTTGAGGATTATATCAAAAAAACGTATTCAGAAAATATTACGCATGTTAAATTTCAAGATCATCATAATTTCAAGAAGAAAGATATTTTGAAAATAACAGAAAATTTTACTAACTTGAGCGGCGAAGACAGAATCATAATTACAACGGAGAAAGATTCGGTTAGATTGATGGAACTTGATTTCCATCAGGAACTTAAAAAACACATGTATTATCTCCCGATAAAAGTGGATTTTGTTTTCAACGATCAGGACGAACTTAAAAAACAAATATTAGATTATGTTGCAAAAGATAAAACAAACTACAGACTTCATACAACAGTGCGTCAATTTTGAACCAGAAGTCGGAATTATATTAGGTACAGGTCTCGGAAACCTTGTTAGTGATATTGAAATCGTAAAAACAGTACCATATTCAGAAATTCCAAATTTCCCTGTTTCTACGGTTCAGGGACACAAAGGACAGTTGGTTTTCGGATTTTTGGGTGGTAGAAAAGTTGTAGCAATGCAAGGACGTTTTCATTATTATGAAGGCTATACTATGCAGCAGGTAACATTTCCTGTACGTGTAATGCAGCAACTCGGTATCAAACTGCTTATAGTTTCCAATGCTTCGGGCGGAATGAATACGTCGTTCCAAGTAGGTGATATTATGGTTATTACAGATCATATCAATCATTTTGGAACCAATCCGTTAATTGGTCAAAATATAGATGAACTTGGTCCTCGTTTCCCGGAGATGTCAGAGGCATACGATCACAGATATGTAAAAAAAGCGTTTGAAATTGCAGAACGCAACAACATCCATCTTCAAAAAGGTGTTTATATCGGCGTTACAGGTCCGACATTTGAAACCCCGGCAGAATATAGATTTTTCAAAATTGCCGGAGCAGATGCTGTTGGTATGAGTACTGTACCGGAAGTGATTGTTGCTCGACACATGGGTTTGCCTGTTTTCGGTCTTTCTGTTATTACAGACATGGGTATCGGTGTTATTGAAAAACCTACTCATGAAGAAGTTCAGAAAGCAGCGGCTGCCGCAGAACCTCGTATGACTACAATTGTGAAGGAACTCGTAAAAGAATACGACAGATTCTAATTTTTAGAATTTTAATTTCGAGAGGAAGAATTTTTTGCGGATTTTAACATCCATAAAAAATTCTTCTTTTTTTTATTTGAAAAATTATCGCCAAATCAAAACAGGATGTAGTTATCTTACATGGATTTTTATTTTACAATTTTTCTATTGTTTCCGCATCAAGATTAGTTGCGGCGGCTATTTGCTCAATAGTCATTACACCCATTGCTTTGAGATTTTTCGCAATAGCAAGAGCTTTTTGGGATTCGCCTTTTTCAATACCGATTTTTTCGCCTTTCTCGATACCGATTTTTTCGCCTTTCTCGATACCGATTTTCTCGCCTTCAGCACGTCCTTCTATCTTGCCCCAAATTTTTGCGGTGAGAATTGCTTCTTTTTCGTTGGCAACGGCATCAAGATGTCGAATATAAGCATTTTGCTCTTCTTTTGACATCCTGTCAAATTTCATAACTTCCTTTGCT
>JAFXZT010000047.1 GCA_017541145.1 Bacteroidales bacterium | reverse complement strand
GTCAGATTGCCTTCCTTATTTACAAGGAGATTACTTCCATTCGTCCGCAATGGGCACAGGAAACTATCAAATTGGTATGTATCAGCCAAAAAGACGACAACCCCGAATTTGTAAAACTATTGGGCAGCGACGAATCTCGCAAAAATCTCGACACGGAGTTCAAAGACGAAACATCGCCTTTCAAAATAGCCATCGTTGTTGATATGTGGATAACGGGTTTTGATGTGCCTTGCCTCGACACAATGTATTGTTACAAGCCGTTGCAGATGCACACATTGATTCAGACAGTCAGCCGTGTCAACCGCAATTATCCGGGCAAGGACAAGGGATTGATAGTTGATTATCTTGGAATCAAGAAGAAATTCAATCAGGCGATGAAAAAATACGCCAACGGAGGTCAGAACGAAACTCCTGTTGAGACCATCGACGCCGCTGTCAACTTGTTTAAAGACGAGTTAGACTTGTTGCGACGGATGTTTCACGGGTTCGATTACTCAAAGTTTTTTACAGGCAAGCCGCTTGAACAATTGGACACATTACAGCAAGCCGCCGAGCGTATGCAGCAGACCGACGAGACCGAAAAACGCTTTATGAAGCACACCACCATAATGAAGTCCGCCTACAATATGTGCAATAACGACGAGCGCATAACGAAAGAGGAAGTCAACGATGTTCATTTTTTCACGGGCGTCCGTTCCATCATTTACAAAACCACCACGGGCGAATCTCCCGATGCCATGCAAATGAACCGCCACGTGCTCAATTTGGTAAACGAGGCTTTGATTTCAGAAGAAGTGGTTGCCATCAACAGTATGCGGCTCGACAACACCGAACAGATTGATATGTTGGCGTCGCAGTATATGGAAAAACTTAAACGCCTTCCCTACCATAACACAAAAGTCAAGTTGATGGAGCGGTTGCTCAAAAGAGTAATCGACAGCGTAAAGAAAGTCAACAAAGTAAAGTCTGTCAATTTTACCGACCGTCTCAACGCCATCATCGACAAGTACAACGACCGTTCCGACGACATTGTCTTGGCCGACGAAATTGTAACCGAAGTAGCCAAACAACTTGCCGACCTCTTTGAGGAAATCAAGAAAGACAGCGTATTGCCCGACGGCATCCCAAATATCGAAGTCAAGGCATTTTACGACATCTTGAAATCTGTTGCCGAGCGCTACGGATTCTTGCACGAATATACTGAGGAACAATACATTGCCCTAGCCAAAGACGTAAAAGAAGTAGTGGACGACAAGACACAATACATCGATTGGGACAAGAAAGCCGACATCAAAGCACAACTTAAAGTGCAGATAATCCTCACTCTTGCCAAACACAAATACCCGCCCGCCACTCGCGACGACGTATTCCAAGCGATATTCGAGCAGGCAGAGAATTTCAGGAAACACCAGACCGGCGACTCCTCAAAATCTAAAACCGTCAAATTTGCCTCGGCACCACAATCCGACACAGATTTCGCCATGGCCGCCGAACCCAAAACAGCATACGGCAAACAGCCATAATGGATTATCTCAAATTCTTTCATTTGTTTCGTTGCCATAAAAAATCCTTATATTAGCAGAGAAACGAACAAAGATTAGTTTACCAACGAGTTGAAGTGAACAATAAAAGCCGCTACCAAATATTCAAATTACATCCCTGCGGCGTCGTCAACATTACCCCAAAAAATTATTGTTATCAAAAAACTTTTTTATATCAGATTACAATCTAACACGATATCTTCCAAGAACTTACAATAATATTTTAGTTACATTGGATGATTATTCGATGGTGGCGATGGGGTACAAAAAAGTTACTCTTTAACATTTTTTTCATCCACTTAGCCATTCAAAATCTTCTCAACTTGGTATTGACTGATATTTAGGATTTGAGCTATTTGCGCCGCCGAACTTGTCAAAGAAAGGGCTTTGATAGCGGCTGTAAGTTTTGCATCCAACTGTGACAGTTTTGCACCCATTTCATTGATTCGTCGTTCCATTTTCAGTTGGTTGTTCCAAGCGTATTGCTCCAAGTCAAGGTTGCCGCGCAGTTGCTTGTCGGCTGAGGCTTTCTGAAGAACACGCATAATGGTACGGTAATCCTCAGAATCGTCATAATATTCGTCCAATTCAATTATTTGACTGTTGGGCGTTGTTTCACTAAAAATGGTGAGCAATTTATCGAGATGTGTCTTGACATTCTTTTTGGTCAACGGCGCAATCACAAAGGTTACTGTATGAGTAAGACCGTTGATATAATCGTTGTTGTCAGGAATTTTGATGATGTTACCATCTTGATCCTTGAAAATATTTTCTCCGTGCATCACTGACTGTTGCAAACCGTCGCCTAATTCATGTCCCAAGATATAAATTGAATGGATAGGAAGCGGATGCTCTACGGTGGTCTCGGTTTGGGTCTTGGAATCTTTTATTGTTTCCTGATATTTTTTGGTCTGATCCATATAGATAGCACCGAGATATGAGCGGAATCGCATTATTTCGCCCTCTTCCAACGCCTTTTGAACTTCAATATGCACAAGTTGACGGTTGCCGCTATTATCCAAAATTGTGGCAGAAAAATCCAATTTGAAAATCTTTTTGCCGTCGGGCAGCATCGCCGAATATTCGTTGTTATTCATCTGAATAGAAACAACCTTGGTTTTCAAGATGTTGCCAATCAACACTTTTGCGACTTTCTCGTCCTGCATCAAGTATTTGAACACGGTGTCATATATGGGATTTACAACTTGCGCCATCTTTGTAATCTTTTAATTGTTTCTGCAAAAATAACGGATTTTTATTAAATATCAAAAATATATTTTTTTACTTTTTCGTCTGAATTTTCAAACACTTAGATATTCAAAATCTTCTCAACTTCACGTGTTATTTTGAGGATTATGACTTTTTTTCTAATTTTAAACTTTGTTTCATAACAATCAACAGAATCAATTTCCTATGTCTGAACAGAAAAATATTTTAAGAAAAATCCGTTTTATTATTGCATTTTTTATGCTGGCACTTATTGTGTCCGGCGTTACAGCATTTCCCGTTGAAACTGAACTTAATACGATATGTTCAATCGCAAAAATAGACTCTAATTCGGTAAAAGATTCTCCGGCAATTTTCGGATTTTTACTACATATCAAAGACAATTTAACCGAAATCAACCAAAAAACACCTCAATTTGCATACGGTTATGATTGGTTGGCGTTTGCACATTTGGTTATCGCAATACTTTTTATCGGACCTTTTAAAAATCCTGTACAAAACAAATGGGTAATTCAATGGGGAATAATTGCTTGTGTTGCCGTTATGCCGCTCGCTTTTATTTGCGGTCCGATTCGAGAAATTCCTCTATATTGGAGGTTTATAGATTGTTCATTCGGAGTTTTCGGCGTAATTCCTCTGCTGATTTGCCTGAAATGGATAAAAAAGTTAGAACAAATCGAAAAGTAAAACAGGCTGCTCAATTTCTGAACAACCTGTTCTAAAATTTAAAAATCAAAAAAACAACAATAATTATAAGAAAAAACAGGGATTAATTTTGTGATGAACCACCACCAAGGGCTGAATACAATTGAATCAACCCCGAAATTTCTTGAAATTTGTTAGCTGCTTGCGACAATTCTGCTGACAACAGACTTTGACGCGCTGTCAAAACTTCAAGATATGTTGTATTTCCGTGCTCCATCAATAGCGATGTTGCGTCAAAAGCTTGTTGCAAACTTTCCACTTGTTTTGAATACAATTCGGCTTTGGCTTGCGATTTTTGACACAAATCCAACGCATCGTTTACTTCAACACCGGCTTTCAAAAGGGTGTTAGAAAAGTTTAGACTCGCGATTTCGTATTCTGCTTTTGACACTTTCAGATTGGCACGAAGTCCGCCGTTTGCAAATAAGGGTTGCACCAAACTTGCAGCTGCCGACATGAAAATTTTTCCGGGATTGAAAACCATTCCGCCCGCATTGTTGGTAAATCCGGCACTTCCTGACAATGTTAAATTCGGATACATCGCTGATCTAGCAGCATTTACATCATAAAATGCGGCTTCTAACTGATGCTGTGCCGAACGTACATCCGGACGTTTTGACAGTATTTTCAACGGCAATCCGGTCTTGATGTTTTCCGGCACTTGAAAACTTTCCAAACTGCTGCGTGATTCTGTTTTAGGAGTTTGTGCAAGCAACAACGACAACTGATTTTCGGTAGAATTTAATGATTGTTCAAGTTCCAAAACCGTTGTTTGTATCTGAAAATAAGTAGCTTCCATCTGATAAACTCCGGCAGCATTTGTTAAACCGGCATCTTTGAGGGCGCGGGCTGATTCTACTGTTTTTGCCCATGTTGACTCGGTTTGATGCGCAATTTCCAACTGAC
The DNA here is from genome assembly GCA_017541145.1 of Bacteroidales bacterium. Lineage (GTDB taxonomy): Bacteria > Bacteroidota > Bacteroidia > Bacteroidales > UBA3824 > UBA3824. Next base: position 45,971 of record JAFXZT010000047.1, on the reverse strand, counting down.
GGTCAAGCATACACAATGTATAATAAAGTGTTGCTGTAGTTGCAATTATCTGAGTTTCAACAGTTTGTTTTACATCATTCATCTGTTCAAACGCAGCTTTGTTTTTACGTTTTTGATTTCGCAACGAGCCGAACAAATCTATTTGCCATTCGCAAGTAATTGGAATAGAATATGTTTGCGAAGACGGATTTCCGTAATCTTCGTAAAAAAGTTTTGTAATAGAGCCGTTTGGAGAAAAGTAAAATCCGGGCAAAAACGATAATTTTGAAGTTTTGAGCGAGGTTTCTGCTTCTTTAACTCTCAATTGTGCAGTTTTGATGTCAACATTATTTTCTAATGCACGTTGTATAAGCTGCTGAAGTTGAGGATCGGTAAAAAACTGTTTCCAAGTAAGATCAGCAATGCTCACTGTATCAGTAGTATCAAGTGATATTTCGCCGAAAATATTTTGGTCAACGGTTTTTACTTCTTCATATTTTGAATAAATGCCGCAGCTTGAGAGCATTCCCAAGCCCAAAGCTGCGACTATAATTTGTTTTATCATCTTTATTCTCTAATTATTTTCGGGGTTAAATGCACTTATCTCGATGTTGGCAGCAAGATGTTCATTGCTTACTTGAAGATCTTCTTCCACTTCCAACGGCTTGCGGATTCGCTCTTGAATTTTTTCAAACACAATGAAGAATACCGGTACTACAAAAAATAATGCCAAAGTACCGACCAACAATCCGCCTACAACGCCGGTTCCGAGCGAACTGTTACCATTGGAACCCGCACCGGTAGAGAACATCAACGGCAACATACCGAAAATCATTGTTAAAACTGTCATCAAAATAGGACGCAATCTCTCTTTGGCTGCGGCGTATGCAGCGTGAAGTATATCCATACCTTTGCGACGACGGTCAAGTGCAAATTCTGTAATCAAAATCGCTGTTTTACAGAGCAATCCTATCAACATGATGATACCGGTTTGAAGATAAATATTGTTTTCCAATCCCATCATCCACGCAAACCAAAACGATCCCATGATTCCAAACGGAACTGAAAGTATCACTGACAACGGAACCAACCAACTTTCGTACAAACAAGATAACAACAAGTAAATCAAGAATATACAAAGTGCATAAATCAACAATGTCTGATTAGAACCCGACATCTGAGCTTCTTCGCGTGACATGCCTCCGTATTCGAAACCGTAACCTTGCGGAAGTATCTGATTTGCAGTTTCTTCAAATGCTTTCATTGCCTCGCCGGTGGAATATCCGACAGCCGGCATTATTTGTAACGCAATCGATGAATAGAGGTTGAAACGGTTTTCTTGTTCCGGTCCGGCTACTGGTTTTAATTTTGCGAACTGACTTGCCGGTGCCATTGAGTTACCATTTCTAACATACATATTGTTGAGCGAAGGTTCATCAAGACGATACTCAGGAGCGGCTTGAATCATCACGCGGTAAACTTTTCCAAATTCGTTGTAATTGCTTACGTACGAACCGCCGCAATATGCTCCGACAACGTCCAAAACTTGTGTCGGCGAAATTCCTGCACGTTTACATTCTGCCGCATCGATATCAACATCGTACTGAGGGAAATTGCGGGAATAAGAAGTGTAAGCTGCCATAATTTCAGGACGTTGATTTAATGCGCCAATCACGTGCATCGAATATTTGTACAACAATTCGGGATCTCCGCCTTGACGGTCTTCAATATATGCCGAAATTGAACTTCCCGAGCCGTAACCCGGAATCATAGACGGCTGAATTGCAAGGCATTGCGCTTCTTTAATGGTATTAAGATATTGATTTACCCGTGACAAAATTGCATCTGAAGAATGTTCCTTACCTTTGCGCTCGCCCCAAGGTTTTAATTTCAAAATCACCATACCGTAAGACGTACCTTGACCGGAAATAATACCGTAACCCGATACTTGCGAAACGGCAAGCACTTCAGGAAATTTACCTAAATTATCAGCAATTTTTGTAACAACTTCCGAAGTTTCTTTCACTGTAGAACCCGGTACTGTATTGATATCAATCATAATAGCACCTTGGTCTTCTTGCGGTACAAGCGAAGTTTTGGTATTCATCATAAAAAACACCAAAAAGATTCCTGCCACAGCCAAAAGCGCAAACGAAACCGCCGGACGTTTCAAAAATACTCGCAACGCACGTTTGTACTTGTCCATTGTAGCATTAAAAGCTACGTTGTAAACTTGTGTTACTTTGTACTTGAAACTCTTGTGACTGAGATTAAATTTCGGATGCATAAGAATCACGCAAAGAGCCGGACAAAGTGTTAAGGCATTCAAGCACGACAATCCTACCGCAACTGCCATTGTGATACCGAATTGTGTATAAAATTTACCGGAAGTTCCGCCCATAAATGTTACCGGAATAAATACCGCCATAAACACAGCTGTACAAGTAATTACAGCCATTGTAACATCGCTCATGGCATCTTTTGTTGCATAATATCGCGAAGTATATCCGGCGTCAAATTTGGCTTGAACGGCTTCCACCACAACAATTGAATCGTCTACCACTGTTCCAATCGCCAAAACGAGTGCAAACAATGTTAAGATATTGATACTGAAGCCCGCAATATACATACAAGCAAATGTTCCGACAAGCGAAACAATGATAGAAATTGCCGGAATCAATGTTGACCTGAAGTCATGCAAAAAGAAATAAACCACCAAAATTACGAGCAAAATCGCAATTACAAGAGTTTCAACAACATTGTGAATTGATGCGTACAAGAAATCGTTTGTTGTCATCATAGTTTGAAATTCACAACCCGCCGGAAGTTCATTTTTCTGAATTTCGGCTTTCAAAGCATCAATTTGCGAATTTACCTCGGTAGAATTTGCTCCGGCGGTTTGCATTATCATAAACTGACAACTCGGATGCCCGTTCATTTTACCTTCAAAAGCGTAAGACAAACGTCCCAATTCCACTTTTGCAACATCTTTGAGTTTCAACACAGAACCGTCGTCACGAGACTGAATTACAATTTCTTCAAATTCCGGAACGCTTTTCAAACGTCCCTTGTATTTCATGGTGTAGAGATAAGTGTTCGGCGAATTTTCACCCAAACTTCCGAACGGTGCAGTTACATTTTGTTCCGCCAAAACATTGCTAATATCCGAAGGAACAAGTCCGTACTGAGCCATCAAATCGGGATTGAGCCAAATTCTTAACGAATATGTATCGCCCATAATCGTAGCCTCTCCTACTCCGGGAATACGTTTGATACGAGGTACAACATTGATATCAAGATAATTTGCCAAAAAAGATTCATCGTATCTGTCATCAGGACTCGACAAAACAGAAATCTGCAACATCGAATTCTGACGTTTTACAGTACTCACACCAATTCTTGTAACCTCAGAAGGCAAAAGACCTTGAGCCCGAGAAACACGATTTTGAACATTTACCGCTGCCATATCTGCGTCGGCACCTTGTTTGAAATAAACTTGAATTTCAGCCGTGCCGGAATTGGTTGCAGTTGACGTGATGTAAAGCATATCCTCCACACCGTTGATTGCTTCCTCAAGCGGCATAATTACGGAATTCATAACAGCCGAAGCATCAGCACCGGTATAAGTAGCAGATACATAAACTGTTGGAGGTGCAATATCAGGATATTGTTCCACCGGCAAAGTTTTCAAAGATATAAAACCCACAAGCAGGAGAATTACGGACATAGCTCCCGCCATGACGGGTCTTTTTATAAATACATTTCCTTTATTTTTCATTTGGATGTACAAAAAACCAGTCTTAAAATCAATTTATATATAAATTGTTCCTAATTAATAATCTGTGTGCCTTCACGAAGCAAACCCGCTCCTTTGGCAACAATTACATCGTTAACTTTCAAACCGTCAGTTACAATAAAATCTCTGCCGTCGCTAAGATTTGTTACTTGAACCAAAGTAGAAACGGCAACACCGTCTACCACCTTGTAAACCAAATATTTATCTTGCATCCTTACGGCTGCGGATTGAGGAATTACGATTACATTATCATAACTTGCAGGCATCAAAATTGTACCCGAAGCTCCTGAATGTAAAAGTCCGCCTTTATTTGGGAAAACGGCACGCGCACTTACAGTACCTGTAGTACGGTCAATAATGCCGGAGATAGATTCAATTCTTCCTTCAGATTCATAAACAGAACCGTCTTTCAATTGCAATTTTATTTTTGGCATTTTGCGAATAGCATCATCCAAAGTTCCGAACTCTCTTGCGAGTGCAAGCAACTGATTTTCAGTCATTGAGAAATAAACATTCATAGAACTGTTGTCAGAAACAGTAGTAAGCGGCTCTTGCATCTGAGGCGATACCAATGCGCCGACTTTGTAAGGCAAGTTGCCGACAATACCGTTAGACGGTGATTTAATTTCGGTGTACGACAACGAATTTTTAGCATTAACAGCCTGAGCTTCAGCCTGTGCCAAACCGGCCTCAGCAGATAAATACGAATTTTCAGCAGTTTGCAATGTAAATTTCGATACTACATTTTTCTCAAAAAGTTCCTTATTGGATTCATAATTCAATTTTGCAGTAGCGAGCTGAGCTTTAGCGGATTTAACATTTGCTTCTGCCGTACGAACTGCCGACTGAAACGAAACTTGTTCAATCACGAAAAGCAACTGACCTTTTTTTACCTTTTGACCTTCCGTTACACAAATTTTCTCGATAGTTCCGCTAACTTGCGGCATAATTGCAACATCTTGAATCCCACGAATTGTTGCTGTATAAACAACTTGAAATTCTTTATCAGATGTTTTTACGGTATCTAAATCATAAAGAGTAGATCCGGATGGAGCCGAAGGAATTTGTGCGGCTTGTACTTGCGGGAAACCGCTGTTGTTACACGAATTAAAACTAAACAATACACTTCCTGCAATAGTAAACAAGTGCACAAAAAACATTAAATTTTTCCTCATTTTTTCTTTCTATTATGGTTTTGTTTTTTACTAATTGTCAATACAAAAAACTAAAATTTATTTTCAATGCAAAGTTACAAACAAATCGCCCACAAGCAGGTCACAAATTTCCCACTAATAATGGTAAATTTTTCCCGAAAGTATTTATTTTTTTGTTAACTTAATCTAAAACAGTCATCTTTTTGAAAAATTTGTTATTTTTGTGACAAAATATGGTATTATTTAATTTTACACAAATTATATCATAATCAACAAACGAAGAAAAGCTTTTAACACAAAAATCACATAATTAAAATGGCAACAAAGAATATTTCATTTGAATACTTAAAAGAGCATCTGACCAATCCGATAATTCAGCAGGACAAATTTCTAATTACCAACGAGATACCAAATATCGACATCGAAAAGGCATTTCGTTTGGAATTTCCGTATATCATGTATTGCAAAAAAGGTAAAATTTCGTTTTGTCACAACAACATAAACTTTACATTGAAAGACAAAATGATATTCTCATCAATGCCCAATTCTGTAATTGAAAATATACTATTATCACCACATTGCGAAATTTATTTTTTGTGTTTTACAGAATCGTTCATGAGTATGATGTTACCGCCGGGCGAAGAAATTTACAGCGCAATTCAAAACATCAAAAAAGAACCGATTCTTAATCTAACTGACGAGCTGAATATAAATATGGACTATTTTACAAAACTAATTATAAACAGCAGCAATCTTCACGACGATTATTTTAGGAACAAAATCATCACAAATCTGATAAATGCTCTGATGTTATGTATTTTAATGAAAAAATTTGAAAACAATTACACCGAAAATATCGAAGAACCAATCGGAAATCAAGGAGTTGTAAACGGCATTTTAAAGAGATTTTGCGAACTTCTTGCCAAAGATTCAGGGAAACACAGAACTGTAAACTATTACGCGGAAAAGATGTGTATTTCACCGAAATATCTGTCAAGAATTGTAAAAAAACTCACACACAAAAAAACAATTGACGTAATCAACAAACATGCCATCGAAAAAATTGAATTTTACTTACTTCACACTTCAAAATCAGCCAAAGAAATTTCTGACGAATTAGGATTTAGTTCACCATCGTTTTTCGGGAAATTTGTAAAACAGCATCTTGGCTACAATCCGAATGAATACCGAGAAAAAAAATTGTAATTTCTGTGTCACTAAACAACAGTTACGAATTTATGCCGCATTTTATCAGGCTGAAAATCAAGGCGTATAGGGAGGATGATACCCAAAATGACATCATCAATCGACGTGAAGACATCGTCAATCTGATAAAATCAGGCGACACAATTTCATTGACAGCAATCGCCAAAGCCATTGGTGTTACGCTCTTAATTTTCCCCCAACAACCATTTCCAAACCGGCAAGACTTCTATCGTGCAAGTCTCACGTTCGATGATGTTTTCTTCATCGAGGGTGACAAGGAGATTGCGACCAAACTTGCGGTAACCATTGAGTGATACAAGCGCAGAAACTTCACGGTCAAAAGTCTGTTGCTCCGACACTTTATAACAAACCTGCACGGCCATATCAGCGTCAGGAATCACAAAATCAACTTCGATATTGCGCCTATAAAAAAACAGACGGTCGCCGTATGTTTTGTACAGTTTGATGGCAACAAGATTTTCGAGGAGTTTCGTTTCGGGCTGATACAAAAAGAGGTTGAGAATGCCGTTGTCATAAAAATATCGTTTCTTCGTACCCTCGCGCTCACCGTCTTCATTGGTCAAATTGCCGATGTAAAACGTAACGTATGCATCATGCAAATAGTCGAGAAAATCATCCACTTTTTCTCGCGTTATCTTCTGACCTGCGCCCGAAAGGATGTTTTGCAGACGGCTTATAGACGATGGTTGTAAAACACTATCTGCCAACCTTTTGACCAACAAATTGAGGCTTCTGTCATTTCGTATGCCATTGCGTACTACAATGTCAGAAAGCAATATTTTTTGATAAAGTCCCGTGAGGTAGTTCCTTTTGTCTATCAATTGAAAACACTCGGCGAGTCCGCCATAATAGAAATAATTGTCGAACAGTCGCCTGACATCGCCACGCTGTTTGCCATACTGCCAGTTTTTAGCAAGTTTTATCTCGTTGAAATTCAGATATTCTGCAAAAGAGAACGGGAAAACCTCGCGTATTAGATAACGACCGCCAAGGGTAGAGGCAATGTCGCGGCTAAGCATGTGTGCGTTGCTGCCTGTAATGAAAACTCGACATTTCTCGTCGGCAAGCCGCCTCGCAAAATGTTCCCAACCGTCGATGTTTTGTATCTCGTCAAGGAATATTACAGGTTTCAGTCCGAACATATCTTGATACACCTCTAAAATCAGGTGCAAATCGCCAACTGTGATGTTGTTGATGCGCTCGTCCTCAAAATTCACAAACAGAATCTGTTCCTTTTGGACACCAGACCGCAAAAGACGATTAATATGTTGATAAAGCAAATATGTTTTGCCCGCACGACGCATCCCCACCAACACGTAATTGGCGTTGTCTTCCAAATTGTAATCACGCTCCACAAACGGCATCGACGTTACAAGCTCCTGCTGTCTAACTATTATCTCTTTTATTACGTTTCTGTCCATAGTCAAAGTTTTTTTACGGAGCAAATTTATATAATTTTTCTTAACAAGCAAAATTTATGCAGTGTATAGACTACAACTTTTTAGAAAACTTACAGTCTATACACTACAAGTTTTCTGAAAATATGCAGTGTATAGACTACAACTTTTACTCCACATACGCTGTCTGCACAACAAGGGAATACATGACTTTTGCAAGAATACGCCCAATATCGTTTAGGTGTTTAAAACATCGCGACAAAACGATAGCCAACCAAATCCCCATAAAAAATATATGATTTGGTTGGCTATCCGATTTTAACTATCGGATGGCGGATAACAGTTTTCCACTTTTCGGGCGAAAGTTTGCGGGGGTCGGAAAGGTAGATTTCATGATGTAAACGTTTGTCGCTGAAATCGTTGCAATAACCGTTAGCCTCAATAAAACTATCCATCAACGCAACACTTTCAGGCTCTGAATCATACGAACCGATGTGCATTATCTGAACGCACAAACCTTCATCTATTTCAACAAATTTTGCCGCCGAACAGTCAATTTTCTTCTTTTTAGTCGCTGTCGCCACAGCCCACTGAAAATCTTTTTTCGTTATGAAATCAGGCAGACGGATTGCCGAAATCCAATTAAACTCTGATTTGTTGTTATAATCAACACCTTCAACGCCGTCCTGCCACCAAAAACCTTCCAACGGCGGAACAACATATTCAAAAAAGCCGTCAATTTTGTAATCGGTTTTGTAACTCATTTTCAAGGTGTAAGCCACTGCATACAAAACACCGAGTGCTTTTTGATAATCGCCGTTTTCATCGTTAGGGTCGCCCTTTCCGCTGATAGTTATGAAGTTAGCCTTTGGAACGGTTACTATTGCAGGCGTAGTTTTCGGAAGATAAAATTCCTTGTATTCTTTCTTGAAATCAAATGGCATGATGTCTTTTTTTTTAATTTAACAATTGGCAAAAATAGCGAAAATTTGTTCAAAATATCAACTACAATCAACAAAAATCATTTCATTTACAAAAAAACGCAACATCACAACCTCTATTACCAACAATCACGCTAAAGTTCAAACAATCATCTTGTCTGAAAATGATGATAATAAATCATGTTAAATAATAAAACACATTCTTATAGAAACTTTTCTTATATTTGCGAGGGAAAAGATTCCGATTATTTTTTTTAACACCAAAACGATATGGACAAGCAACTTTGAAACAAGTACAAAAATTCATCAGAAGGACGATACTTCATAGATTTATTTACTGATGATGAAATGATGGGTATTATTTATTCGGCAGAAATATGTGATACTTTTTGCGACGAAAATTATGATGATACATTTACGTGGCAGATGATTCAAAACAGAATTAACAAAGATAATTTTGTTCCAAATAAAATGAACAGAGATGAGTTTTGGAAATTTATTTGTGAATTTGATTTGGATCATTATTGTTGTGTAGATTTTGATGAAAATCCTATACTCATTGATGGAGATAAATACTTGATGGCAGATGAATTAGAAAACAAACTTTATCATATTGATTCAATATCTATTTTTTTGTCAACCGTAAACAGTTTTTTCAAACCATTCTTATATAGGAAAAGAGTCGATATTACACTGAGAAACAGCAAAATATTGGGAATAGATTTACCACCGATACCAAGTTCTGATGATTATAAAAATTTATTTCTTTATTATTACGACATTTGTGAAATTTGGAACGAGTTTCAAAAGAAAAACTCTTTGACGTTTGAAGAGTTTTGCGGTTGTTTATATGGCTTTGCAACAGAGTGTTATAATCAACAACAGGAAGATGAAACAGTTTTACCAGACCCTACAAATTATTGGTTAATAGGTTGTGACGGCGAAAATAATGATTATGAGAAATTGGAGAAATTTTGTTCTCACAAACAAAATGATTTTACTTGTGTATGCAACGAACAAATTAAACAAGGCGATGTTATATTGATTTATGTAACAAAACCTTACTACTGTATTTATTCCATCTGTCGCGCTAAAACTGACGCAATTTATACACCGTTTGATAAATTCAAAACAAGGACAATCCTTTGTAAAGCACAAAAAATCAAGCCAATATATTTTGACGACCTCAAAAACAATAAATGCCTGATGCAAAATCAGGCTGTCAGCATAAAATTCAAACGTAAGAAATGTTTGCAACTCACTGATAATGAATATCAAGAGTTTATGAAAATCATGGAATAAAAGAAACTGTGGACAGCGATGCCAATTGCATCATCTGTCCACAATTTTTGTATATAAATAGTAACTAACTGTTACAAAACGAAAAAGCATAGATTATCACTAAAATAATCTATGCTTTTCAACAATTCAATATTTTGTAAAAATTTATCGTCCCATTTTGTTGAAAACCGGATTGGCGTACAATTCCAAAAGCATTTTTTTCTGCATTTCGACATCGCCCTCAAAATACTTACATTGTTTTTCAATATAAGCAATTTCTCGCTCCTTGTCCTCAGCGGTGTAATAGCTTGCAAAACGATCGCCGCCTTCTATCAAATCCGCTGTTACATAATTAATCGGATAAAGATGATAACCTTCATAAATCTTAGTATCGAGAAGTTTTGCGATTTCGTCGTACTGAAGATTTTTGTTTGCAGCCTTAGGCATGTTAGCAAGTTCGTCGTTGATAGGTTTGCCCAATGTAATTGTAACGTGACCTTTGTCACAAGTGATACCATTGCGCATTCCCGAAACGTCGTCCACTTTGTTTTTCTTGAATGTAGAATCTATTTTCTTGTGATATTGTTCAGCAACTTTGTAAATATCAACAGGATCGTACTCGTAAGAAATAGTCATCGGAACGATATTCATTTCCATAAGAGATTTGATAACATCGCCGGTAGCCGCCATATTAAACATCTTTAATACACTTCCTTGAGTTTTATCGTCACCATTTTTTGTACGACCTTCGCGCTGAGCAATCCAAATAGAAGTTTTCTTATCAATAATGGTATGTCTGATGTATTTCGACTGCAACATCGAACTTACCATCAACTCTTTTACAGACAGATTTCTACGAACTACAAAAGTACGGTTTAATTTTACCATATCCGTAATCCACGGGAAAATCAACAAGTTGGAACCAATTGCGATTTCCGAAGTTTTTCTGCCGTGCTGAGCAAGATATGTATTAAGGAATGCAGAGTCAAGTATTATATCTCTGTGATTAGATACAATCAAATAACCCTTACCCTCAGGAATATTTTCCAAACCATTGAAAGACACGCCTTTAGTGTATTTCTTTTCGATAGCATTTACCAATTTGGCAATGAACTGAGTTTGAAAATCTCTGATAGTGTGAACGTTTTTTAACATCTCTGCCACTTGCTCGAATGAGGAATTCGGGAAGAAATATTTGATTGTTTTTCTAAAACCCGGTTCCGCAAGCAAACGTTCAATTGCTGCATCGACCTCACTATCGTAATATGGTCGTATCTCGTCAAATTCTGTTTCTATTATTTCCATCATTTATCATGAAGTTTTTATAGGAGTTTTTGTACCGCAAATTTAAACAACATCAATGATATAAAACAAAAAAGCGGTCAAAAAAGTTCATTTGACCGCAACTTTTTAATATTTTTTAATATTTGCTATCTGATTTTGTCAATAAGAAGTTTTATCTCGAAGCCAGCGGGTTTTCCCAAATGAATAATGTTATATACAGCATTACAAATTGGCAAGTCGATATTGTATTTTTTGTTAACATCATGAATACACTTACTTCCATAAAAACCTTCAGCAACCATTTTCATCTCCAACAATGCACTTTGAAGCGAATAACCTTGTCCGAGCATTACGCCGAGAGTTCTGTTTCTTGAGAATTTAGAATATGCAGTTACAAGCAAATCGCCCAAATATGCCGATGATTTGATATCACGGTCAATCGGATGTACTGTATCTACAAATCTTTTCATTTCTCGTATTGCGTTTGACATCAATACTGCAAGGAAATTGTCACCGTATCCCAAACCTGAACATACTCCGGATGCTATTGCAAAGATGTTTTTTAATACAGCTGCGTATTCTGTACCGTAAATATCATCTGTAATTGACGTTTTCAAAAATCTACATTCGAGACAATTAGCGATGTCTTCGGCAGTTTTGAGATTTTTTGAAGCTATTGTAAGGTACGAAAGTCTCTGAAGTGCAACTTCTTCGGCATGGCAAGGACCTGCTAAAACACAAAAATTGTTTTCCAAGTCTACTTTGTAGTTATCATGGAAAAAGTCGGCCATAATAGTATTTTTTTCAGGAATCATGCCTTTGATTGCGGAAACTACTACGTGATTTTCCAATGTTCCTTCATATTGACTCATTGTACTTTCGATAAATGCAGAAGGCACTGCAAAAACAAGTATATCAGAGTTTTTTATGATTGCAGTCAGATCATTGTAAAAATCCAGTTTGCTGGTATCCAAAATTAGCGAATTAAGATATTTTGGATTTTGACCATGCTTCATTGCATAATCGATGTGCTCTTTTTTGCGCAGATACCAGTTTATTTTGTTTCCGTCCTTAACATTGTTTGTCAAAACACTAATTAACGCTGTGGCCCAGCTTCCGCCACCCACAACTGCTATTCGATGTTGTCCGCACATATTTATATCTTTTATAGTCGAGTGCAAAATTAGGTAATTAAATTGACAATAAAAAATGCAATTTACCTTTTATTACTGATTTGATTTAATTTTTTGAACTTTTTCTGCTATTTTATGCAATAACCAGTCGGGTGTTGACGTTGCTCCGGTGATTCCGAGTTTTTCTACTCCGTCAAACATCTTTGTTTCAAAATCATCGGGCGAACTGATGTAATATGTTCTTTCATTGGCTTTTTTGCATGTGGAATACAGGTATTTACCATTGCTGGAATTTCTACCTGCCACAAAAAGCACAGCATCATATTGTCCGGCATATTTTGCCAAATTTTGTTCGCGCAATGCCACCGACCGACATACCGTATCAAATTTCAAGAATATTGCTCCGGCTGATTTTTCGCTTAGTTTTTCTTTGATTTTCAATGCTATCGCTTCATACTTATGAGCATTCATTGTGGTTTGCGAATACAAAAGTATTCCTTTGTTAAAATCAATTTTATTGATTTCATCTTCTGAAGAAATCACAATGGCGTTACCGTTTACTTGTCCTACAAGTCCTATTACTTCGGCGTGATCTTTTTTTCCGTAAATTACAGTCTGAGCATGAGGATATTGCTGCGAATTGCTGTAAATAATTTTGTGCAAACGCAATACAATCGGACAAGTGGCATCGATTAGCGAAATATTGTTTTTTTCCGCAGTTTGATAAGTATGAGGAGGCTCACCGTGAGCACGTATCAACACTGTACAATCCCTGAGATTCTCGTATTCCTGATACGAAACCGTAGTCATGCCAAGTTGTGCGAGTCGATTGGTTTCTTCCTGATTATGAACCATTTCGCCAAGGCAAACGAGTGTTCCTTTTTGTGCAATTTCGGTTTCTGCTTTTTTTATGGCATTTGTTACACCAAAACAAAATCCGGCATTCTTATCAATATCGATAATCATCTAAGCTAAGATTTTTTCTATGAGTTTTACAGCAAAATCAAATTGCTGTTCTCTTGTCATGTTTGAATTGTCAAGAACAACAGCATCGTCAGCTTGTTTCAACGGAGCGATTTCTCTTGTAGAATCTATTCTGTCGCGATTAATAAGATTTGCTTTTATTTCATCAAAATTTACATCTTCGCCTTTTGCTTTCAGTTCGTCGTAACGGCGCTGAGCTCTTACTTCGGGAGTTGCCGTTACAAAGAGTTTCAATTCTGCATTAGGGAATACTACGGTTCCGATGTCGCGTCCGTCCATAATAACGGAATTTTCTTCCGAAAGGTTTCTCTGAAGATTCACCATTTCCTCGCGTACAAAATCCAATGTAGCAATTATCGATACACGTTTTGACACACGAATTTGACGGATTTCGGTTTCTACATCTTTACCATTGAGAAATGTATGATTCTTACCGTCAATAGTTTGAAATGTTATTTTGATGTTTTTGATTTCTTTTTTCAGTTTGTTGATATCAACAACATCGTCTTCTGAAATGATGTTGTTTTCGATTGCAAAAAGCGTTACAGCCCGATACATCGCTCCACTGTCGATAAATACGAAGCCGAAATGAGCTGCAAGTTGCTTTGCCAATGTACTTTTGCCGCATGACGAAAAACCGTCAACAGCAATTTTGATATTTTTCATTTCTGCAATAATAATTAGTATTTTAAAAATTGGAATTTCCTGATTCTTGAATTACTTTTACAACAACACCGTTGGAATAAACAGCCTCGTAAGTTACTTTGCCATAACGGTCTTGCTTTATAAATTTTCCTTCCAACTTACCTTTTTTGTTGTAAGATTTTTGTTGACGGATATTACCGTTTTCGTAGTATTCCGTCCATGTGCCAGACGGTTTGCCTTCTTTGTAATTTTCTTTACGAATTACACGGCTATCTCGCTGACGGTAAAGCCATTCACCGTCTTTCTTGTCATCAACATACTGACCGTCTACCACGGCAACTCCGGTTTCATTAAACTGGATGTATTTTCCATTGTAAACGCCTAATTTATAGGTAACTATCATGGTTTTCATTCCGGTTTCGTCGTAATAAATCACAACACCGTCTTTCTTATTTTGTACGTAATTTATTTCGTATCTCAACACACCGTTATCAAACCATTCTTTCCAAATTGAATCTTGTTTTCCGTCATGAAAACAACCTTGTATTTCCGGCTTGCCATTTTCATGAAAACGTTTCCAAAAGCCTTCTTCCTTGTTATTTCGGTAATTTCCGGTGTAATAAACTTGACCGTTTTCGTAATAAACAGTGTACAAACCGTTGCGTTCACCATTTTTGTAATTCGCTGTTTTCCAGACTTTTTTACCGTCATAATACCATGTCCAAAGTCCTGACATCTTGCCATTGAGATATTCACCTTCGTTGCCAATCGTTCCATCTATTTGGTAATAAATCCAATGACCGTTTTGAACATCTCCAACAAAATTTCCTTCAATATGTTTTACCATTTTTACAGCACTTTTTTTAGTAGTATCGCGACGATACCAAACAGCATGACCATCTTTTTCTCCGTTTTTATAATTGATTTCGGATTCTTTTTCACCGTTGTAGAAATATATAGTGTGAAGTCCGTTTTTTTTACCTTGAACGTAATCGCCTTCAGAAAGTTTCGTGCCGGATTCGTCGTAAGCCAACCAATGACCGTCACGCTCGTTGTTTTTCATAAAACCCTCGGTCTGAAGATTTCCGTTTTGAAACCAAAGTTTGTAAACTCCGTTTTCTACATGCTCTTCGCTGCGTTTGCTGCCGTCTTCGTAAAATGTAAGAATCTGACCTGTAGGATTTCCGTCGGTATAAGTTATCTTTGAGGCAGTTTTGCCGTTAGTATAATAAACTGTCCAATTGCCATCCTTTTCACCCTCTTTGTAAATGCCCTGCTCTTTTACAGTTTTCTCGTCAGAAAAATATGAAACAAATTTTCCGTTTCCGGCTTTTACAAGTTGATTGCCTTGATTATCGTAAGCATCTGTTACTTTGCAATTTCCATTTGTCCAATCCTCACGGAGAATCAATTTTCCCAAAACATTGTAATAATTCCAAACCGAATCTTTTACATTTTGATTGTAAATTCCTTCCGATTTGATTGTACCGTTTTCGTAATATTCTTTGTAACTGCCGGTTGCCTTGTTGTTGAAAATACTACCTTCATTTTTCAATTTACCGTTTTCGTAATAATAAGCCACACGACCGTTAACTACACCCATAAAATAGTCAACTTCTTTGTAAATTTTACCACTTTTTGAGTAATATTTCCAGCGTCCGTCGGGATGACCGTTATTGAGTTTTCCCTCCGATTGCTTGATTTCAGTATTTTCGTAATATGTTACAGAATTTTCGCTTTGATTCTGAGCTACAACAATTTGTGAAATTGTAGCAACAATCAAAAGCATAAATATTTTTCTAACCATAGTTAATAAAATTTGGACAAAGTTAATAAAATTAATTATCTGCAACAAATTCCAACAACCTCGCAGCATACAATTTTATTCCGGCTGAATCCAAGGTATTGAAACCGTGAGGCTGACCGACGTAAAAATAATATTCTGAATTTTCAGCAAGAGAATCGTGCAAAGATTCCGACTGCTTGAAATTTACAATTTTATCATTACCGCCGTGCGAAATCAAAATCGGAATTTTTCGCAATTCGTTACAATATTTATTCGGCGAAAATTCCCGGCTAAGTGAATCAAACACAGATATTTCCGAAGTATTGATATCGTAAAAATCAGTAGCAATCAACTTTTTAAACCAATCGGGAGAAATACTCCACATCGTATAGATGTCGGTTGGTCCGAAATCGTCTATCAAAAACTTGATATTCTTGAAGTTACAATAATTATCACTATTTCGTTTACCGTAAACAAGCATCGCCAGATGTGCACCTGCCGACGAGCCCCAAAGTCCGATTCTCGATGTATCAACTTTCAGATAATCAGCATTTTCCAAACAAAATTTTACAGCATCATGACAATCCTCAAGACACTGATTAAGGTGCGAATTGCTACGTATCAAACGATAATCCACTGATATTATTTCAACACCTTGTTTCAACAACTGCTCTACAGCATGCAATCTGTAACGCTCCAAAACTTTGAGTTTTGTACCGCTAATCCAACTGCCGCCGTGAAAATAAATAATTGTTTTGTGCTTTGTCAATGTGTCTTTCGGAAAATACACATCAAGTTTCAAGTACTTGCCGTCCACAGTTTTGTACACAAGTTCTGTTGGAGCAAACGGATTTTTTATATCCTTCCGCCCAAGGGATATATAAAATAAAAACGTGACAAATATTATGATTATCACGCTTTTAACATATTTTTTGATTTTGTTATTGCTCAAAATACTGCGGGAAAAAAACTACCATTACAGTAATTGTAATACCGAAAATAATAACACAAAGACCTGTTATCTTGTTGATCCACATGATTAAACGCGGACCGATGTAACTTCTGAAACAGTTAACGACAAACGCCAGCAACGCCCACCACGCAAACGCGCCGATGATAACACCGAGCAAAAGTATTGAGGTTTGCAACGGAGGAGTTTCGCGGCTGATAGCGCCCGAACTTGTAAACAATAATGTAAAAACCAGAATTGTAAGCGGATTGGAAATTGTAAGAGCAAATGTAGATGCGAAATCGCCCAAAATTTTGCGTTTAGAAGTGGCTTTGTGTCTGATTGACTTGTTTTTGCGCCATTCTTCTACTGCATTTTTTGTAAAAATCTTAAAACCGAGATATATCATAAGTAAACCACCGATAATTCCCAACAAAGTACGGTGACTTACAATAAAATCCGAGATAAAAGAAAGGCTGAATCCGGTGATTACCGCATAAAAAAAGTCGCCAAATGCAGAACCAACTCCCATCAAAAAACCTTGAAGGAAACCTTTTTGAATGGTTTTTTGAATACACAAAATTGCAACTGCTCCCACCGGGCAAGCTGCCAAAAAACCAATCATCACACCACGACATATAAGTAAAAAATCCAAATCCAATTTCTAATGTTTTATTACATGTTATTTTTTTAAATCAGAGTGCAAATTTATAAAACAGCAAATTAAAGACAAAAATTCCCGTAATTTTTTTTTCATTTTCGTTTAAAATTCATGTTTTGAAAAAAAGTTTTGCACTTTTTTATTATACAGATTATATTTAATTTAGCCGCAATTAAAATAATTACCAATTTACATCAAAAACCTATGAAAACCAAATATTTAAGTGCAATATTGGCATTATCGCTATCTTTGTCATGGCTGGAAACAGACGCCCAATTGCGAGAAAAGATTTCGATTAACAACAATTGGAAATTTGCTTTCGGAAATTCACTTTCTTTTGAAAAAAATTTCATGACCGGCACACGTTATTTCAATTATCTCACCAAAACGGGCTACGGCGACGGACCTGCAAACAAGGATTTTGACGACAGAGCGTGGCGCGAACTCGACCTTCCGCACGATTGGGCGGTGGAAGTTCCGTTTTCCGGCGAGGCAAGTCACAGTCACGGCTACAAAACTGTCGGTTGGCATTTCCCTGAAACAAGTATCGGCTGGTACAGAAAATCTGTCAATATCCCAAATTCGGATTACGGCAAGAAAATTTCGCTGCTTTTCGACGGCGTTTTCAGAAATTCCGAAGTCTGGATCAACGGATTTTATCTCGGTCAAGAGCAAAGCGGATATCTTGATTTTCAATACGATATAACGGATTATATTGATTACGGTCACGAAAATATAATTACTGTAAAAGCCGATGCGACTTTGGAGGAAGGCTGGTTTTATGAGGGCGCAGGAATTTACCGCGATGTTTGGCTCATGAAAACCAATCCGGTTCATATCGACAAAGACGGTGTTTTTGTAACTTCTGATATCAACGGTTCAAGCGCGGAAGTATCTGTAAGAGTGAAAATTAAGAATGAAGATTTAACAGCCGGAAACACTTCTGTAAATCTTAATCTCAAAAATTCTCAAGGTCAGATTATTACTTCTGCCAAAACGTCAACCACAGAAATCAAAGCGATGTCAGAACATGATTTTTTTATAAAATTTCATGCCAACGGTCTGAATCTTTGGGAATTAGAAAA
The DNA here is from genome assembly GCA_017541145.1 of Bacteroidales bacterium. Classification (GTDB taxonomy): domain Bacteria; phylum Bacteroidota; class Bacteroidia; order Bacteroidales; family UBA3824; genus UBA3824. The sequence continues at coordinate 27,669 of JAFXZT010000047.1, read as the reverse complement.
TCCGGAATTATATAATTTGGAAATTGAAGTTTTCAACAATCATATTGCTTGCGATTATCAAAAAGTAAAAGTCGGTTTTAGAAATATAAAATTTACAAGCGATAAAGGATTTTTTCTTAACGGCAAACATGTAAAAATTGTCGGAAGTAATATCCATCAGGACTTTGCGGGCGTGGGTTGTGCCGTTCCAAAAGAATTGCAAATTGAACGTGTTAAAATGCTGAAATCTTACGGTTTTAATGCCATAAGAACTTCGCATAATCCTGTAAATCCGGATCTTCTGGATGTTTGCGACTCGCTCGGGATGCTGGTTTTGGAGGAAACTCGTCTTGAAGGCATCAACGAATATCATAAAAGTCAACTAAAACGAATGATTTACCGCGACCGCAACCATCCGAGCATAATTGCGTGGTCGGTTGGAAACGAGGAATGGAATATTGAATCCAATATCTACGGCGAAAGAATTACAAGAACAATTCAAGCTTATGCCAAAACTTTGGATTCTACAAGGATGTACACCGTGGCAGTAAGCGGAGGTTGCGGCTACGGAAGCTCTGAAAGTATTGAACTTATGGGTTTTAACTATTTGGCTCAATGCGATATCGACAAATACCGCAAAAAACATCTCAATCAACCCGGCTGGCTAACCGAAGAAACTTCAGGCTGCGGCACAAGAGGTTGCTACACAACAGATTCAGCAAATTGTCACATGGTACAAATGGACAGAGCAAACGGCGTTTCAATAGAGCGCGGTTACAAATTTTGCCTCGAAAGAGAATGGATGTCGGGACTTTTTTATTGGACAGGTTTCGATTACAGAGGCGAACCGACACCGTTTGCTTATCCCGCAATTGGCAGTCAGTTCGGAATTTTGGATATGTGCGGTTTCCCGAAAGACGAAGCGTTTTATATCCTTGCCAACAATACTGAAAAGCCTATGGTTCATGTATTTCCGCATTGGAATCACAAAGGAAACGAAGGCAAAATAATTGATGTTTGGGCTTACACAAATTGCGACGAGGTAGAACTTTTGGTTAACAAAAAATCACAAGGCAAACAAAAACCGGAAAAATACGGTCACCTTTCTTGGAAAGTAAAATATGTACCCGGAACTCTTGAAGCTAAAGGTTTCAAAAACGGCAAATTGGTTGTAAATAAGATAATTGCAACTTCAAACAAAGCCGCTCAAATTGTACTTACCCCAAACAAAACGACTTACCAAACACGCAAAAAAGATATCATTTTGGTTACGGTTTCTACAGTTGACGACAAAGGCAATTCAGTTCCCGACGCAAACAACAATATCAAATTTTCGATTTCAGGCAACGGCAACATTATCGGAGTTGGCAACGGCGACCCGTCGTCATTGGAAAACGACCGTGAATTTGCAAATTCAAAAGGTATTCAGATTTATACTGAAAAAGAACTGACAATCAAAGATTTGAACGATTGGCAAAACGAAGTATCTCAAGCTCAAAGTTCAGATTGGAGAGATGCTTTAACTTACGACCGCAACGAGCGTTGGGATTATTATCACGACACTTTGCTCGCCATAAAAGCAGAATTCAATCTCGATGATGTTAACAGTCAGGATGTTTATACATTATTTTCAAAAAGTATTCTCGCGGTACAGAGCATTTATATCAACGGCAAACTCATAAAAAAAAATATAAATCGCGATGAACCTCAGGCTTTTACAATTGAATCAAACATTTTGAAAAAAGGTAAAAACGAGATTTACTACGTCGGTAAAAAAATCAGAAAGTCATATCAATGGGACGAACCGAACACTGATCCGGGCGTAATAGGAGTAAAAAGTCAGGAGAAAAATTACAGTCGTAACTTGTTCGCCGGCAAAGCTTTAGTAATAATAAAAACCAATCCGGATTCCAAAGAACCGATTGTTTTGAAAGCAAATTCCGAAAATATAATCGGCAATGAACTGAAAATAAATCCGAATAATTAATCACACAAAAAAAGCTGTCTGAAGAAAAAGATTTTTCGGACAGTTTTTTTTGTAATAATTTGACATTCAACTTTTTTTAAATCTTCGCATTTACCATATTAATTTCTTGAAAAGATTTCACATACTGTTTTTTTGTAATAGAATCAAAAATTATCCAAAATTTTGTCCTTCCATTCAACAACACCACGAATAGCAAGGCGGCTTTCGGCAGTAATGAGATTTTGCATAAAAGCCCAATCAATTTCGCCGTTGGTAGTAATGGGAAGGAACATTTTCAAGTCAAAACTCTGAGAACTACGCAATTTATTGCCGTAAGAGAACTTTCCTTCAAGCGATTTTCCCATTGCAGACGCTATAAAAAGCATCTGTTCTTTTGTATATTGTTTTTCATCATTATAATATGCGCCTGTATCATCACCAAGACCATACGCAAAATCACGATAAAATGTATTTCCAAAAATGTCAACCGTAATTGAATTTGCAGGGAACGATGCAACTGGATTAGAAATATAATTCACTACACCAGTATTTGTTACACCTGACATCACAAAAGGAATATCGCCGGGCATTTGGTCGTCTTTTTTCAAACGCCTACCCTGTTCAATATGGTTGAAAATTTCATTGTATCGAAACTCTTTCCATTCAACCTCACCACTTCTCAATTGAAGCACTGCATCTTTTTCTTCTTGTGTAAGTTCCGTTTTTTCTAATCCGTTTGATTTTAAATAATCATTCAGTTTGATTATACTTTCATTTTGGAGTTCGTGGATATATGATTCCATATAATCAAAATCAATTTCTCCGTTGAAAGATGTGGGTAGAGCAACACATACACTTCTCAATATATTCTCATTAAAAGAACTTTGTCCCCATTGAAACGTACTAAATGCTCTATTCATTACCGCCAATAAATAACAAGCAATAATCGGATTCAATTCAGACCTCAAAAACTCCATTACCTTTATTTTATCACCTGTAAAATATGGTTGGTCTTGATAAAAGATTGTGGCAGTATCTTGTCCAAAAGATATTGAATTGGCAGGATTCAAATATTTTTCATCTTCATCCAAATAACCGCGAATACCATTATTTTGGCTCGTTCTTACAACATAGCGATATTTAGTGCCAAATTGAATAGCATTTGCATTGAATTTCTTCAAAGGAGTTGATACTTTAAACAAATCCCCAATTTTGTACTCTTTGAACGTGCCCCCGTCTGCCTTGAATTGTCGTTCAAGTTCTTGCAAACGGGGGCTTACTGAAAATCCACAAATTCTTCTTCTCCTTTGATAAGAGAACCAATTTTCCAACTCAAATATTCGGAGACAGTTTTACGAAAATCTGCCTCGGTGGGAATGGTGTCAATTTCGCGGTGCTGATTGTATGTCCAATCATTACCGTTGAGTGTTATCGTATCTTTTACAAGAAGACCGTTTGTGATGGTGTAATAACCGGTTTTTGTTTTTCGATTCAAAACAATATCCACAAGTTCCGCATAACGTTCTTTCACGTGGTCGGCATCCCTCAGATTAACTTTTGAACTTGATTTTTTGCGGTTCATTCGTTGATATCCATCATTGCTAAAATCAACAAATGTTACAAGATTGTCTTGGTTGTGAGGTACACCAACTTCAAAAAGATAAATTGCCGTTTGCACGCTTGATTTGCCTATAAACAAATCAATCGGCATACGAATGGAAGCCAAGAGAGTATTATTCATCAATATCCTTCTACAAAATGGCTGAGCGTTTCTGTTTGTTCTTGTTTTACCTTGATTTTCAACTATTCCTTGTCCGCTACCTGCATTTTCCTGGATAATCACACAAGCTCTACCTTTGTGCATATAGTTCAACGCTTTTTCAACGAAAACCATCCCTTTGCCTTCGGCTGAGTAAGGAGGATTAAGCAAAAATACATCGGCGGGAAAATCATTGTCTTTGTTTTCGCCTTGCTCATATTTGCCGTAGTATTCCGACAAAGAGTTTTTGTTGAGAATATGCGACGAGCCGTCTTTCATCAATATCATATTCAAAACAGCAAGGATGTAGATGTCTTGCCGCATTTCCACACCAAGCAATTGATTGATTTTTATATTGGCAATTTTTAATTTGCGTTCCTCCTCGCTCGTTATAGTATTGTTTGCGTCTTCAATCATCAATTTCATTGCCGAAACAAGGAACCCTGCACTACCTGTTGCCCAATCCCAAACATAACTATCTTTGTTGACTTTGCAAAGACGTGCCATTAACTCAGTTACATAACGAGGCGTCAGCACAACATCGTTTTTCTCGTCGTCGCTTGCGCGTTCACGAATCCAACTGGTAAGCACATTCAACAGTTTTCCCGTAAAGTCAATATGCACTTCTTCTCCCATAGTGAAAATGGGCATAATATCTTCCTTAATCTGAATAAAAGCATTTTTGATTGTACTTGCGCCATTAACAGGGCGATAATATAGTACATCATTTAAAATACCTTTATACAGAGAGTTAATATTATCAAGTTTTTCTTTTGGAAGGTGTTTTTCGGTGAGGAAAATTTTAATCTTTCTCAGAATAATTGCACCGTCGTGTTCTTCATCTGTTACAAGTCCTTTCAAATCGCTGATTTCGAGAGGCTGAATTTTTCCTTCCACACCAAGACCTGCCATTATCAACGCACAAACAAGTTTTAAACGGTCTTTTGGCTCAGAAACTTGCATTTTGTCGCGCATATCTTGGTTGAGGTCGGTAAGAACATTTTCAATCTGGTCTTCAAGTTCGCGAGTCTGCGACTCCTTTTCAGCGTCAGTAAGGAAAATATTTTTTAGTTTTTCTTCAAGGGCTGAAAGATTGTCGTCTTTAAGAAACGAGAAGTCTGTATAGTCAGCAATTTTCTTTGGACGGTACATATTAGCCTTACTCACATAGAAAACGCCCATTTCGGTTATAGGCTCGCTCTGTGATTGTACATTATAACCATTGAAGCCAATTGCAATGACATTGTTGTAAGACTTTGTAATTCTGGCAACGGCGTATGAATAATGTACAGCCCCATTTACAGCGTACTTTTTTATGTTTTTATATATGGGCTTGCCTTTTTCGTCTTGGTTCGCAATCTGTCCGTCGTCATTCAGTTTTATCAAATCGCCGAATGTTCCTTTTACCTCAATCATAACAGGAATATAACTAAGGCTTTGCGGTAATTGTATTAAACATTTGATGTCGGGATAATTGCCACCCTCTCCGCCTGATTTGCTTTTTTCGGTAGTGAGAGCGTGGTTAATTTCTTCATTTATATTGTCGGTTTTGATATGATACTTCACACCAAACCGATCTAATTGCTGTTTTGCAATATCCTCGATTTTTTCTTCGATGCTTTTTGCCATATTAACTACGCGATTTTTATGGCGTTTGGCTTATCATTTCAGGATTACGGGAATTTTCAAGGCATAAAAAAAAGCGCGGACTTAACATTATCCACGCTTCAAGGCCCTGAGAATTGCCCGTATCAGTCGATAAGTCAACGTCCACGCAAAGGCGTAGACATTCGCAGACTTATTCACGACTGATACATTTCAAAATTTCTCAGGTTTTGAAGCAGTGCTGAATAAATAGCAAACGCTAAATTTCTTATAATATGTTAGTTAGATTATTTCAACGACGTCTCTTCGCCGTTTTTTTATCATATTTTTCCTAAATAATTTATCTGCTGTAAAATTAATTCAAGATTTTCAAACTCTCAAATTTTTTTGAAACATTTTTTCTCAAAATGTTTTTACAACTCAATTTCAATATTTTAACCACTTTTTTTTTAATCTTCACGGAAATAGTAATTAATCAATGCGAAAGATACTGCAATCATCGCTATTCCCAAAATGATAAACAACATCGGAAACAGCCACGAAAGAAATGATTCTGACGGCTTGTATGCAAAACTTCCATCCGGAACAATCGTGCCTCTGCCAATTTTCGCCTGAAAATACAATGTATCTCCATTTTTGAAATAATGAAATGTTTTCTTATTTATTTTGTCTAAATTGCATTCTCCGTTTTTGAAACTGGACTTGTACGAAGGTGCAACATATTGCGAAAAATTATTGTCACAACGCCCGTAAATTTGTGCATGGAAAAAAGAAAATTCCAATGTGTCAAACAAATGCACATTTTTAGAATAGTAATGTTGACTTCCTGCAACTTTCCACTGCAAAGAATCAATTGTACTACACGCCGCACAAAATATACTGTTGGTAACTTGAAGATAAATCAATGGCGAACCGTAAATTATCTCCTCAATTGTATCTTCAATACAATCACCAACCACAGGAGCTCCGTTTACAAAATACGAGCGAACTACACTGTCTCTCATAGCCTCTACAAGTTGCTCTTTGGTGTTGATTTTTTCCAAAAATGTATCCTTGGTTCTGTTTCTTGAAATAAAATACACACACAACCCGACAACAATAAAGAAGCTAACTACAAAAGTTTTTAAATAAACTACATTCTTATTAGTCATAACGTACAAAAATTTTAAACAGTTATAATAAAATAATTTAATTAATTTTCTATTTTGTGAACTAAAAACAAAGGCAACGACAGCAGTAATAAAATAACACCAACGGAAATCATGAGGATTAATTTTCCGCAATTGCTGTTGCCTTCCACCATCTGCGCCGAAATTGCGCATGGCAGATTATCAGAATCTATCAATGGTACAAAACTTTTGTTGCCGACCGACGCGTATACATAAATTGAATCACAGTCAAGCACATAACTATATGTTCTGTAACCGATAGGGGTAAAAATTTTGTTCTTTCCACACAAAAAAGACCTTAACTCCGGAATTACAAAATGAGAAATATCGCTGCGACCTTTACAATCGGAATGTTTGAGATCCATTTTTGCAATTCCGTAAACGCTGACCGGCTGGATGTTGAAACATGTATCTCCCGCAATATCTGAAAAAAACAAACTGGAATCAATTCCATTAAAATCATAAACTTTTAGATAAACAATATTACCGGGATTTTTTAATTCTTCGGAAACAGATTTCAATCGCGGAGCATTTTTCACGGGGAAACCTACGATATAATTTTTTGATTCCGAAGCATTAAAGGCTTTCTCAAAATCGGTTTCTGATATAATCAGCTGTGCACTACAGATGTTGTATCTTTTTGATTTTATGATACTTTCAACAGCAAACGCAACATACACCGCCCAAAATAACAAGACAAATATCCTAAGATGTTTCAATCTACCAGCATGTCCCATATTTCAATAATTAATTTTAAGGTTATTATTCAGCTCGCAAATATAAATTATTTTAGAAAGTTAACAACACAAATAATCACTTTTTTAAAATTATTAACATAAATAAAATATAGGAAACTTTCCCCTAATACAAACACAAAAGGCCGCTCCGAAAAAGGAACAGCCTTTTGATTGAAAAAAATATTAAGACTTGATTTATTTCTTAGAACCGCCAACACCGCCCGGAGAACCAACGCGGATCATAGCACAACGGAATCCGAGGTCATCAGAACATTTGTCTTGTTGTAAGAATCTTCTTGTACCAGGAACCATCCAATAAACACGGTCTCTCCAACCGCCTCCTTTGTAAACTCTTACACGGTCGTTAACCAAAGAGGTCATCGGGCTGTCTTCAGAGTGTTTATTGTGATACATTCTTTCAGAACCTTTATCTTCAGTTTCACCGCCGAGCCAATCAGCTTTGTCTGAAGAAGAACGCATATCACCATCGCGATAGTTGATATTGTCAGCTTGTTGATAGTTGATACGGTCAACAGATTCTTCCGGAGTCATGTTTCTGTATTTCAAACGACCGGTAGTATCGTCAAGAACAAATTCGTTGTTAGCATCTGTTTCAAGAACTTGGAAAACGTTACCACGGAAAGGGTTGAATTCTTCAACGTCCATATTAGATGAAGCACGATAAACGTCCAAAACCCATTCGTTAACATTACCTGCCATACAATACAAACCGTAATCGTTTGGCCAGTAGCTGTCAACAGGAGCAGTAGGAGCCGCGTTATCGTTCAAGTAACCGGCCACACCCATAAGGTCGCCTCGACCTCTCTGGATATTTGCCATAAACAAACCGCGGTTAGCTTTTTCGTCGTTACGAACATAATGTCCGTTCCAAGGATAAAGTCTTTGGTTTACAATACGTTCCGGAGAAGTTTGTGAGTTACCGATAAGAGCCAAAGCAGCATATTCCCATTCAGCCTCGGTAGGGAGTCGGTAAGAAGGAAGCATGATACCGTCTTCCATCTTAGCAGGACGCTCACCATCAGGAGATGAAGGTGAAGGAATATTATGTTTTACAGTACCGATATACTTACCGGCGATATAAGCTTCAGTGTTAAAGTTGTTAGAACCTTTCTGTTCAGCGTCATACTCAAGAACGCCGTAATCGATAAGGGCTTTTTCATTAACACGGTCAGTACGCCACAAGCAATATTCAGAAGCTTGTTCCCAACTTACACCAACAGCAGGATAGTCGTTGTATGCCGGGTGACGGAAGTAAAACTGAACGTATGGTTCGTTGAATGCCAAGCGTCTACGCCAGCAGAGTGTATCTGGTAATGCTTTGAAATAAAGCTCCGGATATTCGTCATAGAATACTCTGTATACCCAGTTTAAATATTCGCGGTAGTCAACGTTAGAGATTTCGGTTTCATCCATATAGAAAGACGAAACTGTAACACGTTTTCTCATAGAGTTCCAGTCATACATAACATCTTGCTCTACGCTACCCATGGTGAATGTACCGCCTTCTACAAGTACGAGACCTGGTCCGGCGTCTTGTTCTACATATTCGGCAACCTCGAATCCTCCCATTTTGTCATCGTTGTAGCCCCATCCAGTTTTGCTGGATGACCCGCTACGCTTTGATATCTTGGGTCCGCAAGACGACATCATCATCATCGCTCCCCCAGATAATATGCAAGCGAGCAAAATTATCTTCAATCGCACTTTCATATTGTATTTGAGTTTTAAACAAAATTTCACAAATATAACTAAAAAGCAGGACACAATATTGTTTTTGAACCCTTATTTTTTTGCGAATTTTCAAAATTATATTTTAATCCTACTTCGTTTGAGCCTTTGGATATACCGGAAATTGCACCTAAATCGAAATCATGTCCGAATCCTAATTCTAAATTTCCGAAACTGAATCCTATGCTCGTAACTATTGCACTACTTTGATAATCAGAACGTTGATAGCGATAAGCAAGTCCCAATCTCAATTTGTAACCGCTAAACGATACGCCCGGCATTATCATATCGGCTACGGGTGAATGTGTGTACAACAATGACGGCAAAATATAAATATCTTCTACCTTTTGTTTAATTGTTACAGTGTTAAGTACAATTTTATGATTGACAAATCCGGTCAACAAAACCGGCATATAATTGTCAACACCCGTTATCACCATTTTTGTAAGTCTGTGAACTCCCAAACCTACAATTGTATGCTTGGTATAAACGCAAACTCCGGTAGAAAAATGCAAAGAATTATAGCTGTCATATTCCACCGATTCGTTGAGTGCCGATGTATTGCCCGTGGCGGCGTCTATCATGCTGTAATACACGAGTTGCGATTGGTTCAGACTTTTGTTAAGAAAACCAATTTCGATGCCAAGACTACATTTTACGCCGTAAGTTAAATGGAAATCATAAGCATAAATTACAGAAGCTGCATTTTGAGAATAAGCTCCACCGCTTACATTTCCGTTAACACGCAATGCCAGACCGCTTTGTACCGACGGTAATTTTTGTCTGTAATATGCACTGTAAATTTTGTAACCTTTTTCGATACCGGGCCACTGGTCGCGAAAAATTGTTCCTACTTCCGAATAAGCCCCAATGCCCGCAAATGCAGGATTTATCGAAAACTTGTCCAAATAATATTGCGAAAAAATGTAATCCTGTGCCGCTACACGAAACACAATTGTCAGAAATATAATCGCAACAACAAATCTTTTCATAACCTGTTTCAGGTAATTATACATGTGTTTTTTTTACATTGTATAAACGCACAATTACGCTGCAAAATTATTAAAATCTGTTAATTCAAAAAAAAATATGCCAATTTATTATAGAATTAGCAAAATAAGAATTAGATTTACATTTAGAAAAAACATAAAAGAAGTGATACATAAAATATTGACAATCATTGCATTGGTATTTTGCACACTGTCATTATCTGCACAAAACAACAACGACAGTTTGCAAATTAGCGTATTGACATGCGCCAATGGCGACCAAATTTACACAGCTTTCGGACATTGCGCATTCAGAGCTGTCTGCAAATCTCAAAACATCGATAAAGTATACAATTACGGCGTATTCAGTTACAAGCAAAATTATTTTGTACTGAAATTTGTAAGAGGATTTTTGGATTATTCTTTGGCCGCCTACAATTACAGTTATTTCCAACGCGAATATTCTCACGAAGGACGAAAAGTAAAAGAGCAAATTCTAAATCTGAATGCTTCTCAAACTCAAGCACTTTATGACTTTTTGGAATGGAACGCACTCCCCGAAAACAAGTATTATAAATACAATTTTTTGGAAGACAATTGCGCTACCAAAATCCGCGATATCATACAAAATGTTTGCGGCAACGAAGTAGTTTTTCCCGACAGCACTTATAATTTTAGTTTAAGAGATCAAATCAACATCAGAATTGCCGACATGCCTTGGTACAGACTCGGCGTTTCTCTCTTGATGGGACTTCCGGTTGACAAAAAAGCAAATACTTTTACTATTCAATTTTTACCGGATTATATCTATTCTGTACTCAACGAAACCCAAATCATAAAAAACGGAGAACATCATCCGATTGTAGCTTCAGAAAATATTGCGATAGATGCCCAACACCCCGTAAACCTCAAAACTTGGAGCACTTACATCTCGCCTTCATTAGTTTTTTGGTTAATTTTTATTATATGGGCTACGATAACATATTTTGAAGTTAAAAAACAAAGATATCATGCTGTGGGTGACAAAGTTATGCTCTTTATAACAGGGCTTTTCGGTATACTGTTTTTAGTGATGTGGTTTCTCACAGAACACACAGTTACGGCTTGGAATCTGAACATTTTGTGGGCAAATCCGTTACATATAGTAGCAGCGTTTAATGTTAAAAAAGCGACAGGATTTTGGAAAAACTATTTCAAAATAACGGCTGGAATTACAGCTATAATGCTGATATTCGGACCAATAATGCCGCAACAATACGACATCGCATTTTATCCGATAATTTGTATAATTTTATTAAGACTAATAAGAATAGCATTTTGTAAACGCCAGCTATAAAAAAAATTAGAAAATATAATACTTGAATAAATATGATAACACAAAAAACCATCAAGAAATTAATAATCGCAGCCGTTGCAACTTGTAGCCTAAACGCTCAAGCACAGGATGTTTTGGTTGTAAATCAAGAATTTACCAAAACTGTGGATTATGAGTTCAACGGCGAATGGCATTATTTATCTTCTGACTTGTATTTGTTTAACGGGTCAAGATTTCAGACATTATTAAATGAGTTGTATGTAAATCAAAGTAAGAAAAAGAAAACAAATCTCAACAATCCTAAAAACATCCTTATTACAGCCAAAATAGACGGAACTTCGCTTGGAAATCTAAGTTATCCGATTTTCAACTTTAATATCACAAGCGACGAATCGGGACTAAAAACCTATACCACTGACAATTACGAAGCCATAAGAATTATAGACAATCTGCCGCTGTCAACGCTGTCAAATGGTAAAATAGACTGTAATATTGATGTGGATGTAATAACGCAAGACAAAGAAAATAAGCTGATTGATTACGTTGCAACCCAATTGAAATCAATCTCGGAATGGACAACAGCACCGCTGGCTGCGGCTCAGACATTTGCCGGGGAACTCAGTTCGCTACTCACTTGCAAAACTGCCAACAAGGAATACAAATTCAATTCAACAATCCGTCTTTACGAAGACCAAGATTTCAGCAAAAAAATTGCATCCGTCAGTTGTTACAGTTTCATACCATCGAGAGTTCACTTAGCGGACATCGATTCTACCGAAATTGCAAAATATCTCAACAGCAACGAAAATCCGAAACTCGACAAAAACAAAATTGCTACACTTATTAAATATATGCAATATCCGTATATCATAATTGTAAACTACAAGTCGAAATACGTTTCAGAACCAGTAGTTGGCGACGAAACTACCTCAGAAACAATAGATTCCAGACTTGCAAAAGTAAAAAAACAATATGAATCGGGATTGTTGAGTACAGAGATTTATAATCACGAAATCAAGTTGATAGAATATTTGAGAACATTTGTGGAACTGAAATCAAGTATCAATAATTACAACCTGAATTATAAAAACCGTACAACCGACGATTTCAGCAGGATGTTTTTATTGATTTTTAATAACTTCCGCGCTCTCAAGAACTTGCAAGCAGCCCGCAACAAAGAATTTATAAAAGACAACATCTTTAAAAACGAATTTGCACCAACCTACAATTCTATCATGACCAACGCTGAAGTATATTTGGAAGGTGACAACAACTTGAAGAATATCAAGAACATCGTACTAACAATGATAGAACATTCATCAGGCAAAGTACCGCCGACATTTGATGCAAAACGCTACGAAAAAGATTTGTCAGTATTACATTCAATAAATTTTCCGAAAGACAGACCCGATGCCGAGGGACTTTTGGAATTGGAAAAACTGAAATACAAACTCGAAACCGAATTATACAAAAAAGTTTTCCAAACCAAAACCAACAAACTGAACACCATGCAACCCTCTGCCGAAGCAACAGCATATTGCGAAACGCTTAAAAATGAGCTGAATACAACATATTGCCGTTCGTGCAGAGACAAAGCAAATGTAAGCGTTACCGACTATTTGCAACGCCTTGACGCAGAAAACAACCGTCAAGCCCAAAACAAACTGAACAACGCAATACAAGCAGCCAAAGATCAGATATTCATAACGTTACAAAAAGAAAGGAATATCGACAAACACTTCAAAGAAGATTACGGAGATACATTACCTCCCGACGCGGAATATCTTCACGAAGACTATTTGAAAATGCAACAAAACAGAGAAAATTTGCAAGGAAAAATCAGAAAAGATTTCTCCGACCAAAATACCACACAAAAAGATCTCGCAGCTGACGAAATAAATTACGAAACACAAGACTTGGCAAAGATTTTGGAACAAATTTGCAAAAAAATGCCAAACTTGTGTAATGAATAAAAATTATTGAAAAAAATTTTAAAAATATAAAATAATTTCAGTAATTTGCAGAGCGAAAATAACAACACTTTTTATGTGAGCATTACATAATAATAACAACAAAGAGTACGTTTTGTAAAAAAAGACATTGGAGAGACTATGTACAGAAAATTTTTATTCATCCAAATATTTCTTGCATTATTTTTATACATGCAAGAAGCTGGAGCACAGATAATCCAGTTCTCGCAATATTACGCAGCACCGCTATTTTTAGCACCTTCATACGCAGGTGTTTGCAACGGAAGCCGTATTTCTGCCAACTACAGAAATCAATGGCCGGAAATCGGTATGTTTAATACCTATGCAGTAGCATACGACCAAAACCTCTACAAAGTGAACAGCGGTATAGGTGCAATGATATTGCGCGATGACGCAGGCGACGGAGATTTAGCTCTCACTACAATTGATATCTGCTATTCTTGGTACACAAAAATTACAAGAGATTGGGTTTTCAGACCCGGCATCTCGTTTAAATACAACAGACGAAGCCTCAATTTTGAAAAACTAATCTTCGGCGATATGATTGACGACAAAGGTTTGGTAACAAAACAAACTTCTGAATACCAACCTCTTGCATCAAAACCATATTTGGATATGCAAGTTTCTGCACTATTCTACTCCGAAAAATATTGGGGAGGCATTTCGGTTGACCACCTTTTGAAACCGAAAGCATCACTTTACGATCGCGACGAATATCACGAAGATATGAAAGTATCAATATTTGGAGGTGCAAAAGTTTATGTTGGTGCGCCAACTACAAGCCGTGGCAGACGAAACAAAGACGACCTTCAGAATGTAACATTTGCTGCATTGTACGAATATTCCAAACTTTCAGACCAATTCAGCATTGGAGCCTACTGGTCGAAAAATCCGTTTACACTCGGTGCGTGGGTACGAGGTATTCCGATTGCAATCAGAGAGGAATCATACGGCAACCTCGATGCAATTGTATTATTAATCGGTTACAAAATTTACAACCTCAACATCGGCTATAGCTACGACTTTTCTATCGGAGAACTCTTGAGCTCAACCGGCGGCAGCCACGAAATTTCTCTGTCATACGAATTTGCACCAAAAGCAAAAGCGAAAAAACGTCATCAAGTTATCGCTTGTCCAAGATTATAATTTTTTTGACATATATTCATTAATTTAGTTTCAAAAAAACGCAACTCAAAAGAAAATTTCTTTACGGGTTGCGTTTTAATTTTTTGTAGTTAACTAAAATTTCGGATAATAGGCTGAAAAACTAAATCTTGTAAGAATTAGCAAACTCTTGAGAGATATAATTATCGTTACTCATACAAGCAAATTGTGCAAATTTAGTTGCAACTTCCACAATATCCTTAATGACATCCTTCTCAATTTTGCCGGATAAAGCAGATTTAGTAAGATTGTGTTTTACAACGCCGTAAACAATGCCGGCATTAAAATTGTCACCCGCGCCGATAGTAGAAATCGGAACTATTTTTGGTGCAACAAATTCCTGAATCTCACCTTTGAAACAATACGAACATCCGTTTTTACCTTTTGTATAAAACAAATGAGCATTAGGATTAATCCGCATCAACTTGTAGAAAGTTTCTTCCTGACTGTCAGTATTAAAAATCAGTTCAAAATCCTCGTGACTACCCTTGATGATGTCAGCCTTCTCAAAATTATCAATAATAAAAGGCAACACATGCGGTAAATCTTTAAGATGCGGACGGCGGAAATTAGGATCATAAACCACAATGGCATTATTGTCCTTAGCCTGAGAAATCATGTTGCAAATACCGTCACGAATTTCTGGCATAATACCGTAATACGAGCCGAACAAATAGATGTCGTCCTCATGGAAATCAGCAGTAAAAAGCTGAGTATCAGAAAATTTAGGTCGAGATTTGTAGAACTCGTATTTAGCATTATTGTCGGCATCCAAAAAAGCCAAAGCAACCGAAGTTTGCAAACACGAATCAGCAATTACCTGCTTTGGTTTCACACCGTTTTCTTTAAGAAAATTCTTAATCACCTCACCAATCATGTCGTTGCAAAAATCGGAAAGGAACACCGGCGCAAGCCCAAGTCTGCCGAGCGAAACAGCAGAATTGAGCACCGAACCGCCCGGATTTCCACCTTGTGGACGGCTGTTTTTGAAGATGATGTCGAAGACAGTCTCTCCTGATGTGTAAATTTTTCTTTTCATAAAAGTAGCTAAAAAAATTTTTTCTAAAAATAGTAATTTTTTTGTTTGTAAATTCAATAAATATCGTAAATTTGTGAAATCAATTTTTTAGACACAAGATAATGGCAAAAATACTCATAATAGACGACGAACGATCTATTCGTAACACATTGAAAGACATACTACAATACGAAAATCACGAGATTGAGCTTGCTCAAGACGGTTTTGAAGGCATGGAAAAAATTAATGCCGGAAAATTTGATATCGTATTGTGCGACATCAAAATGCCAAAAATGGATGGTTTGGAAGTACTAGACAAAATCATGGCAATGGGAATTGAAACTCCGGTTGTAATGATTTCGGGTCACGGTACTGTGGATACTGCGGTAGAAGCAATCAAAAAAGGCGCATACGATTTTATTGAAAAGCCATTGGATCTCAACAGATTGCTTGTTATCATAAAAAATGCTACCGAGAAAAAAGAACTTATCGCCGAAACCAAAGTATTGAAACAGCGTATCAACCGCAAATACGAAATGATCGGCGAATCAGAAGCTATCCGTCATGTGAAAGAAATGATTGAAAGAGTTGCTCCTACCGATGCAAGAGTTCTTATCCAAGGCGAAAACGGTACAGGTAAAGAAATTGTAGCAAGATGGCTTCATGAAAAAAGTAACAGAGCATCAGGACCTTTTGTTGAAGTAAACTGTGCTGCCATTCCGTCAGAACTAATTGAAAGCGAACTTTTTGGTCACGAAAAAGGTGCATTTACCTCTGCAATGAAACAACAGAAAGGTAAATTTGAAGCTGCCAACGGCGGTACAATTTTTCTTGACGAAATTGGAGATATGTCACTTGCAGCTCAAGCCAAAGTGTTGAGAGTATTGCAAGAAAACAAAATTTCAAGAGTAGGTTCCGACAAGGAAATAAAAATTGATGTTCGCGTAATTGCGGCTACCAACAAAAATCTCAAAGAAGAAATTTTAGCTAACCGTTTCCGTGAAGACCTCTATCACAGACTCAGCGTTATCATCATACATGTTCCGGCATTAAACGACCGTTTGGAAGATATTCCGTTGCTTGTAGATTATTTCAACAATCAGATTTGCGGCGAATATTACACAGCTCCTAAATCGTTTACTGCTGAGGCTGTTGAAGAACTTCAAAAAATTAACTGGACAGGAAACATCCGTGAATTTAGAAACGTTTTGGAACGTCTGATTATTCTTTGCGGCAACGAAATCACCGGCAAAGATGTTAGAGATTACGCTTCACCTATCAAATAGATTTTTTTGTTCAACAAATAGATTCTTCCATGAATCAAACTACGTTGACAACAAAGTTGACGTAGTTTTTTTTATTATTTTACATAAATGCTTGACAAACTGTCAGAAATATCCGATTTGAACAACCTCGAATTTGTAGCGGCTCACGTTACAGAAGGTTTTATCACAGGATTGCACAAAAGTCCTTTCCACGGATTTTCGTCGGAATTCAACGAACACAGACTTTACAACAAAGGCGAAAGTACAAGACATATTGACTGGAAATTGTATGCCCGTAGCGAAAAACTTTTCATAAAACGTTACGAAGACGAATCCAATTTACGCTGTCATATTCTTATTGACACTTCGTCAAGCATGAAATATCCCAAAAGCGCGAAGTTCAACAAGTTGGAATTTTCAGCCGTTTGTGCCGCAGCAATTATCAATCTGTTGAGAAAACAGCGCGATGCCGTAGCTCTGACTCTTTTCGACAAAAATATCGATTTCAGTTCCGATGCAAAAATTTCGCCGGTACATGCTAAGATGCTGTTTACCAAGCTTCAAGAGGCAATTGCAAACCGCGATATCACAACCGAACCCGAAACCGGAACTATCGCAAATTGTTTGCATCAAATTGCAGAAAATATTCATAAACGCAGCCTTGTAATAATTTTCAGCGACATGCTGGACACCGGCAGCAACAACGAAATTTTCTCTGCACTTCAGCATCTCAGACACGCGAAACACGATGTTATACTTTTTCATGTAATGGACAAGCAGACCGAATTGGATTTCGATTTTGAGAACCGTCCTTACAAATTTGTTGATATGGAAACCGGTGCACAAATTTCGCTAAATCCAATGGATTACAAGGAAATTTACAGAAAACTTTCCGGTGAATTTTGTAACGATTTAAAAAACCGCTGCGGGATGTTTGATATTGATTATGTAGCGGCGGATATCAGCAAAAGTTTCAAAGAAATACTGATTCCTTATTTATTGAAACGCAGCGTGTTACATTAAAAGATGTCAACCAAAAAAAGAGATTGTTAGTCTGAACAATCTCTTTTTTTATAATAAAAGTGTCGATTATTTTACGATTTCAAAAGAATTGATAAATTTCTTAGAATCCTTGTCAGAAATTGCGCCGTCAGAAGCCATTGTACCAAATTGATAATAACGTTTACCAACAAAGAAAGCTCTCATATTGATATTAATTGTATCATTCAAAACGCCTGAGAATGAGAGACCTTTGTTGCCGTTAAGACGTTCTTCGGTAGATTTTGCAACAGAAGAACCGCAGTTTTTCATAAAATTGTCAGCCTCTTTTTTAAGCATAGTTTCAGTGTTGGAATCAGTAATTACGCCAACAGGATAATCTTTGTAATATGCGAAATAATATGCATTGTCGCTAACAGAAAGAGTGTAAGTAAAAGTTTGCATCAAACCGGCTTTGTTTTTTTCAATAGAACTTTCAGGACCGGCAGGAGGTGCAGGGAAATTAATACTGAATTTTCCATCATTTGAGCTGAAACTGTTACGGGTTTCAGTAGTTGATTTTTTTCCGTTATCAGTTGTGGTAGTGGTAGTTGAATTTTTAGAACCGCCATTGTTGTTTGAGCCGCCGTTATCAAAACAAGCAGTAAACATCATGCTGAAACACAACGAAACTAAAAGGATTGTCTTCTTCATTTTTGTAAAATTTTATGATTTATATAATTTATTTTCTTTGCAAATATACAAAATCTGTAATTTTACGCTAAAAATTCTTATGATATTTATGCAGCAAATTAAAGTATAAAAAATTGTGTGGTATGGATTTTGTTTTTCAAACAGACATATTAAAGCCAACAAAAAATCGATTATTATTAAAAAATTAACATCATGAAGAAAATTTCAAGAATATTGATGCTAATGATGGGGATGATGCTCATTTGCAATACGTTGATGGCAATTGACATCGACCCGGAAAAGCAACAATCGACCAAAATGGAGTC
Organism: Bacteroidales bacterium; assembly: GCA_017541145.1. Classification (GTDB taxonomy): domain Bacteria; phylum Bacteroidota; class Bacteroidia; order Bacteroidales; family UBA3824; genus UBA3824. The sequence continues at coordinate 8,966 of JAFXZT010000047.1, read as the reverse complement.
ACCGAATCCGGATTTAATAAATGAAGACGGCGACCCGGAACCTGACGTTTACTGGTATTTTATCCGCATGAGAATCGACAGCAAACGCAAAGAAATAGAAATTATGGGAACCGGTACAAAAGCTGTAATCGGCTCAATCAAAGGATTTTCAAAAGCCGTTTGGTGGGGAATCGCTCACAGACAAGTAACAATAGGTCCGTTCTATAGCGAAGCCGAAGCCACAAACTCAAAGATTTATTACAAAAAGTCAAAAGACAAAATCAACGAGTTGCCGCAAGCTACTGCACCAAGCACAATGCACTGGTTTCAAGTTTCGTTTGTAGAACTCAAGAGATTAGGCAGTTACGAGTACACTCGAAGCCCTGCGGCTGTATCATCAGGCTCAGCAAGCCAATTTGTGGATGCGTTGTACGAAGGTCTGACATTCTCCAGACTTTCTGTCGGTCCATTTTGGGACTACACCAGAGCTGAGGAAGCAAAAGCAATCTACAGATTGAACGAATAATCAACTTTCAAGGATTGAAACTTTGATTTTTACTACGGAAATTTTTATTTTCGCAGCGAAATTTCTAATCAAAGTTTCAATCCTTTTTTTGTGCTCGAACGTTAACATCTTTTATTACTGTAAATAACTGTAAAACAAAGATTTAACCGTCACAAAAAGCAATATAAATTCACAAAAACAAATGTCTAAAAAAAATGAAAACAGGACTTTACTTCGGGTCTTTTAATCCGATACACAACGGACACTTGATGCTTGCAAACTATCTGGTGGAATATTCAGAATTGGACTATCTATGGTTTGTAATCAGCCCGCAAAACCCGTTCAAACAAAAAGAGTCTCTCCTACCCGATTATCAAAGACTTGAACTTGTAAACCGAGCAATTGAAGGTTACAAAAAGTTTCAAGCCTGCGACATCGAATTTTCAATGCCGAAACCATCTTACACTATCGATACACTCACTTATTTGAAAGAAAAATATCCGACTCGAGAGTTTTATCTGATAATGGGAACCGACAATTTGGAACGTTTGGACAGATGGAAAAATTCGGAGCAAATAGTTGAAAATTACCATATTATTGTTTTTCCGAGAAATGGCAGCGACGGCGGACCGATGAAAAATCATCCGAATATTACGCTGGTAAACACACCTATAATCGAAGTATCAAGCACATTTATCCGCGAATCCATTCAAAACGGCAACGACGTAAGATTTTTCATGCCGGAAAAAGCATGGGAATATCTCGATGAAATGAATTTTTACAAGAAAAAGAAGAAAAAAGAAGAATAGATTTTACTACAAAAATATTTACTCAACTCCGGAAAAACAGAGATGTTGTCCGGAGTTTTTTTTTTTAACATCTTTACAAATCAAATTTCAACCTCAAAACAAAATTTTTTATTACAATTTTTTTTGGATTATAAAAGATTTTTTGATTAAATTTGCTTCGATAACAAATAATTTTTACCAGAAAAATAAAAACAAATTATTAGAAAAAATTTTATAAACAACAACCATGAAAAAATCAGTATTGACAGCAATAACAATTGTTACGTTTGGAATTTCAGCATGCACAAATTCCAACACGGTAAAAACAGAAAAAGTTTACCATTCACCGGAAGATGTTGACTGGGAAAAAGAAATTTGCAAAATTCTATCAAATGGTGACACTTCGATAGTTCAAGAATACAACGAACAAAACCAGTTGATAAAAACCGATGAATACAGCAACGGAAACTTAACTCTCGAAAAAACATATACTTACGATTCGTTGAACAATATGATTTGCGAACGCAAGATGTTTGTAAAAGACAGCAAAAAAGCCTTGATAAAATACGGTTACGACAAGCAAAACCGTATAACAAGCCGCACATATTTGGAAAACGAAACCAAAGAATCGAGCACTGCAAAATATGAATACAACGGTAACAAAAAAACAGAATCGTTGAAAATTGCAAGTTCAGCTCAGCCAATTGTAAAGAATTATTATTCAGACGAAAACGGCAACGATACATTGATACAATCAGTATCCGACCCCGGAATTATGTGCGAATTGCAAAAAATGGAATATGTAACTGTAAACGGAAAAAACAAACTGAAAGCAGTTCACAAAATGAAGTATAAAGGCGAGCAAGCTCCTTGGCTAACAAGCTCAACTACATACGATTACGACGAGAACGGAAATGTTACACAAATAAAAATCGAACATCCTGAAGACGGATTGATTTCGTCTGACGAATTTGAATACGACAAATACAACAGAATAATCAAACACAAAACTATCAATAAAGATTTTGCGGCTAACGCGCTGATAGAGAACATCGAAACTTATACTTACGACCAAAATTGCCGTATAGCAAACACCGGCGAAAAAACATTTTTCATGTTTAAATAGCAAACCGCAAAAAATCAATAATTGATGTCAACAAAAAGTCAAAAAAAATTAATAACTCAAAAAAAAATAGGAAAGAATGATAAAATAAAAAGTAAACACAAAATATTTCACAGTCAAAAAACAAAAAATGAAACAAAAAATTTTGACGATTGCAGTCTTTGCTGTAGCTTTTGCAGCCTGCGAATCCAACGGAAACTACAACAAAACGACGAAATCTACAGAAGATTCAACAGAGATTTACGTCCAAAACGATCCCAAAAACGATGAAATAAAAGCCAAACCAAATGAAGTGGATTGGGACACGCCGCTAAAAAGCTACGACAAGGAAGGCAATGTGAAAGAAAAATGGATTTACAATCCCGACGGAAATATTACTTTGCACGAAATTATTGACAGTGGAAAAACAATATTTGCCGAACATAATATTTACAACGAACAAGGCAAATTGGTATCAACAAAAAGAAATTCAAAAGACAATTACGAAGAACAATTTGCCTACACGTACAGCGCTGACGGAAAGTTACTTAGCTGTGATTTTCAGACTAACAATCCCGACGTAAAAAACTATACGACAAAATACGAATACAAAGATACGGTGTTGGTAAAAATTGCAGAACAAAAATCGAAAAACGGCGAAATTACTGCAATTCAAACCCAATTTATTTACGATGATAATTTGGGTAACGATACATTGATTCAAACCTTGGAACAGCAAATTACAAAAGATAATGTTACAAACAAACCTAACAATTCTTACTACAAATGGCTGTCAACATGGTCGGGAAAATACGAAAAAATCGGCGAAAAATATCAGTTAGTCTACTCAAAACATGAATACAAAATAAATTCAGAAGACGAAGTTATCAATCTGGAAACCATAACTTTAGATTATGACGAGAAAGGCAATTTGATAAAGAAAACGGTGGACGACAGCAAAAAGATTTTAACCGAAACAAGAAATTATAACGCCAAAAACCAACTAATAAAAATCACTTTGGAACAGTTTGATGCAGACACGATAAAAAGTTTGCAAATAGATGAATATGAGTACGATAAAAACAACCGTGAAACAAAACACAGTGTAAAAATCACAACTCCCGACGGCAAGACAAATATCTCAAACCCGGAAGTTACAAAATATTCATACAAAAATAATTACAAAGTGCAAAACAACGGTGACAAAACTTTTTACAAATTAAAGTAAAAACCGCACGAAACTACTAATAATTTTTTTTTAACTTAATATACTGATTATAATGAAAAGAGTCAAAAAATTAATCATGGGAATAATATCAGCAACAACGTTATTTTCAACAAGTTGCGGCGGCGACAAAGCTCCGAAACTTGGTGTTGACAAACTTGACGACGTAGTGGCAGCCATGACAGAAGACGAGAAAATAATGTTGCTTCTGGGCTGCGGAATGAAAAACATCGAAGAACCGGTAGGCGTGGTAGGCGCAAACGACGATATCATACCCGGAGCAGCCGGCACAACTCACGGAATACCGCGTTTGGGAATTCCGTCGATAGTTTTGGCAGACGGACCTGCGGGTTTGAGAATTTCGCCAAAAAGAAACGATTCTACCGAAACTTACTATTGTACAGCGTTTCCGGTGGCAACAATGCTTGCCAGCACTTGGAATCAGGATTTGGTGGAAGAGGTTGGAAAAGCTATGGGTCAAGAAGTTAAGGAATACGGAGTGGACGTAATTCTCGGTCCGGGCGTTAATATTCACCGAAATCCGTTATGCGGCAGAAATTATGAATATTACTCGGAAGATCCACTGTTGGCAGGCAAAATCGCCGCCTCAATTATCAAAGGAATTCAGAGCAACGGCGTGGGAACTTCGATAAAACATTTTGCATGCAACAATCAGGAAACTTTCAGAAACAGCACCGATTCCAGAGTATCCACCCGCGCTCAGAGAGAAATATATTTCCGACAGTTTGACATCGCAATCAACGATGCAAATCCTTGGACAGTAATGACTTCTTACAATTATCTGAACGGCACTTACACTTCGGAATCCAAAGAATTGAACGATTCGGTATTGCGCAAAGATATGGCTTTCAAAGGTTTGGTAATGACCGATTGGTTTGCCGGACTTGATGCAACAGCGCAAGTAAATTCAGGCAACGATTTGCTGATGCCGGGAACTGATAATCAGTACAATCAAATAAAAGAAGGCTTGAAAAACGGTAAAATTGACAAACAAGCCATGGATCAAAATATAAAACGCATTTTGGAACTGATTCTCAAAACACCGAGATTTCAAGGTTACAAATTCAGCAACAAACCCGACATGCCGGCACACGCAAAAATCACCCGTCAATCAGCCGCTGAAGGTATAATTTTGCTCACCAACAAAAACAATGCTTTGCCGCTGAAAAACGTTAAAGATGTAGCAGTTTTCGGTACAATCAGTTACGAATTTGTTTCGGGCGGTACAGGTTCGGGCGATGTCAACGAAGAACACACCGTATCGCTTACCGAAGGATTGAGAAATGCGGGCTTGAATATCGATGAAAATCTTGAAAACCGTTACACACAAGAGATTGAAAAACAACGCAAAATTCACGATGCCGACACAACAATTAACAATGCTTTTGTTTACAAATTCATGCCGGAAAACTTTGAAATTTCCGATCAGGATTTAACTGAATTTGCGAAAAAAAACGATGCAGCAGTAATCACAATAGGACGATGCAGCGGAGAATTTCGCGACAGAAGAATTGCGGATTTTTATCTTCAAGACAACGAGAAAAAATTGCTGAATTCGGTACAAAAAGCATTTTCAAAACTCGGTAAAAAAGTAATCGTAATACTCAATACCGGCGGCGTAATAGAAACCAAATCTTGGGTTGACACTCCTGATGCAGTGATACTCAGCTGGATGGGCGGTCAAGAAGGCGGCAATGCCGTTGCTGACATCTTACTTGGCAAAGACAATCCGTCAGGAAAATTGCCGGTATCATTTGCCGAAGATTATTTCGATTATCCGTCAGCGAAAAATTTCCCTTACGATTACGAAGCCAACAACAAATCGATGTTCGGACGCGGTACAGAACGTCACAACGATGAAAATCTTGATTTTACAAATTATTACGAAGACATTTTTGTAGGATACAGATATTTCAGCAGTTTTGGCAAAAAGACAAAATTTCCGTTCGGCTACGGTTTGAGTTATACAACATTTGAATTTTCTGATTTGGAAGTTGCTGATCAAAACGACAAAATTACTGTAAAAATCAAAGTAAAAAATACCGGAAAAACAGCAGGAAAAGAAGTTGCAGAAATTTATGTAACAGCACCGAAATCAGAACTTTATAAACCGGAAATAGAATTGAAAGCATTCAAGAAAACCAAACTTTTGAACCCCGGCGAAGAACAAACTTTGGAAATGGAAATTTCGTACAAAGAAATGGCTTCGTTTGATTCAGAAACTTCAAGTTGGAAAATGGAAAAAGGTGAATATCAATTCAAAGCCGGCAATTCTTCCGAAAATTTTGCACAAGTAAAAACCGTTGCAATCAACAATACATTCACAGAAAAATGCAGCGATGTTTTGCGTCCGAAACAAAATTTTGAAGTTATAAAAAAATAACAAACAACAAATTGAAAATCAGAAGCATCAATCTACAAAATTGATGCTTCTTTTATTTACAGTAAAATATAAAGTTATTGGCATATTCATTGTAGTTTCCCAAAAGAAATTACCTAAACCGATTGATGATAAAATTAGTTTTTACAATATTATTATTGATAACAAGTGTATCTCTGTATGCCCAAAAACGGTTTATAATGAAGGCAGACAGCTTAGTATCAGCATTTTACTTCAATTCAGGATTTGATACGAACTACGTTAGCCGTCCGGAAAAACGTTTTATGGCGGCATTGCACCCTGATTTTTCGTCAATAGGAATTATGATTAACAAAAACGATAACCGAGCCAATTTTTATACAAATCTCAGCAACAAATCCGGAATATACGCCACTTACAGGGGATACGGATTCGGCTACAGCATAAAACCAAACCGAGGACGCAAAAACGACAAGGAATTTAATTTCAGATTTTTTTGCCGCAGATTTGGAATTGAAACCGATTTTTGCCGTGCCAACTCGTTTTCGGCTGAAATTTACAACAACGACACTTTGGTAACATTGCAACGCGGTGACATCGATTTTGGCATGAAGATGTTTTCGGTTTACTATGTTTTCAACAACAAAAAATTCTCGTTTCCGGCGGCATTCGACAAGTCATACACACAAATACACAGCTGCGGAAGCGTGTTACTGGGCTCATCGTACACCGCCGCAAAAATGCAGACGGAAAAAGGCGATTTCAATATTACATCACGCAGTGTAGGATTTGGCGCAGGCTACGGCTACAATTATGTTACCAAAAAAAGGTTTTTGTTTCACGCCTCTGTAATTCCGACCTTTGTTTTGTGGGAAAAAAATCAGCTTGAAACATCATCACAACGGCATCGCATGAAATACAAAGTCACAGATCTTTGCATCTGGGGACGCGCTGCCGCATCATACAATTTCAAACGGATTTTTGTTGGAACAGATTACGTGTTATATTCCACAATTTTAGGCGATTACAACGAAGTATCAACAAGTTTTGTAAGAAACATCACCAGATTTTTTGCCGGATTTTGGTTTTAACAAAAATTTCAATTTTACAGCAACAACAAAAATAATCACGATGTCAGAACAATGGGAAATATACGCTGATTGGAACCCGTGGCACGGCTGTACAAAAATAAGTTCGGGCTGCAAATATTGTTACGTCTATCGTCAGGACGAGATGTATGGCAGCGAAATTTCGAGCAAAGAATGTAGAAAAACAGCCAATTTCAATCTGCCCGTAAAACGCCGCCGCGACAAGAGTTGGAAGATTCCATCCGGACGTGTGGTGTTCACTTGTTTTACTTCGGATTTTCTGTTGAAAGATGCCGACGAATGGCGTCCCGAATGTTGGCGGATGATAAAACAGCGAAGTGACCTTTGGTTCTATTTCTTCACCAAACGCATCGACCGTTTTATGGAATGCCTTCCCGATGATTGGGGCGACGGTTACAACAATGTTCTCGTGGGTTGCACCGTAGAAAATCAGGCTATGGCGGATTATCGTCTGCCGATATTTTTATCAGTTCCAATCAAACACAAAAGTATTATGGTTGCCCCGATGCTTACCGACATCAACCTTTCACCGTACCTCACGCCAGAAATTGAGGAAGTGGCAACAAGCGGAGAATCGGGCATTGACGCTCGTCCATGTAATTATGATTGGATTCTTAACATCAGACGGCAGTGCATTGAACGCGAAATTCCGTTCCGTTTTCATCAGACAGGAGCGCGTTTTATAAAAGACGGCAAGATGTACAGAATTCCGCGTCGCTATCAACTAAGCCAAGCGCACAAAGCAAATATTGACTACAAAATTCGCAAATATATGGTTCCCGAAACAGTAAAATTTGAATGGAGCAACGAGGATTATCACGATTAAAACATGTATTGTTAAAAACTTGCTTCGTAAACCATATTTTGATTTGTCAGAGTACCGTCTTCCGACATCAATTCCCTGACTTTTAGAATCCAATCTAAATTTTTCGCAATATTTTGTTTTTCAATAACTTTGCTGACATAATACGACAATGAACCGTAATATTTTCCGTCTTTGAAAACCTCCTTATTGAACTGATAAGAACGGCAGGCTTCAAGAATAACGATATCGCCTAAACCTGACTTTTTCTCTATTTGAAAATTACTTTTCGTGTTGATTCTCGGTGCAAAAATTTTACCCGACTCGCTAAATCCTAATTTCGTTCCGCGAACAACATCATTCTCCTCAATTTCGTCCCGTGACGAAGTGCCGGAATGACAAGCATCAATTACAACACACAATAAACCATTTTCTCCGATTTTTTCTCTGATTTGATTGAAATAAACGAAAAGTTCATCATCAAGAATATGATTTTCACCTTCGTAAACGCCTGACTGATATTTGATTTTAGCATCATAAGCAACAACGGATTCATCCCAAAGGTCGTCCTCATCAATTGGCGGCAAATCCTCAACCGGCTGTCCGTGACACGAAAAATGAATATAAACGTAACTAGCTTTTACAGAATTTGTTACAAGATTTTTAATTTCAGAACGGATATTAGCGGCAGTGGCTTGATTGTTTAAAAGTTTAGTAGTGTTAAAACCTTGATTGTTAAGTATTTTGCCGACAATCTCAAAATCATTTGCACCGTGAATTTTTCCAAATCCTGAATTTTCCGGATAGTTGGAAATACCGACAAACAAGGCACGTTTTTCTTGCGCCGTTGCTGTCAAAGCGATAGTTAAAATAAGCAAACAGGTTAATATATAAGATTTTATGAAACGCATAAATATCTTTTAATTTATTTGCAAATATTAGTGTCCGAGAAAAATTTGACAATACGCTCCCAAGCCCTCTACACATACCTGGAGGGCTTTTTTTTGATTATAAATTGCAAAGGGTTAATCTTTTGCCGAATAAGCTGTCCTAAATTCGAAAATCAAGTCTTGAAT